>JAPXSN010000017.1:0-22508 GCA_033813015.1 Clostridia bacterium | reverse complement strand
GCATAAAAAAACGTTAAGATAACTGATACGATTGTATCAATTACCTTAACTGTTATGAACAGCATAGGCAAAAATATCGATTTAGGCACATCGCGAAAAAACATTGTGGCGGCTGGATTTTTTGATATAATAAAGGCATATGGCTACGGCGTCAGTCGAAAACAAAGGTAGGCTAATCCTTTTCTGAAGGGAGAAAGATGCGAATGGATCAGGGCGGGGAATCGGTTGTGCAGGATAAACTCGAGGCTGCTCTGTGCGCGGCAAGCAGGGAACAACTGCACGACGCGATCCGGAAAAGAGCGGAATGGGACGACGGCTTCCGCGCCGAGGTGCTGATGCGTTTGGGCGCGCCGGATCTTCGGGAAGCCTTGGACGCAGTCAAAGAGCGGATACGAATTGCGATTCGCCGTAATACAAAGCAGGGATTTATCGATTATAGAGGCTGCAACGCCATCTGCCTGGAAATGGAGGATTGCCTCGATACGATAGAATCGCTGTACGCGGAGCGTTCTCCCGCCATTGCCTTTGAACTTGCGCTGTATGTGCTGATCGCGGGCATCAAGCTCGCCTCCGGCGCGGATTCCAGCTCCGGAAGCCTGGTCGAGGTCATCGGTCAGGCGATGGAGCTGCTTGAGGATATCTGCAGGAAATTAGCCGCGTCCGAGGACACAGCGGCGCAAAAGCGCTGTTATGAAAGGCTGTGCAAGGAAGCGCTTGGGAAAGCGTTGGACGGCTGGAGCGACTGGAGCTACGGCATTCTGGAGATCGCGGCTTTGCTGGTGACGCGCCGGAACGTTTCGCAACTGGACGCGGCATTGGGCGTGCTCAGGCAGCGGGAAGCGCAAAAGAAGTACGCATCCTCGTCGTATACCCGGCATGAGGAAGCTATGGTGCGCCTGAAGGCGATAGAGATTCTGGAGGGCGGACAGGCGGCGCGCGCATTCATCGACGAGCATCTCGATATCGACGAGATGAGGATGCTCGCCGTGCGGCAGGATATGGAAGCCGGCGCGTATCAAAACGCCGAGCGCCTGTGCCTCGAACGGGCGGACAGGGAGATTCGCCTCTATGGAGGCGAGGATGCGTGGCGGCATTTGCTGTTTGATATCTACGCAGCGACCGGAGAAACCGGGAAACAGATCGAAGTGGCTGACGCGCTCGTCTGTCGGGGCGAGCTGCAATATTATCTGCGGATGAAAGCCCTCTATGGCGAGGCATGGAGCGGCGTTTATCCGGCGATCCGCGCGCGCTACCAAGTCGCGCTGCCAAGGCATATGCTGATGCACATCCTTCATGCGGAGGGCGAGTGGCGGCTGCTGCTGGAAGAGGTCCGCAAGGAACCCGCGGCGGTGTTCCAGTACGGCAAAGCGCTGGCCGCGTCCGCACCGGACGAAATCTACCGCACCTATCGGGAAGAAATCGTGCGTATGGCGGCAAGCGCCGCGGAAAGGCGCGCGTATCAAAGTGTATGCGCGTCCATTCGGGAATTGAGCGCGGCGGGAGGGACGGGGCAGGCCCTCGCGCTGATTGACGAGCTGGCTGAAGCGCATAAGCGCCGCCCCGCGATGCTGGACGAGCTCGCCGCCTGCCGGCGCAGACTCGCGAAACAGCCCGGCGCAGGCCCGGCGAAAGAATAAGGCGCTTGCCGCCGGCAAAGGAAACTTACTCATATGCCAAACGGACGAAAAGTAACCGTAATCCAGCCTGTGCCGCAATTCACCCACCGCGTGGGCATATACTGCCGGGTCAGCACAAAGAGTCAAGAGCAGCTCAACAGCCTCGCGACTCAACTGTCATGGCTGACGAGAAAGGTATCCCGCACGCTGGGCTGGTATCTCGTCGATATTTATCTTGATATGAAATCGGGCGCCAATGCCTCGAGCCGCGACGAATTCCAGCGGATGCTTCAGGACTGCCGGGATAAGAAACTGGATATCATCGTTACCAAGAGCATAAGCCGCTTCGGCCGAAATATCGTCGATACGCTTACTGCTATTAATGAAGCTCGCGCATGCAATGTCGAGATTTGTTTTGACCAGGAAGACTTGAGCACCAAAGAGCCGCGCAGCACGTTCGTGATCTCGCTGATTGAAACCGTCGCGCAGGAGGAAAGCAAGGCGAGAAGCGGAAATATCAGCTGGGGGATTCAGCGCAGGGTCGAGAATGGGACCGCGGCGATTTTGAATCGTAAATGTTACGGCTATACCCACGACTATAACGGAAACCTTCAAATCGATGAATACGAAGCCGGTATCGTGCGCTCGATCTTTGATTTATATCTTCAAGGTTATAGCGTGGTCGGTATTGTTCGCGAGCTTGAAATTCGAGGCGTAAAATCTCCGTCCGGAAAAGATGGATGGTGCAAACGCAGCGTAGACGTCATTCTGAGTAATGAAAAATACACCGGCGACGTCATCGTTTTCAAGACGTATAATGCGGGCTTCCCCGAAACCGTGCGCAAGGTGAATGACTCGGGAGAAAGAGATCAGTTCATTTCCGTAGAGAACCACCCGGGGATTATAACGCACGAAATGTTTTCAGCAGTGCAAGAGGAAAAAGAGCGCCGGAGCAACATCGTCAAAAATGAAAATAGGAAAACCAGAAAGCCGTCAAGATACAGTTCAAAGCGCGATGGCCCTCGGGTTGCTGCTGAGGGGAACGATGAAAAAGCAACAAATCATAATAGCCTAGTATTGCCTGAAACTTGACGCAAATCATATGGATTAGGCAAAAAACTAACCATGCAACCGGTACAAAGCCACAAACAAGTAAAAACCTAGATTGCGCCTGTATTATTGAACGTTTCATACACTATTGAACGTTTGTCCCTCCCAGTTTCAAATCCTCCGCAACTCGTTTAAAGGCGATAATCCAAGGCAGAAAAACGTCTGAAGCGGGAAACAACCATCGAGCAAAGAAACCATCCCAACATCCAAAAATCCCAGAAAACCTAAGCTTTTTCCGCCCTATACAACAAAACCCGCCTTTCTTCAAGACGGGTTTTATTGTATCAACCGGTGTTGATAAGGTGGTGCGGTCAATGAGACTTGAACTCATACGGTTGCCCATACGCCCCTCAAACGTACGCGTCTGCCAATTCCGCCATGACCGCGGGATACGCGATTTTTTCGAACCGCAAGGGATATTATAAGTGCTCGCACATCGCTTGTCAACCCTGATTTCGCCGCGTTTTACGCTCAGCCGAGCGCGATGTCGAGCACCATCATCAGCGCGAAACCGAGCGCCGTGCCAAGGGTGCCGATGTTGCTGTGCTCGCCCTGCTGCGCCTCGGGGATGAGCTCCTCGACGACGACGTAGATCATCGCGCCCGCGGCGAAGCACAGAAGATACGGCAGTATAGGTACCATCACGCGCGTGAGCAGTATGGTCGCCAACGCGCCTATGGGTTCCACCGCGCCGGAAAGCGTTCCGTAGGCGAAGGAGCGCGTGCGGGACATGCCGTTTGCGCGAAGCGGAAGCGAGATGATCGCCCCTTCGGGGAAGTTCTGCAGCGCGATGCCCAGGGCGAGCACGAACGCCGAGGCGAGCGTGATGCCCGCGTTGCCGGCAATGACGCCCGCGAACACGACGCCTACGGCCATGCCCTCGGGGATGTTATGCAGCGTTACCGCGAAGAGCAGCATCGCGGATTTTGAGATGTGCGCGGGCCGGCCCTCCGGCGCGTCCGCACCGAGGTGGAGGTGGGGGATGAGCATGTCGAGCAGCAGCAAAAAGCCGATGCCCGCGAGGAAGCCCACCAGAGCGGGCACCCATTTGACCACGCCCTGTGCTTCTGCCATATCTATGGCGGGCAGAATCAGCGAGAACATACTCGCCGCGATCATCACGCCCGAGGCAAAGCCCAGCAGCAGCTTCTGGAGGCGCGCGTTAAGCTCCCCGCGCACGAAATACACCGCGGCGGAGCCGAGCGCCGTACCCGCGAAGGGGATCAGGATGCCGATGATGATCTTAGCAGTCTGGCTCATGCGCGTTTCCTCCGTGCGGATTCTCCAAAATCGCGGGGAAACTGCCCGCTACAGCGCCGGATGCGAATCGAGATAAGCTTGCAATATGATCGTCGCCGCGAGCTTGTCGACGACCTTGCGGCGCTTTTTCCAGTCGAGTTCGGCCTCAATGAGCACGCGCTCGGCGGACACGGTCGTGAGACGCTCGTCGAAGAAGGCATGCTCGCCCTCCCACGCCTCGAGCACGAGCGCGGCGAAAGCTTTCACCTTTTCGGATTGGAAGCCATAGGAGCCGTCCATGTTGCGCGGCATACCGAAAAGGAGGCGCACCGGCGCGTACTTTCCGGCGAGCGCGCGGATGTAGGCTGCGTCGGCCGCTTCATCCCCCGTGCGGACGTAGGTTTCAAGTCCCTGCGCGGTGAAGCCGAGGGGGTCGCTCACGGCTATGCCGATGCGTTTGTCGCCGACGTCCAGCGCAAGCACGCGTTTCATCGAAGCATCCTCCTTAAAAAAGGCGCGGATATCAGCCGCGCCGGATGTCTGGGGCGGGGCGGGGGTTTATTCGTTGCGGGTATTTTCGCTTTTCTCGACCGTTGCGGCGTCCTGCGCGCGCACATAGAAGCGCACAAGCTCCTCGAGCAGCTCGTCGCGCTCGAGGCTGCATATGCGGTAGCGCGCGTTGTTGTAGCTCGTGATGTAGGTCGGGTCACCCGAAATGAGGTAGCCTACGATCTGGTTGACCGGGTCGTAGCCCCGCTCGCGCATCGAGGCATATACGTTCATAAGTACCTCGTGGGCCTTGCTGTCCTCGCGCGGCATGCGAAAATACATGGTCTCGTTGGTTTTGTCGGTCATTCGGAGGCACCTCCCTGACTGAATCATATACAAATTATAACAGATGGCGCAGGGAAAAGAAAGAGCAGCGCCGCTCAATTTATGGTGCGTTCATGTCTGAAAAAAGCGGCTGTTGCCGCTTTTTCCAAGGTTCAGTTGAGGATATCGCCCAGGCGAGAGGCCGTTCGTTTTCCGTTGCGCCACATCCTCTTGGAATCGCGCAGCATCCGGCGCGACACATCCGGGTACATCGCGGTTACAGCGGCCGTCGCCACTGCCATGCCTGCGGCGAGTCCCGCCACAAAGGTAATCGCTTTCATGAATTCGCTCCTTTCACGCAGTAAGCTAAATCTAGCTTTCCCACGAAAAAGCGCGCGCGTGCATGGAAATTTATGTTTTATCAAGGTTCCCGGGGCATTTGTCAATGCTCGGTGTGCTTATGTTCGATTCCCTCGGGCGCAGGTTCGCCCCTACGCTTGTAATAATCCTCAACCGCGGCCTTAACGGCCTCTTCGGCGAGCACGGAGCAGTGTATCTTCTGCGGCGGCAGCCCTTCGAGCGCCTCCACGACGGCCGAATTTGAAAGCTTAAGCGCATCCTCGACCTTTTTGCCCTTGATGAGCTCCGTGGCCATGCTCGAGGTCGCGATGGCCGCGCCGCAGCCAAAGGTTTTGAAGGAAACATCCTCAATAACGCCCTCGTCGCTGATCTTCAGAAAAATCTGCATGATGTCGCCGCACTTGGCGTTGCCCACCATGCCCACGCCGTTGGCGTCCTGCATCTCACCCATGTTGCGCGGATGCGAAAAATGATCCAAAACTTTCTCGGTGTACATATCCTTCTCCTCCTTTATTCGACGGAATCCTTCCACAGCGGGCTCATGAACCGAAGCTTTTTGACGATCTCGGGCAGGGCCTTGAGCACGAAGTCGATCTCCTCCTCGCTGGTATCGTCGCTCAGCGACATGCGCACCGAACCGTGCGCGACCTCGTGCGGCAATCCGAGCGCCAGGAGCACGTGCGAGGGGTCGAGCGAGCCGCTCGTGCAGGCGGAGCCGGAGCTCGCGGCGATGCCGTGCATGTCGAGCATGAGCAGGATCGATTCGCCTTCGATGTATTTGATGCTCACGTTGGCGTTGTTGGGCAGACGCTTCGCCGGATGTCCGTTGAGTTTGACCTCGGGGATGGTCTCGAAAATGCCGCTGATGAGCTTGTCGCGAAGCCTTGTCATGCGCGCGGCGTTCTCATCCATGTTGGCGACCGCGAGCTCTATGGCCGCGCCCAGACCCACGACGCCCGCGACGTTCTCCGTACCTGCCCTGCGGCCCTTCTCCTGCTCACCGCCCACGACATAACTTGGCAGGCGGACGCCTTTTTTCAAATACAGCGCGCCCACGCCCTTGGGCCCGTGGAATTTGTGCGCGGAGAGAGAGAGCATGTCGATGCCCATTTCCTTCACGTTTACGGGGATGTGACCCACGGCCTGCACCGCGTCCGTGTGGAGCAGCACGCCCTTTTCGCGGCAGACTTTCGCGATCTCGGGGATGGGCATAATCGTGCCCACCTCGTTGTTGGCAAACATGATCGAGGCGAGTATGGTTCTGTCCGTGATGGCGGCTGCGACCTGCTCGGGCGTCACGAGTCCGTATTCGTCCACGGGGAGGTAGGTGACTTCATAGCCCCTCTTCTCAAGCGCTTCGCAGGTGTGCAGCACCGCGTGATGCTCCACGTTGGTCGTGATGATGTGGTTGCCTTTTTTCTTATATTTTTCAGCCGCGCCGAAGAGGGCGGTGTTGTCGCTCTCCGTGCCGCCGCCGGTAAACACAATTTCCGAGGGGTCCGCGCCGAGGGCCTTCGCAAGCTTTTCCCGGGCGGCCTCAACGCCGCGCCGCGCCTCCTGCCCAAACCAATGCGGGCTCGAGGCGTTGCCGTAGATCTCCGTGAGGTAGGGCATCATCGCCTCCAATACCTTTGGGGAGAGCGCCGTGGTGGCGGCGTTGTCAAGATAGATTCTCTTCATCGGTGCTCCTTTCAAGCTGTATCATGTAATCGTCCGCCATGTCCTTCAAAGTGGTGGAGTCGAGCACTTCGTTGATGCGGCTCTGGAGTTTAAGCCAGAGCGGCCGCGTTGAGCAGGAGCAGGCGTTGAGGCAGTCAACCTTGGTCGCGCTCACGCAGTCTATGAGTATGGTGTCGCCCTCAAGGGCGCGCAGCACCTGATTGATTGTGATCTCCTCGGGCGCGTGCGCGAGCTCGTATCCGCCTTGTGCACCGCGCGTGGATACAACAAGCCCCGCTTTTTTGAGCGCGCTTACGAGCTGCTCAAGGTAGGTATCGCTCACGCCCTGAATCTGCGCGAGCGCGGCGGTGCTCAACCGGGTTTCCCCGTATGCGGCCGCGAGATCGATCATCGCCTTGAGCCCGTAGCGGCCCCTCGTCGAAAGCATCACGATCGCGTCACCCCAATTCCTACTATATTACTCGGATTTCGTACATACTATAGCACCGCATACGCGCATTGTCAACGGAAAAAGCGAATATATTCGCGCGGGCAAACGAGCGCAGTCGCGCTGAAAGGCCCGCCTTGCCGCCCGCCCGCGCCGCGATATTTTTTGGGAGATGATGTCATTTACCCGCTTCCTTATGAAGCTTTGTTCAGGTATAATGGTGTCGGAAAAACAAGGCACAACGGCATATGAACCAATACGCCTCATGTGAAAGGAGACGCTATGAAACGCACGCATTTTCTTTTGACTGCGCTTCTCCTAGCTTTAACGCTCGCGTTTTGCGGCTGCACCAAAGGGGACGGCCTGACCGCGCAAACGGACGCGCCCCCGGCGGGGGAGGAAGAGTTGGTGCTGACGCTCGAAGAGCTTGCCAAATACGACGGCAAGGACGGAAACCCCGCGTACATTGCAATCGACGGCGTCGTTTACGACGTGACGGACGTGCCGCAGTGGAAGGACGGCGAGCACAACGGCTACTCGGCCGGGCAGGATCTGACGGATGAAATCAAGAACATTTCGCCGCACGGGCTCTCGAAGCTCAAGGGCCTGCCGGTGGTCGGCAAGCTTGCGGACTGAAGGAAGGGGGATGCTATGTACCGGATACTCGGATGGCTGAACGCGGGGCTGCTGCTGGTCATGACGGCGCCGTTCTGGCTTCGCTTTCTCAACGAGCGCCTGTTTCATCTCAAGGGCGGCGCGTACGCCAAAACCATCAAGGCCCTGCGGACGATCCACAAGCCCCTCGGCGGCGCGATCCTGCTGATCGGCTTCATCCACGGCTACCTCGCACTGGGAGCCTTCCGGCCGCATACGGGCGCACTGGTCGCGCTTTCGATCCTCGCGACGGCGATATTGGGCTTCCTGTTTTATAAGCTCCGGAAGAAGGGTTTGTTCCTCTGGCACAGGCGCTCGGTGCTGCTGATCGTGCTGTTCCTGCTCATCCACCTGATTTTCCCGAGCGCGCTGTATTATTTGTTCGGTTGATCTTCCGGGACGGAAACTCAAAAGGGCGCGGCAGTTTGGCCGCGCCCCGATTCTGTGCCGGATGCTTTATTCGTACATCGGATACTTCTTCGTGAGCGCGACGACGCCCTCCTTGACCTCGGCCACGGCTGCCTCGCCCTCGAAGACGATGCGCGCGAGGAAACCCGCGACGGCGTCCATATCCGCTTCATCAAGCCCGCGCGTGGTGACGGCGGGGGTGCCAAGGCGTATGCCGCTGGTGACGAAGGGGCTGCGCGTTTCTGTGGGGACGGTGTTTTTGTTGGCCGTGATGTTGGCGCGGTCGAGCAGCGCCTCGACCTCCTTGCCTGTGCGCCCGTCGGAGCCGAGGTCCACGAGCATGAGGTGATTGTCCGTACCGCCGGAAACGAGCTTCACGCCGCGCGAAGTGAGACCCTTTGCGAGCGCCTGCGCGTTGTCGGCGACGCGCTGCTGGTATTCCTTGAACGAGGGCTGCAGCGCCTCCTGCAAACACACGGCCTTGGCCGCGATCACATGCATCAGCGGACCGCCCTGCGTGCCGGGGAAGATGCCCTTGTCGATGGCCTTGCCGTACTGCTCGCGGCACAGGATCAGGCCGCCGCGCGGGCCGCGCAGCGTCTTGTGCGTAGTGGTGGTGACGATGTCCGCATATGGCACGGGACTCATGTGCAGCCCGCCCGCGACGAGGCCCGCGATGTGTGCCATATCCACCATCAGCAGCGCGCCGACCTCATCCGCGATTTCGCGGAACTTCGAAAAGTCAATGGCGCGGGGATATGCCGACGCGCCCGCGATGATCATCTTGGGCTTGTGCTCAAGCGCGAGTGCGCGCACCTGGTCGTAATCGATGCGCTCGTCCTCGGGCCGCACGCCGTAGGGCACGACGTGGAAGTATTTGCCGCTCATGTTGACGGGGCTGCCGTGCGTAAGGTGGCCGCCGTTAGAAAGGCTCATGCCTAGTATGGTGTCGCCATAGTTGAGCAGCGCGAAGTAGACCGCGAGGTTCGCCTGCGCGCCGGAGTGGGGCTGGACGTTGGCGTACTCCGCGCCGAAGAGCCTGCACGCGCGTTCGCGCGCGAGGTTCTCCACGATGTCCACGCACTCGCAGCCGCCGTAATAGCGCTTGCCGGGGTAGCCCTCGGCGTATTTGTTGGTCAGATGGCTGCCCATCGCCGCCATGACGGCTTCGGATACGAAGTTTTCGCTTGCGATAAGCTCGAGGTGGTCGCGCTGGCGCTGGAGCTCAAGCTCCATGGCCTCGGCGGTTTCGGGATCCGTTTTGCGGATGAGATCAAACTGTATCATGCTGCCCTCCGATTAAGAAGTCGTGTTTCCATGGCTATTATAGTTGAGGCGCGGCGCTTTTTCAACCCACAAGGCGAATATACAATTTATTGCAGCACGCTGCGCTTTTTGATATACTCAAGCGAAGTCAACCGGAATTTGCCGGATATTGAATGCTGCGCACGATTCATATTGAAAGAGGGCAAGCGTGAAGTATATCGAACTGAAAGCGGAAACGATAAATCCCGGACTGTTCGCTCATTTCGTGCGCCGCCAGACGGTATCCCAGTGCTGGCGAAAGATCGACGGCGCATGGCAGATTCGAGACATTGCGTTTACGGACGACTGGAACGAAGAAGAATACCGAACATTGGCGGTTCAATTGAAAAATACCGCGATGAACGGCGGCATCGTGTTCGGCGCGTTCGCGAACAGGGAGCTGAAAGGCTTTTCTTCCGTCGAACCCGGCTTATTCGGAAAAAACAGGGAATACCTCGACTTATCCAACATCCATGTTTCGCAAGATATGCGCGCAAAGGGAATCGGCCGGGAGCTGTTCCGGCTCTCAAAGGGGTGGGTAAAGCGGCACGGAGCGCAAAAGCTGTATATTTCCGCCCATTCATCGGTTGAAAGTCAGGCGTTTTACCGGGCGATGGGCTGTGTTGAGGCGCTTGAATACAATCGGGCGCATGTGGAGCGGGAACCGTGTGACTGCCAGTTGGAGTGCCCATTATAGGCAACGCCGCGTGTCGAGGTTTCCCGTCATGCCAGCGGCAGCCATATCGTCAAAGAAGAATTTCCGCCATAAATATTCCGACGTTCTATTCAGTCTTTTATGTGCGGCCGCTTGCTCATTTCCATCAGCAAATCAAACGGGGGGAGGTAGGCGAAAGAATCGGCGTCACGCTCATCCTCAACATGGATGAATGTCGTATAGATCTTGTCATCGCCGTCGCCGCTATAATCGACTATTTCATAGAATTCATAGAAGAAGAGGCATCCGCACTCGTTGCATCTGAAGAGGAATCGGCTCAGATGCTCCGTGTCGGTATAGGTCTTGAGCAAAGTTTTGTCGGGGTTTTTTCCTGTGGTAAAACGGCAGCAGACGGAAGGCGTTTGTTTTTTCCGGCGGAAGAACTGAAACATAGCATGTCCCCCATTTCATTTGATGTGACAGGTGCTGCCGGAATGCCCCGGCCTACGCCCTCCCCAGATACCTTCCCACGGTCTGATTTGCCCTTTTTGCGAGCGCTTCCTCATCCACATTGGCCAGCCTGCCGTTCTTGACGATGGCCTTCCCCTCGACAAATGTCCAATCCACCCCGTTTCGCAAGCCCACGGTGCCGAGCATGCTCTTCGGGTCGAGCCGCGCGCCGACGAGTTCAAGGCGGTTGCTGTCGATAAGGAAGAAATCCGCGCGCTTGCCAACTTCGAGGGAGCCGAGGTCAGCCCTTCCGAGCAGCCTTGCGCTGCCCGCGGTCGCAATTTTGAGCATGTCGTAGCCCGAGGGCGCGCGCTTGCCCCAGGTAAGCCTGTGCAGGAGGAAGCCCACGCGGATTTCCTCGAGCAGATTCGAGCCGTCGTTGCTAGCGCTGCCGTCCACCGCAAGGCCGACGGGCACGCGCACGGCGAGCATATCCGGGATGCGAGCCACGCCGGAGGAAAGCTTCATGTTGGAGATGGGGCAGTGGGCGACGCCCGTGCCGGTTGCGGCGAGGCGGGCGATCTCCTCATCGTTGAAGTGGATGCCGTGGGCGTACCATACGTCCGGCCCCATCCAGCCGAGGCTTTCCATATAGTCGAGCGGGCGCATGTTGAAGCGCGCGAGCGTATAGTTGACTTCATCCGCGGTTTCCGCGAGGTGCGTGTGCAGCCGCACACCCTTTTCGCGCGCAAGAATAGCGCTTTGCCGCATCAGCTCGCCCGATACGGAAAAAGGAGAGCACGGCGCAAGCGCAATCTGTCGCATCGAGCCCGCCGTGGGGTCGTGATACGCATCGATGAGGCGCTCGCTGTCGCGCAGGATTTCGCCGATGGTCTGCACGACGCTGTCCGGCGGGAGGCCGCCGTCCTTTTTCGATAAATCCATGCTGCCGCGCGAGGCGCACATGCGAAGGCCGATGTCTTCGGCCGCGCGAAACTGCTCGTCGATGATCAGGTCTCCTGCAGCGCGGGGGAAAACATAGTGGTGGTCGAAGCAGGTCGTGCAGCCGTTCTTTACAAGCTCTCCGAGGGCGCACAGCGACGAGTCGCGCACAACCGCGCGATCGAGGTTTTTCCATACCTCGTAGAGCGCGTGTAGCCAGTCGAACAGCTCCATGTTCTGCACATCCGGCAGGTTCCTCGAAAAATACTGGTAGAGATGGTGGTGGGTGTTCACGAGGCCGGGGTAGCAGAGCATGCCCGCGCCCGAAATTTCCCCGCAACCCTCAGGCGCGCCGAGGTTTTGCCCGATGGCCGTTATGACGCCGCCCTCAACGAGCAGGTCGCAGTTCTCATATACATGATCCGCGCCGTCGCAGGTCACGACGGCACGCAGATTGCGCACGATCAGCCCGCCCATCACCATGGCCTCCTGCCGCAGTAGAAGTGCTCGCTCCAGTATTTTGTCTTGTACTCGCGGCGCACGACCTTCCCGTTGCTGTTGGATGCGTCGATCATCTCGCTGCTGTTGAGTATGATGCCCACGTGGCCGATCTTGGAATAATCATTGCTGTAGAAGAAGATCAGATCGCCCTTCCTGAGGTCGTTGATGTCGGAAATCTTTTCCCAGTCGGATACCTGCGCGTAGCCCGCGGCGCTCAGGCGGCGCCTGTTGCTGCCCGCCTGATTGAGGCAGTAGTACACGAGGCCGGAGCAATCGAAGCTGTTCGGCCCCCTGTTGCCGAGCACGTAGGGGTCGCCGAGCTGATCCTTGGCGACGGAGATCATCTTGTCTATGTTCGCTTTGGTGCGCGCGGCGTGGCGCTTGTTCGGACTTTCCTTCGCCTCGTCGCTGTATAGCAGGTTGAATGTATCCGGCCCGCACATGCCATCCGCGGAAAGCCTGTTCTCCTCCTGGAAGGACTTGAGCGCGTCGACCGTCGTCGTCCCGTAATAGCCGGTGATCTTGTCCATGTAGCCGAGATCCACGAGCTGCTGCTGCACGTCATCGATGTCGGAGCCGCTCATGCCGAGCACAACGCAGTATTTGGGCGCGCTTTCGCCGTAAAGGATATCGAGCGTGCTCGGGCCTGCCTGACCGTCCTCGTCGAGTTTAACGCCAAGGTCGATGAAATACTTTGTGAAGTTGACCTGCCGTTGGAAGCTCTTGACAGCCTGTTCCGTGGCGGGGCCGAACTTGAGCGTCGGCTCGTCGAGGGAGAGGTAGCCAAGCTCGATGAGGCGATTCTGCAAGCGTGTGACGCGCTCATCCTCGATGCCGCGGCGAAGGATGGGGTTGAGCGTGGGCGAGGGCGTGGGCGGGGCAGTCGGCGTGGGCGTGATCCTGGGCGTGGGCGAGGGCGTGATGTCCACGACGCCCGCGCCGCTTATGTTTTCCACGTTGGTGAAGAGCGCGCCGCCTGCGTCCGTCGTCATGGGTGCGACCGCCTCGGCCTTGCCGGAGGATGCGAGCAGCACGACCAGAACGGCGACCATCACAACCACACCCGACGCGGAGCCGACGAACAGCGCGCGCTTCTTCATACCTGCGCGGTGCCAGGATGCACGGAATTTCCGTATGGAGAGCACGGCGCGCTTGGCCATGCGCTTGATTGACTTTTGTATGCGATTGCTCAAATACGCCTCCGATAAAGCGGTTTTTCTCGAAAAGGTATGCTTCATTTTAGCCGCTCCGCCTAAAATTTGCAATTGTCCCGGGCATTTCGTCAATGATTATTAACAATCTTGGGCTGGACTGGAAGTTGGAACCCTGCTTACGGCGGGCATATCCGACATGGTACAATACGAAAAAAGGATTCTTTTGGAGAATCGGCATGATTACAATCAAACCGGCACATATGGGAGATTCTGAGCGCGCCGCGGCTACGACGCGCAGAACCTGATCGAAATCAGGAAGCCCTATCCGGGCGAAATACCCAAACGCGCATTTCCGTGGGGGAACACAGCTTCATATTGATTATTATAATATCGTATACGATTTACATCCCCTGAATCGGAATTTACAAAACTTCCAGTTGAAAATGCGCCGCCAGTCTGTTCATGGTTTCAAGGCGCGTATCCGCCCCGGTATCCTCCCGGAGGATTGTGAAAAAGCCGCTGTTTAAGAATTCGTCGTAGCGTTCCCTGCTGTTGATTTCCGCCATGCAGTTTTTGAAATTCGCCATGGTTTTTTGGGGGTCATCCGCGAGCCGGATCTGCCTGAGCAAAAACTGTTTTTCGGCGTCCTCCCTGTCGAAAAACCGTTCCACCGACATCGATTGCGGGGAAAGCATGATGGCCACATGATGATAGTCGGATATCTCGCGCAGCATTTCCAACGGTATGTTTGTATCCGCAATGACCCTTTGGCCATCCGGGATGCGCAGCAGCTCCATGATTTCAATTTGCGCGGCCTCCCTTGAGGTGCCATCTATCCAGCGCGCGTATTCGTCCGGCGTGCGGTTTATAAACTCCTGCCAGTCCTTCATCGTTTGAAAATATCCGAGATTCGGCTGGCATTCGGGCGTGACGAACGCGCCGCTGTTCCGGCTGTGATAGTTTTCGCCGCAGTGAACCATGTCGTACTTTTTCGCGAGCATGGCAACCATGGTCGATTTGCCCGCGTACGCGGTCCCGTTGATGAAATATACGTTGCGCAGGTAATAACGCAATATGTTGCTTTCGATTTCAATCTTCATTGTTATCCGGCCTCAACGATGGATTTCCGTTTTCCCGACCATCATACCAAAAAAGAAAGGCGCACCGCAACAGAAGGGGCGGATTTAATATCCGCCCCCATTACAGGTCGATCGCCCTCTCATCCGACGACGATGTTCACGACGTTCTTCACGACGATGACCTTCCGCACGGTCTTTCCCTCGAGGAAGGGCCTGACCTCCTCGCTCGCGAGTACGAGCTTTTCAATTTCGCCGCTTTCGGTGTTTGCGGGGACGGTCACGCGCGCGCGCACCTTGCCGTTGATCTGCACGCCGAGCTCGATGCTGTCCTCGACGAGGGCGGCCTCGTCGTAAGTTGGCCACTCCGCCTCATACAGCGGGCAGCCGAGGCCGAGCACCTCGTTCATCTCCTCCGCGATGTGCGGGGAGAACGGGGCGAGCAGGATCAAAAGCGTCCGCAGCTCCTCGCGGGTGATAGCGCCTGTCGCGTACGCGTCGTTGACGAAGCCCATCAGCGCGGCGATGGCGGTGTTAAACTTCATGCGCTCGATGTCCTCGCCGACTTTTTTGATGCAGCCGTGCAGGGAGGCCTTGAGGCAATCGCGCACGTCCCCCTCGGGGCTTATCATATCCTGCAGGCGCCACACGCGCTCGAGGAAGCGGCGGCAGCCCTTCGTGCCCTGCGAATTCCAGGGGATGGGCTGGTCGAACGCGCCCATGAACATGATGTACATGCGAAAGGCGTCAGCGCCGTGCTCGCGGATATAATCGTCCGGGTTGACCACGTTGCCGCGGGATTTGCTCATCTTCTCGCCGTTTTCGCCGAGCACCATGCCGTGGCTCGTGCGCTTCATATACGGTTCCGAGGTCGGCACGACACCCAAGTCGTAGAGGAACTTGTGCCAGAAGCGGGAATACAGCAGGTGCAGCGTCGTATGCTCCATGCCGCCGTTGTACCAGTCCACGGGCGTCCAATAATCGAGCCTGTCCCGGCCGGCCAGCTCCTTATCGTTATGCGGGTCCGTGTAGCGCAGGAAATACCAGCTCGAACCCGCCCAGTTGGGCATGGTGTCCGCCTCGCGTACCGCAGGGCCGCCGCATTTGGGGCAGGAGGTGTGCAGCCAGTCCTTCGCGCGGGCGAGGCAACTGCTTCCGTCGTCCGTGGGGGAGAAATCCTCGAGCATGGGCAGCTCCAGAGGCAGCTCGCTCTCGGGCAGCGGCACCCAGCCGCATTGCTCGCACTTGACCAGCGGGATGGGCTCGCCCCAGTACCTTTGCCGCGCAAAGACCCAGTCCCGCAGCTTATAGTTGACCTTGCGCACGCCGATGCCCTTCTCGATCAGGTAGTCGGTGATGGCTTTCTTGGCTTGGTTGACCTCCATGCCGTCGAGAAAGCCGGAGTTGACCATGCGGCCGCGCTCGCAGTCGGTATACGCTTCTTTTTCAATATCCCCGCCCGCGACGACCTCTACGATGGGCAGGGTGAAGGTCTTGGCAAATTCATAGTCGCGCGCATCATGTCCGGGCACGGCCATGATGGCGCCCGTTCCGTAGCTCATGAGCACGTAGTCGGAAATCCAAATGGGAATGTTCTTCCCCGTGGCGGGGTTGATTGCCTCAAGGCCAATGAGCGGTACGCCGGTCTTGTCCTTGACCAGCTCCGTGCGCTCGAACTCGCTCTTGCGGCCGGCTTCGGCGCGATAGGCGAGCACCGCGTCCCAGTTTTTGATGCGGCCGCGGTATTTTTCCACAAAGGGATGCTCAGGGCTCATGACCATGTACGTCGCGCCGAAAAGCGTATCCGGCCGCGTCGTGAACACGCGAAGCCTGTCTTTCTCGCCGTCGATGGCGAAGTCCACCTCCGCGCCCTCGCTGCGGCCAATCCAGTTTTTCTGCTGGATTTTCACGCGCTCGATGTAATCGACCGTATCGAGGTCGTCGATGAGCCTCTGCGCATAGGCGGTGATTTTGAGCATCCACTGGCTGCGCACCATCTGCACGACCTCGCCGCCGCAGCGCTCGCAGCTTCCGTCCACGACCTCCTCGTTGGCGAGGCCGACCTTGCAGGACGTGCAGAAGTTGATGGGGATTTCCGCTTTATACGCAAGCCCCTTCTCGTAGAGCTTGAGGAAAATCCACTGCGTCCATTTATAATACTCCGGGTCGGAGGTGCTCACTTCGCGGCTCCAGTCGAAGGAATAGCCAAGGCGCTTCAGCTGTGCGCGGAAGCGCTTAATGTTCTCTGCGGTCACCACCGTCGGGTGGATGCCTGTCTTAATGGCGTAATTCTCCGTGGGCAGGCCAAACGCGTCGTAGCCCATGGGGAAGAGCACGTTGTAGCCCTCGAGGCGGCGCTTGCGGCAGATGACGTCCATGGCCGTGAACGGCCTCGGGTGGCCGACGTGCAGCCCCTGCCCGGAAGGATAGGGGAATTCGATCAGGCCGTAGAACTTCTTTTTCGCACTGTCCTCGCGCGCCTCGTGGCAGCGCGCCTCGGCCCATCGGCGCTGCCATTTAAGCTCGATCGCATCGTGATCGTATCGTTCAACCATAGTACCCTCCATGATGCCGTCATTCTAAAAAATAAGCCGCCTCCCCATAGGGAGACGGAACTTTTTCCGCGGTACCACTCCTGTTGGCGCAAAGCGCCCGCTCGTGCCCCGATAACGCAGGGATGCGCCGCGCATTTCCTCGCGGAGGCTCCGCGGCGAGCTTCGACCCCGCCGTCTTCCGCCTCGCACCATCCGGCGGCTCTCTTTAAGACGCGCTGGCCTACTGTTCCGTTTCACAGCCATACCGTATTGTATGTTATGGGGCAGAAAATGTCAACTTTATTAAGTGAGAAGGGCATTTTGGGTGAGTGGAGGTTTTGGAACAAAAGGCGATCAAATACCTAAATTCCATCTTCTTTTTTTTGATTAACATCCTCGTCAAACCCAATTTGCCATAAGCACATATCCATGAGTTTCATGGGAGGATATTGCATATTATCGACGGTTAGCGCATTGCGTAATTGTTCAAAGCTATTTTTGTGTTCTTCATAATAATCCCACAACGAAAATAAAGATTGTTCTCCAAATAAGCTGCTACATACTTTATATTTTCCTGCTGCATATCTAAAGTATCTGTCATAAGCGGGGACGCATCCGAAAATCCCAAGCAATACTTTCGTAATCAACGTATCGGAAATACTGTCTCTCCCATAGCTTGATTTTATTATATCGGCGGCTTTGAGGATAAGCGGAATTTGTTTTGATGAAGTGCATTCAAACAAAGGCATAAATTCCTTTGTGCATAAATTCATAACAGTATCTTTATGGACTAAATAATCATTGTTCAGCAGAAATGAATTGCGCAGCATCCCCCAGCTTGCCAGATACCACGCAAGATGTAGACACAGGTATTCCAGCTTAGATGAATCGTTACAGTTCTCGCGAAACGCTTGAGAACAGTGCACCCATGATAAATATCTCGTATGGATTCCGGCCACTGTTGTGTTATGATATTTTTCAATTGCAGCGACAGCCATAGATTCAGACAGAGTTGGTGTTACTCTTCTTACTCGTCGAGTTATTAGCCGAGATATTTTAATACGTTGTATAGTCGCGTCCACAGGTTTCCGCGTAAATACAACCTTCTTATCTTTCATGTTTACGGCGGCATCGTAGCCCGCATTGTACCAACTTTTACTAAATGGATTGTGTCCGCCGTTGTTCCAACAAGCCGCCGGATACTTATAGGCAGATTCTAATAATCGACCGACGAGGTCTTCTATATCAGAAAATGTCATTTCTAAACGATCCTGATTGCAGCTTGCTAAATGTTGTTGTAGAGTAAGATATTTATAATGCCGAGACAATACAATCACCTCCCGTCTTGATTTTGCGATCTGTTACCTTGTATTTTAACATAAATACCGGTCATCAAAAAGAGTATGGTCCCATTCATCTACTGAATCTTCTCCCCAACTTCCAGTCCTTTCTATCTAATGATATAATAAGTTAACTCATCTATATGGAGGCTCACATGGAACAAACCTCAAAAAAGAAGGGCGGCCTCTCGATTTCCGTCAAATCCTTTGCGAGCGTGATGGCGATCCTGCTGGCGCTCATGGTCGTGGTTGGTGTACTGACCTATGTCATTCCACACGGCCGCTACGAGCGCGTCACGGTGGATGGGCGGGAACAGATCGTACCGGGCAGCTACACGCCGCTTAAGGGCGAGGGCGGCTACCCCGTGTGGCGCTGGTTCACCGCGCCCTTCGAGGTGCTCGGCAGCGGGGATGGAACGAACATCATCCTTATCGCTGTGGTGCTGCTCGTGCTCGCGGGCAGCTTCTCCATCATCGAGAGCACGGGCGGCATCAAGGCCATCGTCGTGCGGCTCATCCGAAAATACAGCCGGAAGAAATACGCGCTCATCTGGGCGGTGTCCCTGTTCTTCATGTTCATGGCCGCGATGTTCGGCACGTTCGAGGAAATGCTCGTGCTCGTGCCGCTGATCCTGATGCTTGCGCGCAGCATGGGCTGGGACAGCCGCACGGGCCTTTCCATGTGCCTGCTCGCCGCGGGCGTGGGCTTCGCGGTACCTCTTCTAGACCCCTTCACCATCGGCCTTGCCGCGAAAATCGGCGGGGCGAGCGTCATTTCCGGCATCTGGTACCGGCTCATCATATTCGCGCTGCTCTGGGTGCTGCTCTCTCTTTTCACGGTGTTCTATGCAAAACGCGGCGAGAGGCGCGTGCTCATCCCGGGCGTTTCGCCTGCGGACGAGTTTACGCAAAGCGATGAGGAGCGCGCGGGAGAGGGCAAGGTTTTCAGGGTCTATTGCACGTTCTTCATCGCCATCGTTGCCGTGATGATCATCGCCTCCGCGCTGACCAACATCGAGGCGTTCGCGGATATCTCTCTGCCGGTCATCGGCGTAGGCTTCCTCGTGGGCACGCTCATCAGCGGCACCATCGTCACGGGCAGTTTCTTCAAAACGCTCAAGTACTTCGGCGCGGGCGTCGCAGGCATGAGCCCCGGCATCATAATGCTGCTGTGCGCAGGCAGCGTCAAGTTCATCGCCACGCAGGGCAACATACTCGATACCATCATGTTTCAGCTCCTTTCCGGCCTTTCGGGGGTTTCGCCCTACGCCGGGATACTGCTCATCTACGGCATCGTGCTGCTGCTCGAGTTCTTCATCGCCAGCGCCAGCGCGAAGCTTCTCCTAGTCATTCCCATTATCATGCCCATCTGCGACATGATCGGCATCAGCCGTGAGCTTGCGATACTTGCCTTCTGCTTTGGCGACGGCTTCACCAACGTGTTCTTCCCGACCAACGCGGTCATGCTCGTGGGCCTTTCTATCGCGGATACGGGCTACGGCGCGTGGTTCAGGCGCACCGCGCCATTCCAGCTTCTGATGCTGATTCTGAGCGTGTGCTTCCTGCTGCTCGCGACGGCATTGGGGTATTAACTAATAGCTAATATTGAATGGTGAATAACTATCCGGATTCGGAGGGATTTTCGCTTTAACAGCGGGAAAAATAATCTAAAATATTGAGGGGATTCCGCCGCGCGGAATCCCTTCATGCAGTAGCTATTCACTATTAGATATTAGTTTTTAGTCATTATGTGAATTCCTGACGATTCATCGTCAGGAATTCACATACCTTTCCGCCACGCGGAAAAAAGCTTCAATTTCCTCCTGTGTGCAGCCGGAGCACAGCAAGCCGTCTATCGTTGCGGATATCATGTTTCCGTCGCGGAGCCGGTGCGCCCTGAGAAGCTGCGTGCCTTTTCTGGTGGGGTAGAGCAGCACGGTCTTCGCGTTGCCTGCCTGCTTGCGCCGCACAACGCAGCCCTTGCGCTCGAGCTTGGCCACGGTCTGCGAGATGGCGCCCTTCGTGCGGTTCCAAACGGCAGCGAGCTCACTCACGTTGATGCCGGGATTGCGCTCGATGATGCCGAGCGTGTGCGCCTCGACTGTGCTGATAGGCTCGTTCGCGCGCATGTTCGCATCCGCCGCACGATCCCAGTAGAGCATGTAAAACTGATAGAGCAGATCCGCCTTTTCGTACAGGGGATGCGGATGATCCCCCTCGAGTTCCAGTCGAGCCGTTCCTTCCACTGCAGCAGCTCCCTATCCGTGTTTTTTGATTGTCCATTTTCTATCAGAATAGCACAATTTGCTCGACGTGTAAATCCATTTACATCATATAGGTTACATTAATTAGCATTAATCACGATAAAGACATGGATTTAATAAGGTTTTGCAATATCTTCTGCGGGCGATCCGCGAAAAAACGCGCGCATGTCCTTAGCGGTGCGCAAAACGCGCCTGCTTCCCGTTTTCCGGCAGCGCGGGATGTGGTATAATCCGCACATGAAAGCCGTTTCGGAATCATTTGTCCACCCCTTCCCGCCCGTATTTGACGCGCGTTCGCGCACGCTGGTGCTGGGCACGTTTCCCTCCTCCAAATCGCGCGAGACGGGATTTTACTACGGGCACCCGCAGAACAGGTTCTGGCGCGTACTCGCGGGAGTTTACGGGGAAAGTGCGCCGGAATCAATTGCCCAGAAGCGTACGCTGCTGCTCGCGCACGGGATCGCGCTCTGGGATGTGCTCAAAAGCTGCGAGATCGCGGGCTCAGCGGACGCGTCTATCCGGAATGCCGTTCCAAACGACATTGCAGGCCTATTGCGCAAAACAGGTATTTCCCGCGTGCTGGCCAATGGGAGGACCGCCCACGCGCTCTATATGAAATACATCTATGCCCAAACGGGCGTGGCCGCGCTGCTCCTGCCTTCGACAAGCCCGGCGAACGCCGCGCGTTCGCTTTGGGAACTCACGGAGCTCTGGCGTGACGCGCTCCTTGAGGAGGAAGCATGATCGCTAGGGAAAGGCTCTATCTCTCTACAGTTTCTCGGGACGCGGCAGCGCTCGCTTCCCGCTTCGGCATCGGCCTCGAGCTTGCGGAGTTCTGCACCGCGGCCAATATGGACGAGAATTTCGCAGAGACCGACGCGCTCGTTCGTGCGCACATGCGCCATGCCTCCCGCTTCGTCTTTCACATGCCGTTCAACGAGCTGTATCCTGCCGCCATCGACCCTAGGGCGCGCACACTCGCGATGGAAAGGCTCGTCCAGGCGGCAAGGCTCGCGCGAAGCTACGGCGTCACGAAGCTCGTCGCGCACTCGGGCTATGTGCCGCTCGTATATCACAAGAGCTGGCATCGGGAACGCTCCGCCGAATTCTTCCGGGGGCTGCTCGCCTGTATCCCGGCTGATATGCTGCTGTGCATCGAGAACGTCATGGAGGATGAGCCGCAGCTGCCCGTTTCCGTCGCGAGGGATGTGGATGACCCGCGCCTTCGCCTGTGCCTCGACATAGGCCACGCCAACGTCTGCCAAAAGGGCGCGCCCGTTCCGCACTGGCTCGAAGCTTTCGCGCCATACCTCGCGCACGTCCATTTGCACAACAACGACGGGATGGCGGACAGCCACCGCGGCATCTTCGAGGGAACGCTCGATGTGATATCCCTGATGCGCCGTGCGGACGAACTCGCGCCGCAAGCCACGTTCACCATCGAGTCCATTGAGGCGGAGGCTTCTCTTTCATGGCTGTTCGAGTCGGCTATCGCGGGCTGAACGGAATTTTAAAAGGAGGGCTCGGAAGATCTACCTCGGCGACCCGCGCAGGACCGCGCCGGAAAAGCTCGGGCGATATTGCGCTGCCGGATCAAACCCCTGTAACCAAGGAAAACGGCCTCCGCCTCTTAAAGCGAAAGCCGTTCATTGTTTTCGTGATTGTCAATTGCCTATTTTCAATCGTCAATTACCCTCGTTATCCTTTATTAGGGATATACGGTATGATCTGCTTGGCGAGCTGGGCGATGGTCATGGTCTGCAGCGAAACCTTGCCCGGGCCGGTGACGATGGTGTCGACCAGACCCTCGCCGCCGAAGAGCACGTTTTTGAAGCCCTTGACCATCTGCACATCAATCGTGCAGCTCATATCCATGAGCGCGACTACGCCCGTGTCGCAGATGATCTGCTCGCCGGGCTGCAGGTTGTAGTCCCTGTCTCTTATACACATCTCCGAGCCCACGAGACCCAATGATACATC
>JAPXSN010000016.1:0-22650 GCA_033813015.1 Clostridia bacterium | reverse complement strand
CGCGGTATTTTTTCGCGAGCTCCACGATATCCGGCAGCCTTGCGATATCCCCGCTCATGCTGAACACGCCGTCCGTCACGATGAGCTTGCCCGCGTCGACGGGCAGTTCCGCGAGGCGCTTTTCCAGATCCGCCATATCGTTGTGGCGATAGCGCTGCACGGTTGCATAGCTCAGTTTGCAGCCATCGTAGATGCTCGCGTGGTTCTCGCGGTCGTTGAGGATGAAGTCGTTCCTGCCGCACAGAGCGCTGAGGATGCCCAGGTTCGCCTGGAAGCCGGTCGAGAAGGTTACGCACGCGCCCTTGCCCGCGAAGGCGGCAAGCTCGCGCTCGAGCTTGTTGTGCAGATCGAGCGTACCGTTGAGGAAGCGCGAGCCCGAGCAGCCCGTGCCGTAGTGTTCGATGGCCTCAAGCCCCGCCTGCACCACCTCCGGGTGTACGGTGAGCCCGAGGTAGTTGTTGCTGCCGAGCATAATGCGGCGCTTGCCTTCCATCACGACTTCGATGTCCTGTCGCGTTTCAAGTTCATGGAAGTAAGGGTATACCCCCTCCTTGACGAGGTCGCGGATGGTGGTGTACTCCTCGCACTTGTTGAACAGTGGCATTATGAGTCCTCCAAAATAAAAAATGTATGATTCTATCGACTTCGGCGCGCCGGGAATAAAAAGGCGCGCTCAAAGCTAATATTTGCAGTATCCTGTTCGCTTTATTAATCTCTCAAGGTGCGGTTGGTGTAGCGTGTGTAGGCGCTCTGCCAGGCGAGCGTGACGGTCGCCGTGGGGCCGTTGCGGTGCTTGGCGACGATGATCTCTGCGGAATTGTCCGCGAGCGCTTCGGGATCGTCCTTGGCGGCGTAGACCGCGGGACGGTAGAGCAGCATGATGACGTCCGCATCCTGCTCGATGGCGCCGGATTCGCGCAGGTCCGCCATGACGGGGCGGTGGTTGCCGTCCCTGCGATTTTCGGGGCCGCGCGAAAGCTGAGAGAGCAGCATGATGGGCACCTCAAGCTCGCGCGCGAGTATCTTCAACGAGCGCGTCGCCTCGGAAATGTCCGAAACGCGGTTGCCCGTGTTGGATGTAAGCTCCATGAGCTGCAGATAGTCGATGATCACGAGGTCGAGCCCCGTGCGCACCTTCTGGCGGCGGCAGCGGCTGCGGATGTCCGCCACGCTCACGCCGGCCGAGTCGTCGATGTAAATGTTCGCGCCCGAAAGCTCCTCGAGCGCCTCGGAGAGCTTTAAAAGATCGTCCTCCGTGGTCTCGCCCATGTTGACGCGGTGCATATCCACGCCCGCGTTGGCGCAGAGCATCCTTCGCGCGAGCTGCCCGCGGCTCATTTCGAGGCTGAACAGGCACACCTTCTTGCCGCCGCGCGTGGCGGCATGCTGCGCGATGTTCAGGGCAAAAGCGGTCTTTCCCATCGAGGGACGTCCCGCGACGATGACGAGATCGCTCTTCTGCAAACCCGAGGTGAGCCGGTCGAGGTCGGTGAAGCCCGTGGGCACGCCCGACAGGCTGCCCTTCATGCGCATCAGTTCGCCTATGTGCAGGTAGGTTTCCATGGCGGTCTGCTCGATGTGCACGAGCGTGTCCTCGCTCTTTTTCATCGAGATGCCGAAGATGCGCCGCTCCGCCTCGTCGAGTATCTCATTGATGGGCGCGGCGCCCGACTGCGCGCTGTCGGCGATGTCCCCGCCCGCCCTGATGAGCTGGCGCAGCACGCTCCTATCCTCGACGATGCGGATGTAATGGTGCGCGTTGGCGGCGCTGGGTACGAACACCGAGAGCTCCGCGAGGTAGCTCGCGCCGCCGATGGCGGCGAGCTTGCCCGCGTGCTCGAGCGCGCCTATGGCGGTGACGGCGTCCACGGCCTCGCCCCGCCCGTTGAGGCGGAACATCGCCTCGAAAATATCCCTGTGCGCGGGATAATAAAAATCATCCGAGCGCAGCATCTCGCATGCGAGCTCGAGCGCATCGCGCGAAATGAGCATGCTGCCGAGCACGCTCTTTTCGGCCTCCTGGCTGTGCGGGGGAATGCGGGGCTGCTGCTGTTCCATGCTTACAGTTCCTTCTTACGCCTCGAGGGGCAAAACTTCGACGGAAAATTTCGCGTCGGAGCTCTCGTAGAGGTGCGCGGAAACCTTGGTGACGCCGAGGGTCTTGATGGGTTCCTCAAGGCGGATCTTTTTCTTATCGACTTCGATGCCGTACTGCGCCTTGAGCGCGGCTGAGATTTCCGCCGCGCCGATGGAGCCGAAGAGCTTGCCGTTCTCTCCCGCCTTGGCGCGCACCTTCACCGTGAGGTCGCTCATCTCATTGGCGAGCTCCTTGGCGCGCTTTCTCTGCATGTCGAGGCGGTGGGCATCCGCGCTCTTCTTGATGGCGGCAGCGTTGATGACGCTTGCGTCCGCGGGTAGCGCGAGTCCCTTGGGGATGAGGAAGTTGCGCGCGTAGCCGTCGCTGACATTGATGACCTCGCCCGCCTTGCCTTGATCCTTCACGTCCTTTTGGAGTATGACCTTCATTCGATTTCAACCTCCTTGAGATAAGCATGTATGCTGTTCATCAGGGTTTTAACCCCCTCGTCGAGCGTGACCCCGTGGAGCTGCGCCCCGGCGACAGTCAGGTGGCCGCCTCCGCCGATGCGCTCCAGTATGACCTGCACGTTGACCGCGCCGAGGCTCCTGCCGCTGACCATCACGAACTCGCCCGTATCCGCGAGTACGAAGGAAGCCTGTATGCCTTTGATGGAGAGCAGCGCGTCCGCGGCCTGCGCGGCGATCAGGGAGCCTTCCGGCATGTCCCGCGGGCAGGTGGAAATGGCGATGCCCTGATCCATGATCAGCGCGTTCTGCACAACCTGCGCGCGGTTGCGGAATTTCTGCATGTCGTCCTGATACATAAGCTTAACCATGCTCGTATCCGCGCCGCACTTCCTCAGAAAGCTCGCCGCCTCGAAGGTGCGCGCGCCGGTGTTGACGGAAAAGCTCTTCGTATCCATGGTCATGCCCGCGAGCAGCGCGCTGCACTCAAAGGCCGTGGGCTTGAGGTCGTCATCGAAATACTGCAAAACCTCTGTGACCATTTCGCATATGGAGGACGCTCCCGCCTCGAGGTAGTTGAGCGTGGGGTTCGGCAGCGCGTCAACCGGCCTTCGGTGATGGTCTATTATAACCGTCTTCGACGCGCTTTCATAGAGCTTTGTCGAAAGAACGCTGCTTGCGCGCTGCGTGTCGACCACGATCATCACCGAGCTCGGGCGGATGAGGGCGAGCGCCTCCTCCTCCGAGAGCACGCTTTCGTGGTATTGCTTGCTGGCGGCCATGGCCTCGAGCGCGCCGTCAATCATGGAGTTTGGCTCGTTGAGCACGTAGTACGCGCGCTTGCCCGCGCAGCTCGCGCAGCGCATCAGCCCCAGCGCCGCACCCACGCAGTCCATATCCGGGTAGTTGTGACCCATGATGAACACCTGGTCGGAGTTTTCCATCAATTGCCTGAGGGCCTTGGCGAACAACCGGGTCTTCACGCGGGATTGCTTGGGCGAAGCAACCTGCCGCCTGCCGCCGAAGAACGTATATCCCATGCCGCGTTTGACGACCGCCTGGTCGCCGCCGCGGCCGAGCGCAAGCTCCATGCCCTCGCGCGCGCTCTCGTCGGAGCGGGAAACGCGTTCCTCCGCGCCGATGGCGATGGAAAGCGTGACGGGCTGCTCCGTGCCGGTCTCTATGGCATGCGCGGCCTCGAGCAGCGGGAAGCGCTGCCGCTCGAGCTCGGGCAAATACTTTGCCTCGAACACGAGGAAGAAGCGTGCGTTCTCATACCTTCTGTAGGTGCCGTGGACGGAGGCGGTCAGCTCGCTGACCTTATTCTCCACCTCGGAAAGCACGCTCGAGCGGTGAAATTGCTTGTCCGCTGCGAGCTCCTCGTAATTATCCACGTAAATGAGCGCCACGACCGGCATGCTTTCCTCATAAAGGCGCGTGTAGTGCAGCGCCTCGGTGCGGTCGAGCCAGTATTGGAAAATGAGGTTCTTCGCGCCCGGATGCTCGCGCTTGACGGGCAGGCTCATGACCTGGTAGGTGCTGCCGGCATACTCGAACGAAAGCGCCTGCGCGGGGAAGCGCGCGTCGAAGCCGGGGAGTATGCGCCGGATGTCGCGCCCGTCGTGGATCTGGCGAAAGGATTTGTTGGCCCAGATGATGCGGCCGTCCTCGTTAAAGAGGAGCGCCGGTATGGCCAGCGTGTTCATGATCTGCGCGGAGGCGGAGGCATTGATTTTGAAGATATCGTCGAACTCGCGTGCGAGCCGCCTTTTGTAGGAGGCTATCATGACGGCGGATACGGCGATGCCGACGGAGCCTGTCGCAAGAGCGAACGCGCCGTACTGCCACGCTTCCATGGTCAGCACAAGCCCCGCCGCGACGATGAGCGTGGCGAGCGCGAGCGGGATGAGCGCGTTGTGCAGCTTGAGCTTCATGGAACCCCCGTCAGCCTGGTTTTTTCGAAGCGATCAACTAGCTTTGGTCCGGCTTTTTCTGCGTGTAATGCTTGCGCACGTGCATCATGCGGTCCATCAGCCCCGTGAGGATCAGCGAATAGGGCATCAAAAACAGCGTAAAGGCGTAGAACGCGGCGCGGCGGAGCCCGCGCTTGCCGCCGGTCATGCGCAGCAGGAACTCCATGTAGCATGTCCCCATGAGCATCAGCGGCATGAACACGATGCACGCCGCGGCGGCGAATACGGCGTCCGCGTTCGCGAGGTCGAGCAGGAGCACCGCGAGCGTGCCCGCTATGGCCGCGAGCGAGACGTAACCGTGCTGCTTGGAAAGCTGCCAAAGCGCGAAGTGCGCCATGGGACGAAGCTCCCGCTTGGCGGCCTTGCACAGGCCTCTCGCTATGACGACGTCGATGAGGGAAAAGAACATCGCGCTGCCGCACACGGCGACCATGACGATCTGCGGCGTGGCATCCACGAAATCCGCGAACAGCGACCGCGCGGCCTGCATATATTCCGCATCCTGCCCAAAGGGCGAGGCCGCGAGCTGATTGGTGAAGAACGCGGCGTTTTCCTTCATCACGGCCGTGACCTCCGCAAACGGGTTATTGCCCGCGAGCATGGAGGCGAGCGTCAGGTTCAGGTAGGACGCAACGCCCAGCGCGAGCGCCGAGAACACCACCGCAGAGCGCCACGGAAGCTTTTTGGCGACGGCGACGCCGATAATGAGCGACGCGGGCAGCCAGAGCGAGGCGATGTACAGCGCGTCCGTCGCGCCCAAGAGCAAAAAGTCGACCGCGAACCCGGCCGCGATGGCCGGCACCGCGCCGAAAGCGCCCCACGCCGCGAGCGCGAAACCGAAAAATCCGGGCGCGAGGTACAGCGCCACGGGAATGTAGCAGCCTGCGAGCCCTGCGAGCGTCCCGAGCCCGAGCCCGAACGCAACATGTTTGATTTTACTGTCCTTAAACTCCACCCAATCCATCTCCACTAAGCGACATATAGATAATTTATTATAAACCCTTTTGGCCACGATAACAAGCGCGGCGGGGGAGCGAGGAGAATTGACAATGGACAATTGACAATCGGGGACGCCGCCTGCGGGCGGGGATCTTCCTGTGAACTGTCCCCAACGCATTCTGTCACCCGGAATCCTCCACCTCCCCGCTGTTAACATTGTGTAACCAATGCTTACCAGCGCGGTTTGATTCTTGCAAAGGTTGTGGAAAGATAGTAAAATAAGCTGATTATGTATCCGCCGTGTTCCGCACGGGCGGATGGGAGGATTTCCGTGGGTTTTGCGCTTGAGGTCAAGAAGTTCATCAATTCCGAAAGCACGGGCGCGTACGCTGAAATACTGCTGCCCGCCCCTGAGCTCGCGCACCGCGCGAAAAGGGTCAAAACGTCTAAAGTGCCGCAGGTTCCCGTCGCGGCCGAAGCCGCAGCGGATGCGGCTGTCGCGGGCGAGGCGGACGCCGGCGCAATGCCGGACGAGCCCTCCGCCGCTACGCAGCCTTTTGCCGCTACGCAGCTTGAATCCGAGCCGGAGTTCGAGCGCGAGGCAGTTAAGCTGCATTACCTCGAGGCGGGTGAAGGTGAGCCGCTGATACTTGTGCACACCATCGGGCAGTCCCTGTATACCTGGCGCGGCTTGTTCGACCGCCTCGCCAATTATTATCGCGTCATCGCCCTCGACCTGCCGGGCCACGGCTATTCCTCGCGCCCGGACACCTTTGGCTACACCATAGACGAGCAGGCGTATGCCTTGAGCGCCTTCATGGACGCGCTGCACATTCAAAGCGCGCATTTTGCCGCCTTCTCGATGGGCTGCGCCTACGTCATGCGCCTCGCGCACCGGGAGCCCGCGCGCGTGGGCAGGGTCGCGCTGCTTTCCCCCGGCGGGCTCACGCCGGAAATGCCGCTGGCCGTGCGCATGATCGACAGCCCCGTGTTCGGCTTGGTTGCGAGCGCCCTCTATAACATGCGTACCGTCGAAAAGCTATTGAGAGACGCGGTGTTCGATTTAACCAACATCACGCCCGAGGTCGTCACATCCTATTACAAAACCGTTTGCAGCAGCGCTACGCGCAGAGCCGTGCGCCTGTCCCTCCAGTATTATGACGACGAGCCGGTGCTTTCCTCGCTTCGCGAGATCGCGGTGCCCGTGCTGATACTGCAGGGCGGGGAAGACCGCTGGCATCCCGCCGAGCACGGTGCCGAGCTTTACCATGCCTCCCTGCGCAACGCCGCCTCTGCGGTCGTGCGCAACGCGGGCCACCTCATGCACGAGGAGAAGCCCGAGCGCGTCGTGGCCGCGCTGCTTGAGTTCATACCGGTGGTGACCGGAGCATGAAACGGGGGTCGCGCGCGCTCATCGCGCTGTTCGCCGCGGCGCTTGCGATCGTGCTGATTTCCATTTATCTCTCAAAGCATACCTCCGAGCAGGTGGTTTCGACTTCCGCGCTCGAGATCAGCGAGGTCATGTCCAGCAATAAGGGCTCCGTCGCCGACCCGAACGGAGATTACCCGGATTGGATCGAATTCCACAACACCTCGAAAGAAGAGTTGGACATAGGCGGCCTCGGCGCGAGCGACGATGTGACCGCGGGCGTCAAATACGTGTTCCCGGCGGGCACGCGCGTGGCGGCGGACGGCTACATCGTGCTCTGGTGCTCCGGCGAGGCGACGGATCAGAGCCACGCGCCTTTTCGCATTTCCGCGGCGGACAGCGTGGTGCTCTTCGGCGCATCCGGCAATACGCTCGAAACGCTTGTGTTGAAGGCCGTGGATTCCGGCCTGAGCTACGCCAAGGATTCCGCCGGCGCGTGGGCCGCCATGAAGCCCTCGCCGGGCTATCCCAACGACGAGGCGGGCATCGCCGCCTACGAGGCGACGCTCATGAGTCAAATCGACGCGGGCGTTTACATCAACGAATTCATGGCCTCGAATTCCACCACCATCATGGACGCCTACGGCGCGTATGCGGACTGGGTGGAAATTTACAACGCGACCGATAAGGACTACGACCTTTCGGGCGGCGGGCTTTCGGATACGCTCACGCAGCCCAAGAAATACGTTTTCCCCGAGGGCACCGTCGTGCCTGCGGGCGGTTATCTTTTAATCTTCTGCTCGGGGAACGCGGGCTTCGCGGAAAACGGCGAGCTGCACGCGCCCTTGGGCCTTCGCGCCTATGGGGAGGATGTCGTGCTCACGGCGAAGAACGGCGCCATCCTCGACAGCGTAAGCTACCCGGCGCAGGAAACGGATTCCTCCTTCGCCCGTGTGCCGGACGGGACGGGCGCCTTCGGCTTCAATACGCACCCGACGCCGGGCTATCCCAACGACGAGGAGGGATATTCCGCCTTCATGGCGGCAAACGCGCTCCCGCGCGGAGCGCTGTCCCTTTCCGAGATCATGGGCGCGAACATCTCGGTGAAGGCGGCCGCGGACGGGAACTGCTACGACCTGATCGAACTCCACAACGCCGGCGCCGAGCCGGTTTCTCTTTTGGGATACGCGCTCTCCAACAACCCCAACAATCCGGGCAAGTGGCTTTTTCCGGATGTTTCCATACCCGCGGGCGGCTACCTCACCGTGTACGCCTCGGAGCTCGATAAATACGAGAACAACGAGCTGCACGCGAACTTCGCCGTCAGCAGGGACGGGGACACCGTCTGCCTCTTTTCCCCCGAGGGCATGATGCTCGACAAGCTCCAGTCCGGCGCGTTCCTCAACGACGTGAGCTACGGCAGGGACGATGCGGGCAAGCTCGCGTACTTTGCCAAGTCCACCTTCGGCGCGGCCAACGGGAAAGGCTATGCGGGCGTCACGGCAATTCCTTCGTTCTCGACCGCGCCCGGCATCTACGCCGGCACGATTCAGATCGAACTTTCCGCCCCCGAGGGCGAGGCGATTCACTACACGCTCGACTGCACCACGCCCGCCGCCTCCTCGCCCGTTTACACGGGGCCGATCGCGGCGAGCGAAAACACCGTCGTGCGGGCAGTTTCGATCCGCGAAGGATATATTACCAACGCCACGACCTCCGGCACGTTCCTGTTTCAATCCGACGGCGTAAACCACAGCCTTCCTGTCGTAGCGCTCGTGACCGACCCGGACAACCTCTGGAGCAGCGAGAAGGGCATCTACGCCTACGGCGATAACTACAACCCCGACCTCGAATTCGGCGACATGCTTGCCACCGCGCAGTTTTACACAAGCAAGAGCCACCCGGAGCTCTGGGAGCGTCCGGCGGGCCTCGAGGTTTTCGACGAGAGCGGCAGCCGCGTGTTCTTCCAGAACGTGGGCATCCGCATCGCGGGCAGTTTCGGGCGCGGGCGCGCACAGAAAGGCTTCAACGTGTTCGCGCGCGACCAGTACGGCAGGGACCGCATGGAATACCCTTTCTTCGAGGACCTGCCCTTTAGCGAATACAAGGCCGTGGTGCTGCGCGCGGGCGGACAGGACCAGAGCTATTCGAAAATACGCGACGAGCTCGCCACGGGCCTCTTGCAGGGCATGGATGTCAACGTGCTCACGCAGGCCTATAAGCCCTATGTGCTCTACCTCAACGGGGAATACTGGGGCGTCTATTTCATGAAGGAAAAGCGCAACCGCTTCTTCGTCGCCCAGCACGAGGGCACGGAGAACGCGACCGACCTGAACATCATCAAATCGGAAGATACCGCCTTTTACGGCTCCACGCAGGAGTGGCGGGATTTGATGAGCTATGTGCGCAGCCATGATCTCAACGACGGCGCGGCCTACGCCTATGTGGACGAGCGCGTGGATCTTTCGAGCTTCACGGATTATATGATCTGCGAGATCTACGCGGCGAACTCCGATGTTTGGAACATCCAGTATTACAAGCTTCCCGGCGGCAAGTGGAAGTGGATCTACTACGACTTCTGCTGGAGCTTTGGCTCCTCCGGCACGTCGACGACGCACATTACGCACCCGACGCTCTCCATCCGCAGGCTCTCCAGCAAACCGTGCAGCGATTTGTTCAACAAGCTGCTCGCCGTGCCCGAGTGGCGGGATGCCTTCTGCCGAAGGTTCGCGGAGCTGCTTAAAACCGTCTACGCGCCCGAGCGCGTGAACGCTTACATCGACACGCTCTACGGCTACGTCGAGCCCGAGATGGCCAGGGAGCGGGAGAAGTTCAATTCCGCGACTTGGCTGGGCATCAAGCAGCCCGCCATCAATATTTCGGATTACAAGGAGTTTCAGGATCAGATTGCGCTCGTGCGCAAGTTTGCCAACGAGCGGCCGGATGCCATCAAGGCGCAGCTACAGGCCGAGTTCGGCCTTACGGACTCATACATGCGGGAGGTGTTCGGATGAGCGCAAAAGCGCAGAGCGGCTACCGGCACGAGCTGAAATATTACATCAACCAGGGCGATTATACCTTGCTTCGCCGCAAGCTCTCGCTTACAATGGAGCAGGATCGAAACGCGGCGAAAAATGGCGGGGAATACTTTATCCGCAGCCTTTACTTCGACGACGCGGACGACAGCGCCTTTCGCGAGAAGCTTGACGGCGACGACAGCCGGGATAAGTTCCGCATCCGCATCTACAACATGAAGGATGACGCCATCAAACTCGAGTGCAAGCACAAGGAGTCGACCTATATCCACAAGCAGTCGGTTTCGCTCAGCCGCGCGGAATACGAAACCCTGCGCCGCGGGGACTATACCTTCCTGCTGCGCCGCCCGGAACCGTTTGCCCGGCGTATGTTTGCGGAGTTCTCCCTTAGGCCCCTCCGGCCCGTGGTGCTCGTCGACTACATGCGCGAGGCCTATGTTTTCCCCGTGGAGGATGTGCGCGTCACCTTCGACAAAAACGTGCGCACCGGATACCGCTCGACCGCCCTGTTTGACCCCAACGCGCCGACCTATCCTGTCATCGCGGATTACGACATGGTGCTCGAGGTCAAGTTCAATCGATATCTGCCCACATACATCCGCGCGCTGCTGCAAACAGATTCCCACGCGCGCAGCGCCATCAGTAAATACGCCCTGTGCCGCAAGTTCGAGCTGTGATTTAAGGAGGAACCGCCATGGATTTTAAGTTCAGCGATATTTTCAGGACCACGCTGAGTCCGCTTCAGGTCATCGCGACGCTCGTGATCGCGCTGGTCATAGGCCTTTTCCTGTTCTTCATTTACAGGAAGACCTTCGGCGGCGTCATGTACTCGAGGAACTTCAACGTGAGCCTTATCATGCTCACGATGGTATCGTCCCTCATGCTCATGCTCATCAACAACTCCCTCGCGCTGTCGCTTGGCATGGTGGGCGCGCTCTCGATCATCCGCTTCCGCACGGCGGTCAAGGATCCCATCGACACGGTGTTCATGTTCTGGGCCGTGGGCGAGGGCATCGCCGTTGGCACGAAGTTCTTCGACATCGCGGTGATCGCAGCCATCGTCATCGGCGTGGTGATGCTGCTGCTCTCAGCCTTCCGCGGCAAGGGAGCGCAGCCGTATCTGCTGATCATCCACTACGACGAGGCAGCCTCGGGGCAGATCAAGCAGCTCGTCAAGCAGCTCCCCGGCGGCAGGCTCAAGAGCAAGACCGTGCAGCGCGACGGAATCGAGCTCACGATGGAAGTCCGCCTTCGCGAGAACGAAACCGCCTTCGTCGAAAAGTTCCTTCGCGTGGAGGGCGTGTTCGACGCGGCGCTCATCTCGCACCAGGGGGATATCGTTTCATAAGGGAAATTCCCTTTTTTGAATCAAGTTCCGCAGGAGCGGATGGGGGAACTCACGGGCGGATACCGTATCCGCCCCTACAATTGCGCCTTAACGCGCGAACGACGCTTGAGGGGAAACATGCATCTGTTCAAGAAATTCATCTCTTACTACAAGCCGCACCGGAAGCTCTTTTTCATCGACATGGCCTGCGCCTTCCTCGTGGCGGTGTGCGATCTGTTCTACCCGATGATCGCCAAGAACATCATCAACACCTACGTCCCCAACAGAGAGCTTCGCCTGATGCTCGTGTGGGCGGGGGTATTGCTTTGCATCTACCTGGTTAAGGCGGTACTCAACTACATCATCCAGTATTGGGGGCATATCGTGGGCGTACGCATGCAGGGCGATATGCGCCACGATATGTTCATGCACCTGCAAAGGCTGCCCTTCTCCTTTTTTGATGAGAACAAGACCGGCTCCATCATGAGCCGCATCATCAGCGATCTGCAGGATGTCAGCGAGCTCGCGCACCACGGGCCGGAAGATATGTTCATTTCGAGCATCATGCTCGTGGGCTCCTTCGTCATGCTCTCGAGCATCAACCTTTACCTCGCGCTGATCGTGTTTGCCATACTGCCCTTCATGGTGCTTTTCGCTTGGAAAATGCGCACTGAGATGAACACGGCCTTCCGCAAGAGCCGCGAGGAGGTCGCCGAGGTCAACGCCAATGTGGAGACCGCCATCGCAGGCATCCGCGTTTCGCGCTCCTACACGGCCGCGCCGCATGAGAACAGCAAGTTTGACCGCGCCAACGAGCGCTTCAAGCAGGCGCGCGGCCGGGCGTACCGCGCCATGGGCATGTTCGGCTCAGGCATGGCGCTGTTCAACGATTTCCTCTACCTTTCGGTGCTCGTGGCCGGCGGTCTGTTCTTCTACTACGGCAAAATAGACACGGGCGAGTTCGCGGCCTTCCTCTTGTACATCACGCTGTTCCTCAAACCCGTCAACCGCCTCGTGTCGCTCTTCGAGCAGCTTCAGGAGGGCATGACCGGCTTCCGGCGCTTCCATGAGATCATGAATGTGCACGATGAGGAGGATATGGGCACGGTTGAGGCCGAGTCGCTCAACGGCACCATCGATTTCGAGGATGTGAGCTTTCGCTACCTCAACTCCGACGCGGCGGATCAGGATGCCAAGGTCATTTCCCACCTCACCATGCACATCGAACGCGGTCATACCGTGGCGCTCGTGGGCCCCTCGGGCGGCGGCAAGACCACGCTGTGCAATTTGATCCCGCGCTTTTACGAAATAGACAGCGGCCGCATCACCGTAGACGGCATCGACATACGCGACCTCACGCGCTACTCTCTGCGCAAAAACATCGGCATTGTGCAGCAGGATGTGTTCCTCTTCAACGGCACCATCCGCGAAAACATCGCTTACGGCAACCTCGAGGCAGGCGAAGATGAGATCGTCGACGCCGCAAAAAAGGCCAACATCCACGAATACGTCATGACCCTCGACGAGGGCTACGATACCAATGTGGGCGAGCGCGGCATCAAGCTTTCCGGCGGGCAGAAGCAGCGGATTTCCATCGCGCGCGTGTTCCTCAAAAATCCCTCGATACTCATACTCGACGAGGCGACAAGCGCGCTTGACAACGCGACTGAAATGCTGATTCAGCAGTCCCTTGCGACGCTTGCGCACGGCCGCACCTGCCTCGTGGTCGCGCACCGGCTTTCGACCATCAAGAATGCGGACGAGATTATCGTCTTGACGCGCGACGGCATCGCGGAGCGCGGCACGCACGACGAGCTTATGGCAAACCACGCCATCTACGCGGGGTTGTACCAGTATCAGTTCCGCGAGTGAAGGAATACTATGGAGGACGGCACAGTCCGGCCCCGACCGGCATAAGCCGGAAGGAGCCGGATCATGCGGGACAAATACATGCTTGAAAGACTCGTCATTCGGGAAGAAACTCCGGCCGATTACTACGCGGCCGAACTTATGACCAAGCGTGCTTTCTGGAACCTGCACCGCCCGGGCTGCGACGAGCACTACCTCGTGCACCTCCTTCGGGACGGCCCGGCGTACATCCCCGAGCTCTCGCGCGTGGCCGAGCTCGACGGGCGCATCGTCGGCGGCATCTGGTATTCCTGGGCGCGCGTCGAGAGCGATGCCGAGACCACGCCCGTGCTTGCCTTCGGCCCGCTGTGCGTCGACCCCGGCGTACAGAAAAAGGGCGTTGGCTCCGCGCTGCTCGCGCACACGATGTCCCTCGCGCGCCAGGCGGGACACAATGCCATCATCATCTACGGCGAGCCGGAATACTACCCGCGCTTCGGCTTCCGCACATGCGAAGTTTTTGGCATCACGACGCCGCAAGGCAGGAACTTCCCCGCGTTCATGGGCGTGGAGCTGCGGCCCGGCACCCTTTCGGACGTGCGCGGCAAGTTCTACGAAACGGAAACCTTCCAGAACCTCCCGCCGGAGGCGGTGGACAAATACGACAAAAACTTTCCTTACATGCCCAAATTGAAACTGATGGGACAGTGGAACGCATGACGGTGGAATGGTCATACGTTCCAGCTAATAAGTAATAGTGAATAGTGAATGACTATCTGTATTGCAGGCTTTCCGTATAAATGAAAAGCCTGTTTTTGGGCATTTGATAATCCCCGATTAAAGCAAAATCCCGCCCTGACCCCGATAGTTATTCACTATTCGCTATTAGCTGTTAACTAAAAGAAAACGGAGCCGTTTCCGACCCCGACTAACGTTCTTCGAGAGGGTTTGTATGGCCTGTTTCGGTTTAGTCCGAAACGTAGGGCATCAGGGCGACCTGGCGCGCGCGTTTGATGGCGATGGCCAGCTCCCGCTGATGTTTGGCGCAAACGCCGCTCATCCTGCGGGGCATGATCTTGCCGCGCTCGGTCGTAAATTTGCGAAGCCTGGCCACATCCTTATAGTCGATATGCTCAACCTTATCAGCGCAGAACTGGCAGACCTTACGCCTGCCCTTGCGCGGACGGGGCTTCATCTTACGCTCTTCCATGACGAGTATCTCCTTTCACATAATCAACGGGACGAGGCTCAGAATGGGAGCTGATCGTCCTCTATGTCGATGAATCCCTCGGGAGCCTGCTGCTGCGCGGGCTCGGGACGGCTGTATTCGCCGCCCGACGCGTCGGCACTGTCCCGGCCGCCCTCGCGGGGCGTGAGGAATTCTATCTCGTCCGCCACAATTTCGGTGACGTAACGCTTGGTGCCATCCTTGGCATCGTAGTTGCGCGTCTGCAGTTCGCCCACGACCGCGACCTTGCGGCCCTTGGCAAGATACCGCCCGCAGAGGTCCGCGAGCTGCCGCCAGGCCACGACGTCGAAAAAGTCGCTCACGCGCTCGCCCTGCTGGTTCTGGAAGCGCCGCGTCACCGCGAGGCGGAACGTGCACACGCTTGTCCCGCCGCCGGTGGTACGCACGTCGGGATCTTTGGTCAGGTTGCCGATGAGAAACACCTTGTTCATCTCTTTACCAGCCTTTCCTAAACCGGCCGCTTACGCGTCCTTGCGCACGACGAGATAACGGATGACGGACTCGTCGTTGTTAAAGTTGCGCTCAAGCTCTTTGGGCAGCTCGGGAGCGCCCGCGAACGTGATGAGCACATAGTAACCCTCGGTCTTGTAGTCGATGGGATACGCAAGACGGCGCTTGCCCCACTCGTCCACATTGCCGATCTCGCCGCCGTTGGCAGCAATAATGCCCGAAAACTTTTCGATCAGGGCCTTGACGGCCTCGTCCTCAAGCTCGGGCGCGATCACATACATAGCTTCGTATTTGTTCACGCATTTCACCTCCTTCTGGTCTAGTGGCGCCGCCTCGAGGGACGGCGCAAGAAGTACGTTAGCATGATATTATATCACGCTGTTTTTGCAAAAGGCAAGCCCGGTTTTTCAATTCAGCGCGGCCTTCGGGCGACGATCAAAAAGCGGTGCTCGAGGCTTTCGAGCGCGCCGCGCTCCTCGACCTCGCGCTGGAGGCTGAAGAGCTCCGCGCGGCAGGCGTTCGTCGAAAAGCCCGGGAACTCCCACTCAACCACGCGCGCGAAGTACACGAGCGCGCCCACGTCGAAGAAACGCAGCTTGGGGAAATATTCCTTCTTTTCAAGCAGTACAAAGCCCGCGCGCGCGAACTTGGCGCTCTCGCGCACGAGGTCATGCTCCGGGCACGGCGGCTCATAATCGGGCAGAAGCCTGCCCGAAAGCAGCGTGTTGTTCCTGCCGCCGACCTGCTGCGTGACGAAGACTCCGCCGGGCTTCAATACGCGAAAGACCTCCTTCGCATCATAGGAGCCGTGGCGGTTTAAAACGATGTCGAAGCGCGCGTCCGGGAAGGGCAGCGGCTCATGCTCAGGCTCGCAGGCGGCGACGACCACGCCCAGCGGCGCAAGCTCGTTTTCGCACAGCTCGAGATTGGGCGGATACGATTCCGTCACCGCCGTTTTTTCATAAGCATGGCGTAACGTCAGCAGGAATTCGCCGCCGCCGGTTTCCATGTCGAGCAGCTCATGTCCGGGCTTGAGCCGCTCCCGCACGATCTTTTCATAATCCCAGGGCAGGTCCTCCTCCTCCCAGCGGCCGTCCAGATGCGAAAAATCCCAGCCGGCGAAGGGGAATTCCTCCTCAAAGCGCCACATATCGAAAAGCTGCCTGTCCGTCATAATCCACCTCCCGCGCCGGGGGACGCCCGGTCCTCAATCAGTTGAGCTTCTTTCGCCCGAGCGCGAGCCGCCGCAGCGCCTCGTCCCGACCCAAAAGAAACGCGATCTCGATCGCGCCGCCCGGCGTCACGGCCCTGCCCGCGAGCGCGATGCGCACCGGCCAGAGCAGCGTGCCGTTCTTCATTGCGTTCGCCTCGGCCATGCCGATGAGCGCGCCGTGCAGCGCCTCTTCCGTCCACTCCGGCAACGCCGCGAGCGCAGGAATCACCATGTCGAGCACGGCTCCGGATACCTCCGCGTCCGTCTTCGACTTCTTGTTTGTGAACAGCTCGACGTCGTAGCCTTCGTTGAGCGCGACGAGAAAGTCCACCATCTCCGGCAGCTGGCCGAACACCTCTGTCCGCGGCTGGAGGATGCGGCAAAGCACGGCGAGATCCATGCCTGCGACGCCCGCCTTAGCGTACCACGGCAGCGCCTCCTTCGTGTACTGCTCGGGCGTAAGGCGGCGGATATACTCCGCGTTCATCCAGGTGAGCTTGGCGGGGTCGAAGATCGCGGGGGATTTGCTCAATCCCTTCAGCGAAAACGCCTCTACCAGCTCGGGCAGCGTGAAGAACTCGCGCTCGTCGCCGGGATTCCAGCCCAAGAGCGCCACATAATTGAGTATCGCGTCCTTAAGGTAGCCCTTTGCGATGTAATCCTCATAATACGCGTCGCCCGTGCGTTTTGAAAGCTTGTGCGTCGCGTCGCGCATGATGTTGGTGAGATGGATGTACACGGGCTTCTCCCAGCCGAACGCGTCGTACAAAAGGTTGTATTTGGGCGTTGAGGCGAGGTACTCGTTGCCGCGCATGACGTGGGTGATGGCCATGGTGTGGTCGTCCACAACGTTGGCGAAATTGTAGGTCGGCATGCCGTCGGCCTTGATTAAAATCTGATCGTCGAGGTCTGCGCAGTCCACGGCGATTCGGCCGTAGATGAGGTCGTCAAACGACGCTTCGCCCTGCTCCGGCACGTTCTGGCGGATGACGTACGGCTCGCCCGCGTCAAGCTTGGCCTGAATCTCCTCTTTGGAAAGGCGCAGGCAGTGCTTGTCGTATTTGTAGGTTTCGCCCCTTGCGGCGGCCGCCTCGCGGCGCGCGTCGAGCTCCTCGTTCGCGCAGAAGCAGTAATAGGCTTTGCCTGTCTCCACAAGCTGCTTGGCGTAGGGCAGATACATGTCCTTGCGCTCACTCTGCACGTAGGGGCCGTAGTCCCCGCCGACGTCCGGGCCCTCGTCCCAGTCGATGCCGATGCCGCGCAATGTGCGATAGATGACGTCCGTCGCGCCTTCGACGTAGCGGCTCTGATCAGTATCCTCGATGCGAAGAATGTATGCGCCGCCGTTCTGCCGCGTGAACAGGTATGTGTAAAGCGCCGTGCGCATGCCGCCCAGGTGCATATACCCAGTTGGGCTCGGCGCGAATCGCGTCCTGATGTTCATGGTGTTTCCTCCTTAATTTACAGGGGGACGGTTCTGTTTGTTCGGCGTTTGCGGTTACCCTTTGTTCGTACGTGCAAGCGATGTTGCCCCAATTCGCGAACAAGCAGAACCGTCCCCCGCAATCGTTCCCCGATTGTCAATTGTCAATTGCCCCGGGCTTATAGCTATCTTTTAATCCTACCGCCCTGTTGAACACAGGCCGCTGCGCGGTATGCTCAAGGTCGGCGCAGAAGTAGCCCATGCGGATGAACTGGAAGCGGTCGCCGGGATTCGCCTGCGCGAGCGCGGGCTCGACATAGCCGCGCAGCGACTTGAACGAATCCGGGTTGAGGCGCTCGATAAAATCGCGCTCCTCGCCTTCCTGTTCGTCGAGAAGCAGCGGTTCATACAGGCGGAATTCCGCCGGGATTGCATCCGCGGCTGAAAGCCAGTGCAGCGTGCCCTTGACCTTCCTGTCGGACTCGCCCGAGCGCGTTTCAGGGTCATAGGTGCAGTAGACCGTCGTCACATTGCCCTGTTCATCCGTTTCGTAGCGCGTGCATTTGATGATGTACGCGCCCTTAAGGCGCACCTCGCCATGCGGCTTCAAGCGGAAATACTTCTTGGGCGGGTCTATGGCGAAATCCTCGCGCTCGATGAAAAGCTCGCGGCCGAAGCGGACTTTGCGCGTCCCCGCCTCAGGTTGGTCGGGCAGATTCCCGAGCTCAACCTCGTGGAACTCCAGCTCCTGCATGTTTTCGACGACGAGGCGAAGGGGGTCAAGCACAGCGATCATCCTGTGCGCGCGGACGTTGAGGTCTTCCCGCAGGCAGTGCTCGAGCATGGCCGTGTCCACGACGGAATCCGCCTTGGCGATGCCCGCGCGGGCAAGAAAATCCTTGATTGCCTCGGGCGTGTAACCGCGCCGGCGAAGGCCGCAGAGGGTCGGCATGCGCGGGTCGTCCCAGCCCGCGACATACCCTTCCTCGACGAGGCGGCGAAGATACCTTTTGCTCATGACGGTGTTGGTCAGATTGAGCCGGGCAAACTCAATCTGCCGCGGCCGGGGATCGAATTCGCAGTGCTCGGTGACCCAATCGTAGAGCGGCCTGTGCGCCTCGTACTCGAGCGAGCAGAGCGAGTGCGTCACGCCCTCTATGGCGTCCTGGATCGGATGGGCGAAATCGTACATCGGGTAGATGCACCACATATCCCCCGTGTGGTGGTGCGTAAAGTGACGGATGCGGTAGATCGCCGGGTCGCGCATATTGATGTTGGATGAAGCCATGTCTATTTTCGCGCGAAGGGTCCGTGCGCCGTCCTCAAACTCCCCGTCCCGCATCCTGCAGAATAAATCGAGGTTTTCCTCGACACTCCGCTCGCGATACGGCGAGTTGCGTCCCGGCTCAGTCAGCGTGCCGCGGTATTCGCGCACCTCGTCCTTGGTCAAGTCATCCACATAGGCAAGTCCTTTTTTGATGAGCTTGACCGCCAAATCGAAGCATTGATCGAAATAATCGCTGCCATAGCACAGCTTATCCCACTTGAAGCCGAGCCAGCGGATGTCGTTCTCGATGGCCTCGACGTATTCGACGTCCTCCTTGGCGGGGTTGGTGTCATCGTAGCGCAGATTGCATGTGCCGCCGAACCTTTCCGCCATGGAAAAATCGATGAACAGCGCCTTCGCGTGGCCGATATGCAGATAGCCGTTTGGCTCGGGCGGGAAGCGCGTGCGGATGTGCGTCAGGCCAAGCTCTGCGATATCCTGCTCGATAAACTCCTCTATAAAATTTTTGGAAGCCGCATTTTCCTCCATGCTTCTCTTATCCTTTCAACCGGAATCCACATCATTATCCTTAATAATGAAGGTGTTGTCAATTCCTCCGAGCGCGCAGCGACGGCGATTTTAATTGACCATTGTCAATTGTCCATTGTCAAACGCATAAGTTTCTGCATGATGAATTACATTTGGGCCGCCATGATGGTCGTGGGTCTCGTTTGGGGCGTGGCCGCGGGCCGTGCGGACGAGGTCGCCGCGGCCATGACAGAGGGCGCGGGTGAAGCCGTGACGCTCTGCCTCACGCTCGCGGGCTCGTATATGCTATGGATGGGCGTACTCAACATCGCGCGCAGCGCCGGCATGGTCGAAGGGCTTGCGAGGATCGCAAAAAAGCCGCTTTCGCTGCTGTTTCCGCGCTCGGAAAAGGCTATCGTGCCCATCGCGCTCAACCTTGCCGCGAACTTCTTCTGCGCGGGCGGCGCGGCGACGCCCTTTGGGCTCGAGGCCATGCGCGAGATGAGCGAGGCCTCGGGCAAAAGCAGCGTCGCCACGGACGATATGTGCATGTTCCTCGCGGTCAATTCCGCGGCCATAGAGCTGATTCCTGCGGGCGTGCTGGCTCTTCGCGCGGCAGCGGGCTCGCAGGATGTGTTCTGCGTCGTGCTGCCCACGTTCGTCTGCTCGCTGGTTTGCTTTATCGCGGCGGTCGTGTTCATGAAGCTCGCGCAGCGGCTTTTCCCGCACCGGGAGGAGGGGAAAAAGAGATGAGCTGGCTCCTGCCCGCGCTCGTGGCGCTGCTGCTCACGGTTGCGGTATTTCGCCGCGCGGATGTGTACGGCGCGTTCGTGCAGGGCGCGCGGGATGCGCTGCCCATGCTCCTTCGCGTTCTGCCCTGCATCGCGGCGATGCTCATCGCCCTCCGGGTGCTGCGCGCCTCAGGCGCGCTCGAAGCCTTTATCCGCTTCCTATCGCCCGGGCTCGACGCCGTGGGCATGCCCGCCGAGCTCGCGCCGCTGTTCGTACTGCGTCCTTTCTCAGGCAGCGCAGCGATGTCGCTTCTCAAGGATGTGTTCGATTCCCGCGGGCCGGACAGCTTCGAGGGCGTCGCAGCGAGCGTGATGCTCGGCTCAACGGAAACTATTTTTTACACCATCGCGGTCTATTTCGGCTCGGTTGGCGTGCATAAAACAAGGCTGGCCATCCCGGTCAGCCTCGCGGTGAGCGTTTTGGGCGCGGCGCTCGCGCTGGCGTTCACAGCGGTTCTATTTGCATTTGAGTAAAAACTTTGCTAGAATGGACGCCGTAGGAACGGCGCTTATGCGCCGTGCGCTCAGGTCGCGCTGCCTCGAAAAAAAGCGGAAAAACCGCCTTTTTTCGCCGGGTCGGAGGAGGCGTCGGCGCGCCTGTCGAAAGGAGCGTTTCTTGAAGATCGATACCATACCGCTGTACAGCAAGCTCCCCGTGAACCAGCTTTCGGGCTGCACGGTAATCGTCGTGGATGTGCTGCGCGCGTCCTCGAGCATCATCACCGCCATCATGAACGGCGCAAAGCGGCTCGTGCCCGCCTCGGACGCGGGGGATGCCGCGTCGCTCGCCATGCGCTTGGGCTCAAGGGATTGCGTGCTCGCAGGGGAACGCGGCGGGCTGAAGCTGCCCGACTTTGCCATAGGCAACTCGCCTGCGGAGTTCACCGCGGCGGCTGTAGGCGGCAAGCAGGTCATCATGAGCACCACCAACGGCACGGAGGCCATAAACAGCGTCAAGGCCGCAAAGACCGTGCTCATAGGCGCGATGATCAACCGCACCGCCGTGGCAAGGCGCGCGCTCGAACTGGGGGACGACATCCTCATCGTCTGCGCGGGCACCGCGGGGCGTATTTCGGCGGATGATCTTTGCGCCGCGGGCGCCATCGCCGAGGCGATGAACGGCATTGCCAATAAACCGCTAACGCCCACGGATTTCACGATGGTCTGCTGTATGCTCTATGCAGACTGGCGCGAGGGCCGCGCCGACCTTTCCGTGACCGACCATTACTCCCGCCTCGTGCGCCTCGGCTTCGAGGACGATGTGAAGTATTGCTTTACGCAGGACATTACCGATGTGGTGCCCGTCTACGACGGGGGCGTCATCAGCTAAAGCCGGCGCAGCCTTTTAGTTCCTGCGCCGTCTTATTCATGCGGCACAACCCGGCGCCGTACCGCGACTGACCGAAAGGGAGGCATTTTATGAAAAAGCTGCTTGCCGTTTTGCTTTGCGCATCGCTGGCGCTTTCCCTCGGTGGATGCTCGATCATCGGCACTATTGCCGGCGGGTTCAAAGACAGGGTCGAAGGAACCGGGGAAACCCCCGCGCCCGCGCACACCCAGGAGAGCGCCGGGATTCCCAATCCGATGCAAGAGGTCGCAAACGCGGCCGCATTCTCCGATATCGGCATATCGATGGACGCGCCCGAGGGCGCTACGGACGTAAAGTATTACATCATCAACAATGAGCTTGCGCAGGTGAACTTCACGCTGGGCGGGTTCGACTATACCTACCGCGCGAGCAAAACCCAAACCGACATCTCCGGCGTGTTCGACACGTTTGCCGACGCGTTCTTCATGGACTACGAAGCGGACGGCGCGACCTTCACCGCCGCGGCGCAGAATGCATCCGCAGGCGGCAGGCTGGTCACATGGAGCGCCGGCGGCGTCAATTACAGCCTCTGGTGCGCGCTTGCGCCCGACGACGCGGCGCTTTCGGCCTGCGTTCTGGGCACGCTTGAAAAGAGCTTCGCCTCCGTGACGGCAATCGTTCCACCGACCGCGGAGCCCGTGGATTTCTTTGAGGCACAGACGCTCGACATGGACCTCAACAGCGACGGTGCGCTTGAGCATGTCAGTTTTGTGGGGGAGTGTGGCGCTCAAGGCTACGTCACCTGCGCCGCGCTGCGCGTAACCTCCGGCGACGGAGCCGACGTAAGCGCGGATTTAGAGATCATGGGCTACCTGAGCGCACTGTTCGCCTATGACATCGACGGGGACGGCTTCGTGGAGCTGTTCATCAGCGGGGACATCTGCTCGAGCGACTATGAAACCTGGCTGTTCCGCTACGACGAGGGCGCTCTGATTACGGCCGCCCCGGCGTATGAGCCGGATTATGAATACGACTATGTCCTGTCCGCCGCGTTCGGCTCGGTAACTAAGCTCGAGGGCGCCGTCGTCACCATAAGCAACACCGTGGATATCCTCGGCTCCTGGTGGTGCGAAACGCAATATCAGATGAAAGCGGGGAGCTTTGGCCTCGAGCGCGTGCCCGGCAGCGTATGGACCTACGCCAGCTCGGGCTATACCGCGGGGGACTGGGATTGGGCCGCCATCACCGCGGCCGAGTTCCCGGTGACGCTCGACGGCGAAAGCACGCCCACGACGCTGCCCGTGGGGACAAAGCTCGTGCCTGTCGACACGGACGGCAAAACCTACATCCACTTTGTGACGCAGGAGGGCGTGAAGGGTACGCTC
>JAPXSN010000015.1:0-22837 GCA_033813015.1 Clostridia bacterium | reverse complement strand
CAGTGGAGGATATGACGCAAGCGGTATGCCTATCGTTGTTGAAAAGCTGAATTACACCTACATGCAGGGCAGCGCGCTCACCGACGCGGCCTTGAAGGACATCGAACTCACCGTACATGACGGCGAGTTTCTCGGCCTCATCGGGCACACGGGCAGCGGCAAGAGCACGCTCGTGCAGCACCTCAACGGCCTTTTGCAGCCGACCTCGGGCAAGGTCACGGTGGACGGCTACAACATGGCGGATAAGAAGCAGCGCCGCCTCGGGCGAAGGCTCGTGGGCATGGTGTTCCAATACCCCGAATACCAGCTTTTTGAGGAAACCGTCTCCAAGGACGTCGCCTTCGGCGTAAAGAACATGGGCGTGCCGGAGGCACAAGCCATGGAGCGCGCGGATGAAGCCCTCGCGCTCGTCGGCCTCGAGCCCAGGCGATTCCGCGATAAATCGCCCTTCGAACTTTCCGGCGGCGAGAAGCGGCGCGCGGCGCTCGCGGGCATCATCGCCATGAAGCCCAAGTACCTCGTACTCGACGAGCCCATGGCGGGCCTCGACCCGCTCGGGCGGCGCGCCATACTCAACACCATAGACGGCCTGCGCGAAACGCTCGGCTGCGCCGTGGTGATGATATCGCACGCCATGGACGACCTTGCCGACCGCGCCGAGCGCGTGGCCGTGCTGAGCGAGGGAAGCCTTTTGATGGTGGACAGCGCGGAGCATGTGTTCGCCCAGAGCGAGCTGCTCGTTTCCGTCGGGCTCGACGTGCCGCAGACCTCGCGCCTGTGCATGGCGCTTCGCGGCCGCGGGGTTTCTATCCCCTCCGGCATCTACGACAAGGCCATGATGGAAAAGGCGCTGCTGCGGCTTTTTGGGAAGGGGGCCGAAGCGTGATCAAAGATATCACATTAGGTCAGTATTTCCCGGGAAACTCCGCCGTACATCGCCTCGATCCGCGCACGAAGCTCGTGGGCATGATCGCCTACATCGCCATCGTATTCCTCGTGAACGAACTGCCGCTCTTCGCGCTGCCCGCGCTGTTCGTGCTGATGACGACGCTGATTGCAGCCGTGCCGCTTCGCTATCTCATAAAATCGCTCAAGCCCATCGCGCTGCTGCTGGTCTTTATGTTCGTCATCAATCTGTTCATGGTAAAGACAGGCGACCCGCTCTTCGACTGGAAGTTCATCCACATCACCCGGGGTGGCGTGTGGCAGGCGGTGTTCATCACGCTGCGATTGATCCTGCTGCTGCTCGGCACGAGCCTGATGACGCTCACCACAACCCCCATCGCCCTCACCGACGGCATGGAAAAGCTGCTGACCCCGCTCGCGAAGCTGGGCTTCCCGGCGCACGAACTTTCGATGATGATGACCATCGCCCTTCGCTTCATTCCCACGCTCATCGAGGAGGCGGATAAAATCATGAAGGCGCAGATGGCGCGCGGCGCGGACTTTGAATCCGGCAACCTCGTCAAGCGCGCCAAGGCCATGGTTCCGGTGCTCGTGCCGCTGTTCGTGAGCGCCTTTCGCCGGGCGGACGAGCTGGCCATGGCCATGGAGAGCCGCTGCTACCACGGCGGGGAGGGGCGCACGCGCATGCGCGTTTTGAAGCTCCGCTGGATCGACGGCCTCGCGGGCCTCGCGCTCGCCGTTATGACAGCCGCCATCATCCTCGGCAAAAGGCTGCTGTTTTGAGCGCGCGATCGCGCAACGTCACGCTCATCATCGCTGCGGCGCTGCTCACGCTCGCCATACTTCTGAGCCTCGACATCGCGCGCAACGACCCGCTTAAAGACCTCGCAAGGGAGATCAACGCCTACGGGTACTATTTTACGGCGGAGGATTTCTACGTGCTCGGCGGCGCGGAAGATACGTCCATCGCGGCGCTGCTTGGCAAGCAGGAAACGGATCTCGCGGACGCGGTCGCGGCGAGCCGGGCCTGCGGCTTCCCCTCAAATGTGGACGCCGCAGGCGACATCACGGCGCTGCTCGCCAATGCGGAGCAAGGCGTGGTGACGGTATATCTTCGGGACGGGAGCATAGAGCTCTGCTTTTTGCAGGGAGCAAACGGGGAGGCGCTGCCGCTCAAATGACGCGCGTACGCTTGATACTCCAATACGACGGCACGAACTACGAGGGCTGGCAGAGACAGCTCACGGGCCTGGGCGTACAGCAGGTCGTGGAAGAGGAAATCGAAAAGCTCACGGGCGAAAAAACCGTCGTCCACGCCTCGGGCAGGACGGACAGCGGTGTGCATGCGCTCGCACAGGTGGCGCACTTTGACACAAATTCGCGCATTCCGCCGGAGAAGTTCGCCTACGCGCTCAACGTGGGTTTGCCGCGGGACATCCGCATTGCCTACAGCGGCGAGGCGCCCGGCTTCCACGCGCGCTTCGACGTCATAAAAAAGCACTACCGCTACCGCCTCCAGCACAGCCCGCACGCGGACCCGTTCACGAGGAACACCGCCCTGCACGTTTACGGCACGCTCGATGTCAACGCCATGAACGAGGCGGCGAAAGCCATACTCGGGGAGCACGACTTCGCCGCATTCCGCGCCAGCGGCATAGAGCCCGAAAGCACCGTGCGCACGATCTACGAATCCCGCTGGACGGACGCGGGCAGGCTCATCGCATATGACATCGCGGGCAGCGGCTTCCTTTACAACATGGTGCGCATCCTCGCGGGCACCATGGCGGAAATCGGCATGGGCAGGCGGGATGTTGCCTCTATGGAAAAGGCGCTCGCCTCGGGGCTGAGGAACGACGCGGGGCCAACCGCCCCGGCCGCGGGCCTCGTGCTGACGCGCGTGGAATACAGGGATTTTGACACGAAGGAGTTTATACCATGCGAAACATTCTGGTGACGGTGCCCTGCAATGAGACGCATAAAAACATGCTTTGCGAAGCCGCGCCCGGGGCAAGCATCGTCTATAAGGATGCGGATCAGGTGAGTGAAACCGACCTTGCGGGAATCGATATCCTCTTTGGCAACGTGAAGCCCGCGCTGCTCGCCGCGGCAAAGGAACTAAAGCTTTTGCAGCTCTTCACGGCGGGCACGGACGGCTATCTTCCGGTTCTTCCCGCAGGCTGTCAGCTCGCCAACACCACAGGCGCGTTCGGTCTGGCGATAGGCGAGCACCTGCTCGCCATGGCGCTAACGCTCATGAAGCGCCTGCACCAATACCGCGACAATCAGTTGAAGCATGAATGGCTCGACCGGGGCGCTGTGACCTCGCTCGAAGAGGCTACGGTGGTCGTGCTCGGCCTCGGGGACATCGGCGGCGCGTTCGCGAAGAAATGCAAAGCGCTCGGCGCAACCGTCATCGGCGTGCGGCGGACGGACGCGAACAAGCCCGAATACATCGACGAGCTTGTGCTGACGAATGCTCTCGACTCCGTGCTCCCGCGCGCGGATGTGCTCGCGCTCGCCCTGCCCGGCACGCCGGAAACGGCGCGCATACTCGACCGGCAGCGGATTGAATTGCTCAAGGACGGCGCTATCGTGCTGAACGTCGGGCGCGGCGGCGCCATCGATCAGGACGCGCTCGCGGACGCCATCGAGTCGCGCGGCCTCCGTGCCGGGCTCGATGTGACCGACCCCGAACCCCTGCCGCCGGGGCTCCGGCTCTGGACGCTGGAAAACTGCCTCATCACGCCGCACGTATCGGGCTTCTTCCATTTGCAGGCAACGCACGACCGTATGGTGATGATCGCCTGCGAAAACATCAAGCGTTATCTCGCGGGCAAACCCCTCGTCAACCTCATCAATCCTCAGACCGGCTACCGGCTCGACAAATACGACGGCGGAAAGGATGCTTTTCAATGAACACCTCAAAGCTTGTGCGCGCGGCGCTGATGACGGCCATCGTGCTCGCGCTGACGCTCATTGTAATCCCCATCCCCATGAGTCAGGGCTACATCAACCTCGGCGACGCGGGGGTCTACGCGGCGGCGGCTGCGGTGGGCGGCATCTGGGGCGTCGTCGCGGCGGCGCTGGGCAGCGCGCTCGCGGACGTCATACTCGCCTACACGTTCTACGCCCCGGCGACGTTCCTCATAAAGGGGATCGCTGCGCTGTTCGCGCTCATCATCATCAAGCGCGCAAAGGGCGGCTGGCGTCTCTTGGGCCTCGTGGGCTGCGGCGTCTTCATCGCGGGCGGCTACCTCGCCTTTGAAACGCTCTTCGTGAGCGGCAGCTTCGCCGCGGCGCTCGTGAACCTGCCCTTCAACCTCGTGCAAGCCGTCGTAGGCGCGTCGCTCGGCTACGTGCTGATCGCCTTTATGGAGAAATTGCACCTCGGCACAAAATAATCATAGAAATGGCTTTGTCATCAATTAAATAAAGGAGGGCGTATGGAACCGGATACCATCCTGCTCATCATCCTGATCCTCCTCTGGCTGCTCGTCGCGGCGCTGCTCGTCGCGCTGCTCATGCGGCGCGCGCGCGAGGCGGAGGCGCTTGCGGCCGCGCGCCGCGAAACGCAGGAGAGCCTTCGCCTGATGCGCGCGGAGCTTGCCGACGCGACGCAAAGGAGCGTCAACAACCTTGGCCAGGCGCTGCTTAACGAGCAGCACCGCGCCGGGCTCTCGCAGGAGGAACGCTTCAAGACCTTCTCCCTTGAAAACGAGCAGAAGCTCGAGAACATCCGCCTCACCATCGAGCGGCAGCTTCGCACTTTGCAGGAGGACAACGGCAAACGGCTTGACGAGATGCGCGGCGTGGTCGACGAAAAGCTGCAAAAGACGCTTGAGGAGAGGCTCACGCAGTCCTTCGCGCTGGTCAGCGACCGGCTCGAGCAGGTCTACAAAGGCCTCGGCGAGATGCAGACCCTCGCCGCGGGTGTAGGCGACCTCTCCAAGGTGCTCTCGAACGTCAAGACGCGCGGCATGCTCGGCGAAATTCAGCTCGGCGCCATCCTTTGCGAAATACTGACCCCCGAACAGTACCTAATCGACGCGCCCGTGAAGAAAGGCGCTTCCGAGCACGTGGAGTTCGCGGTTAAACTGCCCGCCGAGGACGGCGAAAGCGTGCTGCTGCCCATCGACTCGAAGTTCCCCATGGATGCCTACCTCGCGCTCAACGACGCCTACGAGAGCGGCAGGCCCGAGGCGGTCAAGGCCGCCAAGGAACAATTAAAATCGCGCGTGCGCGGCTTCGCAAGGGACATCAAGACCAAATACGTCCGCCCGCCGGAGACCACAGAGTTCGCCGTGATGTTCCTGCCGACCGAGGGGCTTTACGCCGAAGTGGTGAAGCTTGGCATGGTGGAAACGCTGCAGCGCGAGTTCCGCGTCAACATCGCGGGGCCGAGCACCATGGCGGCTTTCCTGAACAGCTTGCAGATGGGCTTTCGCACGGTCGCCATACAGAAGCGCAGTTCCGAGGTCTGGCGCGTGCTCGGCGCGGTCAAAACCGAGTTCGAGCGCTTCGAGGAGGTGCTCGATAGCGCACAGAAGCGCCTCGACCGCGTGCACGGCGATCTCGACACGCTCATCGGCCGCCGCACGCGCAGCATCCGGCGCACGCTTCGCGGCGTGGAATCCCTGCCCGAGGCGGACGCGCCCAGGGTGCTCGCGGGCGCGGAAGTCGAGGCGGAGGACGAGGCAATTGACAATTGAAAATGGACAATTGACAATCAAAAACGCCGCCTGCGGGCGGGCTTTTCGGATTCTTGAAGCGTTGGGGACGGTTCTGCCCTGTTCCCGAAGCTGTTGTTCCTGCGCGGGAACAACCTGACCCAAACCCACAACACCCTCATGCCTGCAAAACCGTCCCCCGAGCGACGAAGCGGGCGGATATCGAATCCGCCCCTACATCCGTTCCTCTCAGGGGACGGTTTTCGATGAAGGAGGGTGTTGATTGCTGCCGCAACCGCCGACGTACTGCGGAAGATGACCAAACGGGAGCCACAGAGAACCGTCCCCAACGATTCAAAAGGAAAGCCGGCCTTCCGCTCTTAAAACGGAAGGCCTCTGCATTTCACCCGATTGTCAATTGTCCATAGTCAATGATTCAAAATATCCCGCGCCACGCAAATGCCCGTGACGCTCGCCTGCATGAGCCCGCGTGTGATGCCCGCGCCGTCGCCGATGGCATAGAGCCCCGGCACGCGCGTGCGGAAACGCTTGTCGACGTTGACCTTGGAGGAATAGAACTTGACCTCCACGCCGTAGAGAAGCGTGTTTCGCGAATACAGGCCCGGCGCGAGCTTATCCATGGCGCGAAGCGCCTCGATGATGCTCGTCAGGTGCCTGTGCGGCAGAACGAAGGAGAGATCGCCCGGCACGGCGGTCTTGAGCGTGGGTACGGTGGTGGACTTGCGAAGGCGCGATTCGTCTGTACGCCGACCCATCAAGAGGTCTCCCAGGCGCTGCACCATAACGCCGCCGCCCGTTAGCATGTTGCCCAATTGCGCGATGTAGTTCCCGTATTTGATGGGCTCGCCGAAGGGCTGCGTGAAGCGTGTGCTCACGAGCATGGCGAAGTTGGTGTTCTCTGTTCGAAGCGCCTCGTCGTTGTAGCTGTGCCCGTTGACGATGGCCGTGCCGCCCTCGTAATGCTCCTCGCTGACAAGCCCGCCGGGGTTCATGCAGAAGGTGCGAACCCTGTTCTCGAAGGTATCCGCGTAATAGACGAGCTTGGCCTCGTATAAGGGCTTAGTCAGATGATCCATGATGGAATTGGGCACCTCGACGCGCACGCCGATATCAACCTCGTTGTTGGACATGCCTATCTCGAGCCGCTTGCCCTCGCCCTGCAGCCACTGCGCGCCGCCTCTGCCGGGCGCCGCGACGATGGCCTTGCCGTAAGCTTCGCCCGCGCCCTCGGGCGAGGTATACTTCACGCCGACGGCGACGCCGTTTTCGGTGATGATCTCACGCGCGACAGTCGAGGGCAGGAAGGTGAAGCCCCGCTTATCCATGAGGTGATCGTACATGTTGCCCAAAACCTGCGCCGCATGCTCCGTGCCCATGTGGCGCACGGGACAGCGCACGAGGTGGATGTTGTGGCGGCTCGCCTGATAGGCAATTTCCGACACGCGCGGATCGTTGCGGCCGTGCACGGTGTCCGGCGCGCCGAAGCTGACATAAATGGAATCCGCGTAGTCGATGAGCTTCTGCGCCTCATCCTCGGGGATATACTGCGTGATGTTACCGCCGACCTCGTGGGAGAGCGAAAGCTTGCCGTCCGAGAACGCGCCGGCGCCCGCCCAACCGCTCATTATGGCACAGGGATCGCAGTGAGCGCATGTGCCCGTGATGCGCGCGGGGCAGGTGCGCTTGGCGATGGCCTTGCCGCTGTCCATGAGCAGCACCTTAAGATCATCGCGTTTATCCAGCAGTTCCAATGCGGTAAAAATGCCCGCCGGGCCCGCGCCCACGATAATCACGTCATACTCGCTTCTCATGCTTCCTCCGCAATATATAATTCAATATTATGGCATCATTAACTGTAATTATATCAGCTTATGACCACTGATTATAATACTCCAGAAATCCGTGCTTGTCAAAGGGAATCGGCAGAAAATCAGCCTTTTTTACCAGCGGGAAGCTTCGGGAAAGCAGTGCGTGCGCGCGGGTGTCAGGCAGCGGTAGCCATCACACAGACCGAACCTGCGCGAAAGGCCGAGGCGGACGGAACGCAGCTTATAGTAAAGCGATATGGTTTTCACGGCTTCTTCGTCGAACTGGCTCTTGTGGCTGCGAAGCGCCTCCTCCCGAAAGCGGAAGTATTTGCCGATGCGGATGTAGGAATTGGGCCTATCGGTATTGTAGAAGGCGTAGACCTTGGGCGCGTGATGTTCTGCCGAGCCGAGGCTTTCCATAACGGAGCCGAAGGGTGCCATGCACGAAGCGAGCTTCACGGCCTGCCCGGTCTTGATATGGTCCCCGTGAAACTCGCAGACGACATCCGGGTCGGGCGCGAAGACCGCGTCCGGCTTGACGCGGGCGATTTCGACGGCCACGGCGCGCGCGCAGTCGTCCGCCGTGTAGCGCCCCGCGTCCTCGAAGGGGAGGAAAATGACCTCCCTCACGCCCAGCAGCGCCGCGGAAGCCCTCGCCTCCTCTTGGCGCAGCGCCGCGAGCCTGTCGCCCCAAAGCGCGGGGTCGTCCGCGCCCATACGCCCGTCCGTGACGACGAGGAAAACCACGCGCTTGCCCGCTTCCGTGAGCTTTTTTACCGTGGGCGCGCAGCCGACCTCGATGTCGTCCGGATGCGGGCCGACGAACAGATAGCTATCCAAACTTTCGAGCTTTGGCAGCGGGAGTATGCGCTTGAGGATAAAACAGAACATATGCGCCTCCGAATTGCAGTATTCCGATGGTTTGAGTATATCACGGGCGCAGAAAGTACGCTATAATAGAAGCAACACATCCCATTTTGTGGAGGTATTGCGCGATGATCCCCATGCCCAAAGCCATCGTTTCCCGCGAGGGACGCTTCGCCCTGCCCCAAAACGCCGCTTTCGCGCTCGATCCCGCGCTTGAAGGCGCGCGCGAGGGCATCCGCTCGCTGCTGCCCATGCTCCGCGATGGGGAAGACGATGCGACGGTGCGCTTCACGCATGACGCCGCCCTGCCGCACGAGGCTTACCGCCTCGTATGCGACGAAAAAGGCGTTGCGGTTGCGGCCTCGGGCGTCGCGGGCGCGGTATACGGCGCAGCCACGCTGCGGCAATTGCATGCGGAGGGGGACGATCTGCCGTACCTTTGCGTAGAGGACGCGCCGCGTTTCCCGTGGCGCGGCATCAGCCTCGACGTGTGCCGCCACTTCTTCCCGCCGGATACGATCAAAAAGCTCATCAACGCGCTCGCGCTCTATAAGTTCAACACGCTGCACCTGCATCTCTCGGATGACCAGGGCTTCCGTGTCGAGAGCGAGCGCTTTCCAAAGCTCAATTCCATCGGCTCTTTGCGCGAGAGCAGCGCCGTCAAGCGCGGCAAAGGGGAGGTTCAAAACAACATCCCCCACGGCGGCTTCTACACGAAGGCGGAGGTCCGCGAGCTCGTCGCTTATGCCGCGGCGCGCGGCATGGCAGTCATACCCGAGCTGGATCTCCCCGGCCACACGACGGCCATCCTCGCCGCCTATCCGGAGCTTTCCTGTGACGGGCGTGAAACCAAGGTCGAAACTGGCTACGGCATCAAGGATTTTTCCGCGCACATCCTCTGTGGGGGCGATGAGCGGGTCTATGCGTTTCTCACATCGCTCATCGAGGAACTCGCGGAGCTTTTCCCCGCGCCGTACTTCCACCTCGGCGGGGACGAGGCGGTCAAGACGGAATGGAAGAAATGCGCGAAGTGCCAGCAGGCCATCCGCGACCTCGGCCTCTCGGGCGAGCGAGCGCTGCAGGGTCATCTGCTTGAACGGCTTAGGAAGCATCTCGCGACGCTTGGCAAGCAGGCCGTCATCTGGAACGACGGCCTCGCGGATACGACGGGCAAAGAGTTCCTCTGCCAGCACTGGCTCACGGGCCTCGGGGACGGCAAAAAGCGCACGGTGCGCTTCCTCAACGGCGGCGGGCGCGCCATCATGAGCGATTTTTTCCGCCTTTACTTCGACTACCCCTACGCCATGACGCCGCTCAAAAAGACGTATCAATACAGAATGATTCCCGGCGGGCTGACCGATGAGGCCAAATCGCGCGTGCTTGGGGGCGAGTGCGCGATGTGGACCGAATGGGTGGAGGATGAGGAGAAGCTTTTCTTCAACCTTCTGCCCCGCCTCGCCGCCGCGGGCGAAGTATTCTGGAGCGCGCCGGAAACGATGAGTTACACCGGCTTCGTGCGAAGGCTGAGCGCGCAGTATCGCATCTACAACGAAATGGGGCTTAATTATGCGAAAGGCATGGAGCGGGCGCAGAATCGGCTTGCGCGCGCGAAAGTCGTGCGGACATTCTATAAGACGGACGCTTATGTCGAGCTTCATTCGCGATGAATCGCCATATTGCGCCGTGCTTCGCGGAATGTTAAGATAGCCCTATGGAAAAACAGATTGCCTTCCTAGACCCCTTTAATAAAAGGAGCGCGCTTTATTTTGCGCTCGCCTTCGCGGCGCAGCTTTTCATCTACCTCGTGCCGACGATTTTCATGCCCATGATGCGCATGCACGACATCGAGCTGCCGGTGGACAGCTACATCCCGTTCTGGCCCGCGTTCGTGATTCCCTACGTGTTGGTGTTTTTGGAGTGGGGCTACTGGTACCTGCTTGCGCCGCTGATGGAAAAGGAGCGCTTTGGCCGCTACACGGCGGCTCTCCTTCTGGGCTTCATTGCCGTCTTCGCGGTATACATGCTCTACCCCACAACCTACACGCGGCCGGAAACCGCGAGCGGCGGCTTCTTCGCGCGGCTCATGGAGAAGATTTTCGGCATAGACCAGCCCTCGCGCTGCATGCCCTCGCTGCATTGCTTCCTCGGCTGGCTTAACTGGAGGTTCGTCCGAAAGCAGGAGGCCGTGCCCAAGTGGCTGCGCATCGTCGCGTTCTTCTTTGCGCTCGTGACATTGCCAACGACCCTGCTCGTCAAACAGCACGTCTTTGTGGACGTGCCCACGGGCATCCTGACGGCGGAACTCGCATGGTTCATCGGGGGGAAAACAAAGAAGCTCTCCGAGGCTTTAATCGGAGGATTTGAGAAGCTGGCGGCCAAATTAAAAATTATTTGATAAGAGAGGCGGCCTCGGTTTATTCCGGGTGACAGCGCTGTTTGTTCGGAGTTTTCCGGCGGCGAGCGCTTGCGAATAAATGGTACGCCGCCGCTCATCACGAACAAACAGGGCCGTCCCCCCGCGTTTTACCGCAAACCGGGGACGGCTCTGCCTGTTCGCCGAAATCGGGATACTTCTGTTTGGCATAAAATCGATAGAAAAGGACATGCCTGCGAACAGGCAGCGCTGTCACCGCTGAAAAAAAGAAAATTTAAAACTCGAACATTTCCCCGACCTCATCGCGGTGCGCGAGGGAGAGAAGGAACTCCGCATCCGGAATATCCGCCTCGCGAAGCGCTTGCCGCACGGTTTCCATGGCGAGGGCTTCTATGTTGTTATCGCGGCTCAGGTGCGCGAGCACGGCGCGGCGCACGCCCGTAGCATACAGGCGAATGAGCGCCTCGGCGCAGCAGTCGTTGGAAAGATGGCCCTCGGAGCCGAGGATGCGGCGCTTGAGCGGGTAGGGATACGGCCCGCACTTGAGCATTTCGACGTCGTGGTTGGATTCGATCATCAAAAGGCCGCTTCCCGCTGCGGCGGCGAGCAGGTCGTCGTTGAAGCAGCCGATGTCGGTCATCACGGTGAGCTTGGCGCTCCCATCCGAAAAGGAATAGCCAACGGGTTCCGCCGCGTCGTGCGGCGTGGCGAAGGGATACACATTGAGGCCGCCTATGTAGAAGTCCCGCCCGGTTTCGAAGGCGCGCATGAGCCGCGGTTCCACGCGGCCAATGAAAGGAAGCATAGCCTCCCATGTGCCCACGTTAGCGTAGACGGGTATGCCGTACCTGCGCGCGAACACGCCAACGCCCGCAATGTGGTCGCTGTGGTCGTGTGTGACGAGCAATCCGTCTATCTCTTCCGGCTCGACGCCGCGCGCGCGCAGCGCCCCGGCGACGGTCCGGCCGGGAAGCCCCGCGTCGACGAGCAGGCGGATCCCGCCGCCCTCGACGAACGATGTGTTGCCCGAGGAGCCGCTGTAAAGCGGGCAGAAACGCATACTGCGCCTCCAGATTCAAAAAATAGCGCCCGCAGGGCGCGGATTATTTGTGGTACGGTTCGTTTGCGATGATTTTGCAGGCGCGATAGACCTGCTCAAACAGCATGACCCGGAACAACTGGTGCGGGAAGGTCATTTTCGAGAAGGAAAGCCGGAAGTCCGCGGCTGAGAGCGCCTCGTCGGAAAGACCGAGGGAACCGCCTATGAGAAAGGCGATTCTGCTTTTGCCCGCGTTCTGCCACGCTGCGAATTTCGCAGCAAGCTCCTCGCTCGAAAGCTCCGTCCCATCCGGCGTAAGGGCCACGATAATTTCACCGTCGCGCAGCTTGTCCAGCAGCCGCGCGCTCTCCGCTCGCTTCACCTGCTCGCGCTGCGCGGCGCTCAGGTTTTCCGGCGCTTTTTCCTCCGCAACCTCGACGAGCTCGAGCTGCACATAGCGTGAGAGGCGCTTTTCATACTCTGCGCATGCGCGGCTGAAATGCTCCTCCCGGATTTTGCCCACGCAGAGTACGCGGATCATCCGTCCCCGCCCGAATGAAGGCTATGTCCGTTCTGCTTTTCGAGCGCGACGTCCTTTTTGTTTTTCGTATAGTCGATGCCCGAGAAGCCCGCGCCCATGACCTCGTTGGCCGATGAGAGCACCGCGAAGGCGCGCGGGTCGCAGCGCTTGACGATATCCTTGATTTTATAGACCTCGCGCGGGCGCACGACCGTCATGAGCACCGCACGCTCTGTTTTCTCGTACATGCCCATGCCCGAGAGCTTGGTGACGCCGCGGTCCATTTCGCCCATGATGGCCTCGGAGACGGGTTCCGGCCTATCCGTGATGATGTAGAAGATGCTCGCGCGGTTAAAGCCGCGTATGATGAGATCGCTCACATAGGAGTAGAGCACGATGACGATGGCCGCATACATGCCAAGCTCAAAGCTTTTGAACACGACCATGGATGTGACGACGATCAGCCCGTCCACGATCAGGTAAGCCGTGCCGAGCGTCGCGCTCTTGAGCTTGGTCACGAGCAGCTTGACGAGCAGATCCGTGCCGCCGGTCGAGCAATCCGCGCGCGCCATGACCGCGACGAAAATGCCGTAGCTCACGCCGCCGCAGATGGATGCGACGAGCAGGTTGTTTGTCAGGGTCGGCAGGAAGGCGAACAGGTCCGTCGTCAGCGAATACACCAGGGCCGCGATAACGGTCGTGATCATATAGGCGCGATCCTTCACAAACGCGGCCCAGATAAAGATGGGCACATCCACGAGCAGCACGAACGCGCCTATGGGGATGTCCACGAAGCTCGCCACAATGATGCCGAGGCCCGTGAGCCCGCCGCCCGCGATGCGATTGCCCGCGAGGAAGAAGCGCAGCGTCAGCGCGTAGCCGATGTTGGCGATGCACATCAGAAGCATCCGCTTCATGTAGGCGCGGATTTCCTCTTTGGTATATCTGTTTTTGATTTTATCGATCAGCTCCATGTCATATCCCGCGCCGCGGCGAATATCAGTACAGACGACCTCGCACTCAAGCGACGGTGAAGCCGTATTTCTCGAATATGGCCTTGGCGCCGTCGCCCCTGAGATAATCGAGGAAGGCCTGCGCGGCTTCCTGCCGATCGCTCACGCTCAATATGGAGGCGGAGTACGAAACCGCCGCGCCGTCCGCCGAGGTTCCGCTGATCATCAGGACGTTTGCCCGGGCGACATCGGCCGCATCGAGCGTAAGCGAGCTTTCGGCGATGAGCGCGTCGCAGTACGCGTTGCCGTCGAGCTTCGCTGCGAGGGCTTCCGTTTCGCCACAGTCGAAGAGTATGACGGAATCCTTTTTGGCGTCCGGGTTCTTCGCCGCGTCCGTGTACTGCTGGGCGATCTCCGTGAGCGCGGCCTCGAGCGGGGCCGCGGCGAATATCGTGATCTGGTTTGCGGATTTGGTCTCCGTCGTCTTCGTGCATGCGGCAAAGTTGAACGCAAGAAGCGCAAGAAGAAGGATCGCGAAGGTCTTTTTCATAGAGTACTCCTATCATCGTTGGGGTTGGTTTCCATGTTTTACCGCGCCGCGCCATCCGGCGCGCCGGGCATAGACATTCTAGCATTGAATCGGCAAAAACGCAATCGCTATACCGCCAATAGGATAACGCCCGTAGGGCCGCCGCGGCACTTTCCATTCTCAGCCGCTTGCCAGACATGCGGTATAGGGATTAAAATAACGGAATCAAACTGCGGAGGGCGCGATGGAAAAAAGAAGCATAAAACACTTGCTGCTGCGCGTCGGCATCTATGTTTTGCTCTTCGCGCTGCTGGGTGCGCTGATATATTTTGCGCTCCAGAGCGTGCTGCCGGGCTTTATCGAGATGCTCGAGCAGGGCGATGAGCAGAAGCTCGAGGCTTACATGCGCTCCTTCGCGGGCCTTCGGGGTCTCGCGACGGCATTTCTTTTGCAGTTCATCCAAGTCGTGAGCATTATCTGCCCCGGAGGTCCAATCCAGATCGCCTCAGGCGCGGTGTTCGGCTTTTGGACAGGGTACGCGGTGTGCGAGGCGGGCTACCTCGCGGCGAATGTGGCCGTGTTTGCCGCCGCGCGCAGGCTGGGTCCCGGCATGGAGCGGCTTTTCCCTGTGGGCGAGGGCGGCAAGTCACGCCTCAAGTTCATCGGCAATTCCAAAAACCCCGCGTTCATGGTGTTCCTCGGCTGCGTCACGCCGATATTGCCCAACGGCATCGTCCCCTACGTCGCCGCGCGGACAAAAATCACACCCGGCCGCTTCGCGCTCGCGGTGTTTCTGGGCAGCACGCCGACCTTCATGATGCTCTGCGCGCTCGGCAACCGCCTGCTGCAGGGCGACTTTTTGATCGTGGGCATCATCGGCGTCATTTTCATCGCCGCAGTCGTGCTGGCATACGTCAAGCGAGAGGCGCTGGTGGCGCTGGCGGGAAGGCTGCGCGAGAGGTTCGGGAAGAACGGGGACGGGGATAATTGACAATTGACAGTCAAGGAGATAACAAAGGCTTCCGCTTGAAAAACGGAAGCCTTTATCATACCTTTTGTAATTCAGCTTATAGATTCTCCGCCGCCTGTACCGTGTGCGCGAGCAATATCGCGCTCGTGAGCGCACCCACGCCGCCCGGCACGGGGGAAAAGTGGAGCGCGGCGCATTGCGCCCCCCCAGAGGCGTCGCCCGTGAGCTTCCCCTCGACCATATTGACGCCGACGTCGACGAGCGTGCAGTTTGCGCCGACATGCTCCGCCCCGACGAGGCCGGGTCTGCCCGCGCATGCGACAAGGATGTCCGCCTCATGGCAGGCGCAGGCGAGGTCGACGGTTTTGGTGTGGCAGACAGTCACCGTCGCGTCGCGCGCGAGCAGCAGCGCCATGAGCGGCCTGCCCACGACCGCGCTGCGGCCCACGACGGCCACGCGCCTACCCGCGAGCGGGATGTCGTAATGTGCAAGCAACGCTACGACCGCCTCAGCTGTGCAGGGCGCGAAGGCGTTCCCCTCGCCCAGAAGGATGCGTCCGAGGCTCGCGGGGTTCATGCCGTCCACATCCTTTTTAGGGGAGATCAGCGCCGCGATGCGCGAAGCGTCGATGTGCTTGGGAAGCGGTCGCAGCACGAGTATGCCGTGGATGGTAGGATCGCCATCGAGAAGGGCGACCGCGTGTATCAACGCGGACTGCGTACAATCCTCGGGCAGGGCGACGCTTTTTATTTCGCAGCCCGCCCCGGCGAAGCGCTTTTCGATGGCCTTTTCGTAGGAAAGGTCGTCCGGCCGCGCGCCGACGCGCACGACGGCGAGGCGAGGCGTCACGCCTCGCGCCTTGAGCGTCTCGATTTGGGGGCGAAGGCGCTCAGTCAGCGCCTGTGCCGCGGGAAGGCCGGCGAGTTCCACATCATCCCTCCATGGGGGCGAGCAGCGCCCGATACGCCGCTTCGCCGAGTCTTTCGCATTGCGCGATGAGGCGCGCGCCTTCGGCGCGGCATTCCCCCGGGCGATCGCCCTCCGCGACGCCGGGCAGGTTGATGAGCACGTTCATCCACGCGCCGCGCGCGCAGGCCGCAAGGTTGAGCGCGGCGACGCCAAGGTCGCTCGCGCAGTTGGCATTCGAATGGCCCACGAGAGAGGATACGCACTTCAAGCCCCCATGGGCAAAGCGCAAAGTCTCAAGCGGAACGTTCGTCGCTGCGAGCGTCGCCGCCGCAATGGCCGCCTTGCGTACCGCCAGTTGCGCTTCATCCTCCTTGGGCAGCCTGTACGCATCCGCGATGAGGTTGTACGCCTCGGTGTCACGGTCGATCTGCGCCTCGAGGAGCTTGGCGAGTTCCTCCGCCTCTTTCGCGACGCGAATGCAAAGCTCCTGATCGTCGGGATACTTCTTCTTGCCTATGGTGAGCTTGGCTGCCATCGCGGCGAGCGCGCAACCCTGTGCGCCGCAGAGCGCCGCGGCGCTGCCGCCACCCGGCGCGGGTGCGTCGGAGGCGACGGTTGCGAGGTATTCGGTTACGGTCATGTCTATAAGCTTCATGAGGCTTCTCCTAACGTTTTTATGGCGCGATGACGGTTTTGGCGAGGTTTGAGCCGAAGCGGTAACACAGGGTTTCCACATCCGGCGCATCCCAAATGACGAGCGCGCCGCGCTTGCCGACCTCCACACTGCCCGATACACCGCCGCGGCCGACGGCGCAGGCGGCGTTGAGCGTGACAGCAGTAAGGATTTCCTCCGGCGTCATGCGGTACTTAAGGTATGCGAGAGTCATGCAAAGCCCGATGTTCAGCGAAGGGCAGGAGCCGGGGTTGAAATCCGTCGCGACAGCCACGGGGATGTCGTGCGATATCATGCCGCGCGCGTTCGCATACCCCTTGTTGAGGTAAAGGCTCGTGCCCGGCAGCAGCACGGCGACGGTTCCGCCTTGCGCGAGGGCATCCATGCCTGCCTCGCCCGTGACGGCGAGGTGCTCCGCGCTCGCGGCACGCAATTCTGCGGCGAGGGCCGTGCCGCCGATCTCCTCGATTTCATCCACATGGAGCTTGGGCTTCATGCCAAAGTAAAGCGCGGTTTTGAGCACGCGGCGGGATTGCGCGACGTCGAACGCGCCATTCTCTAAAAAAACGTCGCAGTATTCCGCAAGGCCGTCGTAGGCTACGGCGGGGATGGTCTCCCGGCAGAGCAGGGCTATGTATTCGTCCGCCCGGCCGAGATATTCGCGCGGCACCGCGTGTGCGCCGAGGAAGGTCGGAATCACGTCAACGCGGTGCGTCTCCTGCAAGCGCCGGATTACGGTAAGCTGCTTGACCTCGGTTTTCGTATCGAGCCCGTAGCCGCTTTTGGCTTCAACGGTCGTGACGCCCTGGCGGAAAAGCTCGTCCAAAAAGCCAAAGCTCTTCTCGTAAAGTTCATCCTCCGTGGCATTGCGCGTCGCGTCCACACTCGAGAGGATACCGCCGCCCGAAGCGAGTATGTCGAGGTAGCTTGCGCCGCGAAGCTTTAGTGGAATCTCGTTCTGCCGCCAGCCGCCGAAGACCAGATGCGTGTGCGCGTCCACAAGGCCGGGCGTGACGAGCTTCCCTATCGCATCGATGACCTCCGCATCCGCGGGGCAGTCAGGCAGCGCGCCGTTTTCGGTCACGGCGGAAATCACGCCGTTCTCGACGAGCACCGCGGCGTTGCGACATTTGCGGTTTTCGCCCTGCGCCGTGCCGCGAAGGGGTTCCTTGCCCTCGGGCGTCTGCAACAGGCCGATGTTTTTAATAAGGATAGCCTCAGACAATGTAGTTCTCCAATATCTGCCTGTCGGCGCTGAAGTTTTCGAGCTGCAAATAGTATTCCGCGCTGTCCAAGAGCGCGCGCATGGGCGCAAGGCCCACAATCTCCGTGCCCACGACCGAAACGCCCCAGCGCCTCGCCTCGGCCTTAACAAGCTCAAGCACACGGTAGAGCGGCGTGCGGTTGAAGTCCGTCATGTTGATGGAAACCTGCGCGAGATTGCGTTCCTCGAGCGTGACGCCGAGCGCCTTGACGCAGTCAAACCCGCCGGAGGAGCGGCGGATGATCTTTGCGATTTTCGAAGCAATGGACACGTCGCTCGTCGAGAGGTTGATGTTGAACGCGACCAGAGGCATGCGGCAGCCCACGGCGACGACGCCCGCAGTCGGGTGAACACACCTGCCGCCGAAATCCGGCTCCCACTCGAGGCACTTCACCTTTTCGCTCATGCCCTCGAACTGGCCCTTGCGGATTTCCGCGAGGTTGACGCGGCAGGAAGCGCAGGCGGAATCCTCGTAGAGGAAAACAGGCACGCCCGCCTCCTCCCACACGCGGGAGGCGAGCTTTTTCGAGAGCGCGACGGTCTCTTGCTTCGTGACGCCGCGGATGGGGATCAGCGGGATCACGTCCACGGCGCCCATGCGCGGGTGCTCGCCGGTATGGTGCGTGAGGTCAATAAGCTGCGCGGCCTTCTTAGCAAGCCGCACGGCCGCCTCGACCACCGCCTCCGGCTCGCCGAGGAAGGTGATGACGCTTCGGTTGTGACTCCCATCGCTTTCGCAACCGAGCAGCGCCACGCCCGGAACGGTGCGGACTTCGTTTACGACCGCCTCAATAATCTCCCGGTTTCTGCCCTCGCTGATGTTGGGCACGCATTCTACGATTTGTTCCATGTCAGTTCATCCTTTCGGAAACAGTCCTAGCGACAAGCGCGTCGCAGGCGAGATAGGGCAGCGTGATCTGCGCGCGCCCTTCGTTCTTTTCGTTATACTTCACGGCGGTATCCATGCTGTTGGGGTTGCGCGCCCAACTCCTCCTGGCGACGCCGCCCATGACGTCCCACATCATGGCGGAGCGGATGATTTCATCTGCGCGCGCGCTCCCGTCGAGCACGAGGCCGAAGCCGCCGTTGATCGCTTTTCCCACGCCTACGCCGCCGCCGTTGTGCAGCGCGACGAGGCTCATGCCGCGCGCGGCGTTGCCCGCAAAGCACTGCACAGCCATGTCAGCCATGACGTTGGAGCCATCCTTGATGTTGGCGGTCTCGCGAAATGGCGAATCCGTGCCGGAAACGTCGTGGTGGTCGCGCCCGAGCATGACGGGGCCTATTTTGCCTTCGCGCACGAGCTCGTTGAAGCGCAGGGCGATGCGCGTCCTGCCCTCAGCGTCCTGATAGAGGATGCGCGCCTTGGTGCCCACGACGAGGCGGTTCTTCTTGGCGTCCCGAATCCACGCCCAGTTGTCCCTGTCTTGAAAGCACCTGTTCGGGTCGATGCATTCCATGGCCGCCGCGTCGGTCGCATCCAGATCCTCGGTCTTCCCCGAGAGGCAGACCCAGCGGAACGGTCCGTAGCCGTAATCAAAAAGCTCCGGCCCCATGATATCCTCGACATACGAGGGGAAGATGAAGCCATCCTTGTCGTCGACGCCGTTCTTTGATATTTCCTTCACGCCGCTGTCGTACACGGCCTTCATGAAGCTGTTTCCGTAGTCGAAGAAATACGTTCCGCGCGCGACGAGCGTTTTGATCGCCTCGAAGTGACGGCGAAGGCTCGCGTCCACGCGGCGCTCGAACGCGGCGCGGTCGTCGTGCAACATTTGTGTGCGCTCGTCAAAGTTAAGCCCCGCGGGGCAGTAGCCCCCCTCGTAGGCGTTGTGGCAGGAGGTCTGATCGGAGAGCAGGTCGATGCGGACGCCGTTTTCGATGGCGTATTCGAGAAGGTCCACGATGTTGCCGTTGTAGGCGATCGAAACGCTCTCCCCAAATGTCTGGCGCACGATTGCGAGCGCGAACACTTTCGCGAGGTCATCGCTCGCTTGGTCTACCCACCCTTGGTCGAGGCGGGTTTGGATGCGGCTCATATCCACCTCGGCGAAGATGCCCACGGCGTTTGCGATGCGCGCGGCCTTGGGCTGCGCGCCGCTCATGCCGCCGAGGCCGGAGGACACGAACAGTTTCCCGCGAAGATCGTCCTTTTCGGGGATGTTGAGGAACTTTCTGCCCGCGCCGAGTATGGTGTTGAACGTGCCGTGCACGATGCCCTGCGGGCCGATGTACATCCAGCCGCCCGCGGTCATCTGCCCGTAGTTGGCGACGCCCATCTGCTCGGCGATTTCCCAATCCTTCGGGTTGTCGAACATGCCCACCATCAGCGCGTTTGTCAGTATCACGCGAGGCGCTTCGGGCCGCGAGGGGAACAATCCCAGCGGGTGGCCGGAAAGCAGCACGAGCGTCTGTTCGCGCGTCAGCTCCTCGAGATACTTCTTGATAAGCCGATATTGCAGCCAGTTCTGGCAGACGGAGCCGGTTTCGCCGTAGGTCACCAGCTCGTAGGGATAGAGCGCGGTCTCAAAATCGAGGTTGTTGTCGATCATTACCTGAAAGGCGCGGCCCTCTATGCAGTTGCCTTTGTATTCGTCGATGGGCCTGCCGTATATTCGGCCTTCGGGGCGGTAGCGGTAGGCGTAGACGCGCCCGTGCGTCACGAGCTCTTCCATGAATTCGGGCGCGAGGGTTTCGTGCAGCGTCTCGGGCACATAGCGAAGCGCGTTCTTTAAGGCAGTCTCGGCCTGCGCGTGCGTCAGGCGGAAGCCGCGATCCGGCGCGCGGCGGATGCCGGGGGCAAACGTCGGATACTCGGGCAGTTCGTCGCCGAGCCGTATCTTCATGGCGTTGCGGATGAGTTCGTTTTCCATGCGCACCTCCTCAAAGCAGTCCAGGGCAGGCGGAACGCGCCGCATCATTGATGGCGCCGGATTTTATCAGCGCTTCGGCGGCCCCGAGGTACGGATACAGGATTACATCCTCCCCGACCGGGGGAACAGCGCTCCTTACGGTTTCGTAGACCGCGCGCGTCGCGGGGGACATATTTTCCTCTCCGCGAAGCCACAGCGCCTGGCAGACCGCGGCAAGCTCTATGGCAAGCACCTTGCTCGCATTGTCGAGGATGCGGACTGCCTTCCTCGCGGCAATCGTGCCCATGCTCACATGATCCTCCTGATTGGCCGAGGAGGGAATGGAATCCACGCTCGCCGGGTGCGCGAGCACCTTGTTTTCGCTGACCATCGAGGCCGCCGCATACTGCGCGATCATATAGCCGGAGTTGAGCCCGCCGTTCGTCGTCAAAAACGCAGGCAGGCCGTTCGAAAGCGCGGGATTGACGAGGCGCTCCGTCCTGCGCTCGCTGACATCCGCAAGTTCGGCGACGGCGATGCCGAGGAAGTCGAACGCGAGCGCCATGGGCTCGCCGTGGAAGTTGCCGCCGGAAATGGCCTCGTCCTCATCCGGGAAGACCAGCGGATTGTCTGTGACGGCGTTCATCTCTATTTCGAGCGCACGCAGGACGTAATCGACCGCGTCCCGGCAGGCGCCATGTACCTGCGGCGCGCAGCGGATGCTGTACGCATCCTGTACGCGGCCAGGCTGCACGGGCTTGGCAAGGAGGCTTCCCGCGAGCAGCTTCGTGAGGTTTGCGGCCGAGGCGATCTGCCCCGCGTGGGGTCGGAGCGCGTGCACGCGCGGGTCGAACGCCTTTGTGATGCCCATAAGAGCTTCCGCCGAGAGTGCGCAGGCGATATCCGCCGCGAGGCAGAGCTCCTTTGCATCCGCAGCGGCAAGCGCTCCGACGGCGGTCATGATCTGCGTGCCGTTGATGAGCGCGAGACCCTCGCGCGCAGCGAGCTCCACGGGAGCAAGCCCCGCGCGGCGCAGCGCCTCCGCGCCGGAAAGCCGCTGGTCCCGATAGAACGCCTCGCCCTCGCCCATGAGCACGAGCGCCATGTGCGCGAGGGGCGCGAGATCCCCGCTCGCCCCGAGGCTGCCCTTTTCGGGGATGACCGGGTGAACGCCAGCATTAAGCATATCAAGAAGCGCGTCGACGGTGCTGCGCCGGATGCCGGAGTTGCCGCGGCACAGCGCGTTGGCGCGAAGCAGCATGGCCGCGCGCACATCTTCCTCCGGCAGAGGGTCGCCCATGCCGCAGGCGTGGGACTTGATGAGGTTTCTTTGCAGCGTCGCCGCGTCTGCGCGCGAAATAAACGTATCCGAAAACTTGCCGAAGCCCGTCGTCAGGCCGTACACGGCCGCACCCTCGTCGAGCTTTTTTTCCACATAGGCGCGGGCGCGATCCATGGGCGCGTGCGCGGCCTTGGCAATACAGACATGCTCGCAGTCGCGCGCGGCGCGAAGGAGCGCGTCAAGGGTCAGGGATTGTCCGTCGAGATAGATCATTTAAGCGCCTCAAATCAGAATTGATGTATGTTAAGTATAATACCCCCACGCCATAAAATCAAATGATGCGGGAAAATTGCGGCGGCCGCGATTTGCCTTATTTCACTTGCAGTTTGCCGCGCAACGGGTATAATATTTCTATAATATATTCGTGCTTATCGACGTAATAAGAAGCTGCGCCTTCCCGGCTGCGGCTCGCTTAGTACGATACATTCCGTTTGGAGGCATCAACATGAAAAAGCTCTTGAAGGAATTCCGCGATTTCATCAACCGGGGCAACGTGATGGATCTCGCCGTTGGCGTGATGATCGGCGCGGCGTTCAAGACCATCGTCGACTCGTTCGTCGGCGATATCGTATCGCCTGTCCTCGGCCTGTTCGGAAACGTCGATCTGAGCAGCCTCACGCTTCCGCTCAAGGAGGGCGTGAGCCTCGGCTACGGCGCGTTTCTCACGGCCATCATCAACTTTATCATCATCGCTTTCGTGCTGCTGCTTTTCGTCAAGGCCCTCACCAAGGCAACCTCTTTGATGAGCAAAAAGAAAGAAGAAGCGCCCGCCGCGCCGACCACCAAGGCCTGCCCTTACTGCAAGAGCGAAATCGCCATTGCCGCCACGCGCTGCCCGCACTGCACGAGCGAACTCGAGTAAGCGCTGCCGTTTGACGGCGTCGATTACGCAGGCGAAGGAGACAGCCATAACACAAACCCGCTCCGACCGCATGGGTCGGGCGGGCGTGTTTATGGATTGTTTGCGTTCGTTTCTCCCTTATGTCGCGGTGGGCGCGGTATAGGGAACGATGGAGTGTCAAGAGGAACATGGTTTACAGTTTGTGTGGAAACATGGTTTACAGTAATGCAGACTTCATGATCGACCTCGCGGATCATCGTGAAGGAGATAAATGCGCCGAGACATAATTACTCTGTTGTGA
>JAPXSN010000014.1:0-23630 GCA_033813015.1 Clostridia bacterium | reverse complement strand
GCTTTGAACCATCTCTTTGGCGAGTCTGGCGAGACTGGGCGCGCGCACGCCGATCACGAGCGAAGGCTCAACGGTCGGGATCAGCTTTCGCATGAAGTCCGCATACTTCCCGTCTTTGAGCGCGAGCAGCTTTTGAAGAATCGTGTCCATGGCGGAATTATACAATGCGTTCACATTTCCTTCAAGCCCTTGTCACAGGTGGTTGGCTGCGGTATGGTATCATCGGTGTATTACGCAAACGGCGGGAGGGCATTGCCGATGCAATTCTTGCTCTGGAGCGCGGTCATCGCGTGCGGTTATCTGGTCGGCTCCGCGAACTTCGCGATCATCATCACCAAAGGCTTTCTGCACAAGGATGTGCGCCAGCACGGCAGCGGCAACGCGGGCACAGCCAATGTCGCGCGCGTGTTCGGCCCGTGGATCGGGTTCTGGACCCTCCTGGGGGATATCGCCAAAACCGCTGCGGCCATGTGGTTCGGCTCCCTGCTGCTCGGCATAAACGGAATGTGCGCGGCAGGCGCGGCCTGCATCATAGGCCATTGCTTTCCGCTCTATTTCAACTTTCGCGGCGGCAAGGGCGTCGCCGTGACCGTGGGTGTCGCGCTCATGCTCGACTGGCGGGTGTTTCTGGTGCTGCTCGCGTTCTACGTTGCAACGGCCCTAATCATCAAGAAAGTTTCGGTCGCCTCGCTGCTCGCGGCGCTGGCGCTGCCGATCATCATGCTGATCTGGGGCGGCTTCGTGCCCGCGCAGATCATACTCGCGGCGTTCGCCGCGCTCGTCGTGTGGGCCATGCACCACGACAACATCCGGCGCCTGCTCCACGGGGAGGAAAACAGGTTCCATTTCGGGAAGAGGAAAGAATAAGTTCAGATAGTCAAGCGATATAAAAAGCGGCGGACGCCGCTTTTTATATATCCCTACAGTTCGACGTTGTAGATGCCTTTGACGTGCCGCCTGCCCGGCAGCATGATCGCGAACGCGCATGCCGCGCCGATGAGGCCGAAGGCGAGTATCACGGTACGCATGGGCAGCACATCGCCCAGCGCGCCTCCGAGCAGCGTGCCGAGTATGCCGCCGAGGGTCGTGAGCATTTGGAATGTGCCGTTGAACCGCCCCCGCATCTCGTTAGGCACATGGTTCTGCGTCGAGGAAATGCGGATGTTGTATGAGGTGACGCCCATAAGCCCCGATACGAACATCATCGCCATCATGGCGGCGACGGGCAGGAATAGATACGACGCTTCGATCAGGCTGATGGCCACATACACGAAGAACGCGATGGCGAACTTGAGGTGCGTCGGATACCGATAGCGGTAATGCGCGAAGCCACCGACCATGCGCCCGATTACACCGAAGGCCATCACATAGGTATAAATCGATACGCCGAGGCCCTCCGTCTGCTTGAAATAGGGCAGCACCAGCGTGCCCGTGCCGCTGAAAAACAACGTGTTCGCCACGAAATAAGCCGTGATGAACAGCAGCCCCTTCTCGCGCTTGAGGTATGATAGGCCGTCCCTGAAATCGTCCGCATAGCGGCGCAGATTATAGCTTTTCGGTTCGCTGAGGACGTGCGCCTCGTCGGCCTTGATCTGCGTTTCGAAGACGGCCGCCACAAGGAAGGAGGCGGCGTTAAAGAGGAACAGCGGCTCGAGGCCGATGTGCTCGTAGCACCATGCGGCGACCGGCACCATCATGGCCGAAAGCGGGTAGATCATGGACGAGATCGAGTACGCCTTGCGGAAGTTGCCCTCGCTGATGAGCGTGGGATACAAGCTGTCGTAGGCGACGAGATACACGCTGTCTATGCTGCCGATCACGACGCACAGCACAAGCAGCACCGCGTAATTGAACAGGCCGAAGGAAAGCATCGCGAAAATGCCAAGGTACAGCGCCGCAGAGATAAAATCAAGCGAATAAATCACTTTCGCGCGCGAAAAGCGGTCGATGTACGGGCCCGCGAGCGTTGGCATAATGATCTTTGGCAGGTTATACGACACGGAGAATATGGCGTAGAGCAGCGTGGAACCCGTATAGTCGAGCACCAGCAGTCCTATTGCGAAGCCCGAAACGGCGTTGCCGAGCATCGACACCACCGTTCCGAGCGTAATGATCGTGAAGTTCTTTGTCCAGAGGGGCTTTCTCTCCATTTTGTCCATTATACGCCGAAATCAACCGAAACGCTACCGTTGACCGCGCCGACTTTGATACGATTCGCGCCCCCGCGGATGATGTGCACTTCCTTGCGGTACTTCTCGCCGTCTACGCGCACCGAACCCGACAGTGTGGACACATCCACGTTGTAGTCCGTCATGGGCAGGCGCGTTGCGATGCGAAGCGTGCCGTTGACCGCGTCCGCAAGGATTTCGCCGCGCAGCTCCCCCGCGAGTGTAACCGTACCGTTGACGGTGTCGCCCTTGCATTTGCGAGAAGTCCGGCAGTTGGTGATGCTCACGTCGCCGTTGACGCTGCCGCCGTGTATGGTGTCCGCCGTGATGTTCTCGAGCTCCACCGCGCCGTTGACCGTATTGCACAGGATCGATTCGAGCGTGACGCCCACGACGCGGGTCGCGCCGTTCACTCCGCTGATGCTGAAGGAACTGAACTTCGCGTCCGGCACGGTGATGTCGATGCGGCCGGGCTTCCAGCCACCGTGGCGGAAAAACCGGTTGAACGGGCGGCGCTCCTCGTCGATGCGCAGTAAGCCGTTTGAAATCGAGATGTCGGGCTTGATGCGCTCGTCGGGATAGTTGATGTCGATGCGCCACTCGTTGCCGCGCACGACGCTGATGTTGGCGTTGATGAGATCCGCGCGGATCGAGTGATACTCCTCGGGGCTCCTGTTGAAAGAATCCGCTGCCTGCTCCGGCCGCGCGCCTGCTCCCGGCTGCGCGCCGCCCTCCGACTGCGCGATGATCTCCCGCGCGAGCGCTTCGGGCGAGCCGAACGAGTCGGCCACCTCAGCTTCCTTCTCGGGGCCCGCGTCGTCGAAATACTCCTCGTAATAGCGCAGCGCGGCCTCGCGCTCGCTGCGTTCGATGCAGGTAAGGCAGGTTTCCAGCCTCGCCATAAATTCCCGCCTTGTCATGTCAGTTTACCGCCTTTCTCATGCTGATCGAATACGCGTCGAAGCAGTTTTCCAATATCCTTTCGATTGCGTGCGTCGGGGCAGAGTCCGCCGCGCGCTTTTCGTGCGTGCGCGCGCACTCGCCGCCGAACAGGGTTACATAGCCTGAATACCGCCCTTTCATACTCCGTTTCCTCCAAATAATATTTTTTCCACGCTTTCCCGATACGCGCTCCACGCGCTGCGGTATTCGGCAAGCCTCCTGCGTCCGTTCGGCGTGATGGCATAATAGCGCCTGAGCCTCCCCGAATACGGCTGGTCGTATGTGGATAGCATATCGTCCTTCTGCAAGCGCCTGAGCACGGGGTAAAGCGTGGATTCCGAAATCTCCACCACCTGCTTGACGCTCTGCGTGAGAACGTAGCCGTAAGCGTCCTCCCTGTCGAGCACGGCGAGCACGCATGCGTCGAGCAGCGCGCTTCCAAGCTGAAATACCATGGGCATACCTCCTTTCGTCGTATCATATTATATGCCGTATAATATTGTATGTCAATATCAAAATTCGCGTTTATAAGAAAAAACTTTATCGCCATCCGCGCAAAAATATATAATTCGCGGTTTATCTGTGTTAAAATGATTGAGAATTTCAAAAAATGCGGGAAAGCGGGTAGAGCGCATCCCATGAGGCGCACGAAAATCATTGCAATCGAAGGCATCGACGGCTCCGGCAAGGGCGTGCAGTTCCATCTGCTCACAAAGGCGCTTGCCGGCATGGGGTATTCGGTCGCGTGCCGCGACTATCCAATGTACGATACCTTCTTCGGCGCCGAGGTCGGCAAGCTCCTCGCAGGCACGGGCGCGGTTCCGGCGGACCGTGTGGACGGCAAGAGCATGGCGCTCTGGTTCGCGCTCGACCGGTGGGAGAGCTTTCACGATTATCAGGACGGGGAAACGGATTTCCTCGTCATCAACCGCTTCGTGCTCTCAAACGCCGTCTATCAAAGCATACGCGACGTGGACCTCGGTAAGCCCGACATCGTCGACTGGGTGCTCGAGCTTGAATACGGGCATTTCGGCCTGCCCAGGCCCGACGTGAACCTCGTGTTCTCGGTCATGCCTGAAGTCGCCGAAAAAAACGTGCTCAAAAAGGGCTATCGCGGCTACGTCGGGGAGAAGCGGGATATATACGAAGCCTCGCACCCGATACAGTCGCGCGCCATGGCTAAGTACGTCGAGCTTGCTGCGCGGTTTTCGGATGTTGAGCTCGTTCACTGCATGGAAGGCGGAACCCTCCTGCCCGTCGAGGAAATCGCCGAACGCGTGCTCGCCGCGCTCAGAAAAAGGGATCTGATTTCAAGTTCAGATATTTAATCTTAAAAGGAGCGAACAAATGAGAAGGATCGGCATACTAACCGGCGGGGGAGACTGTCCGGGGCTCAACGCCGTCATTCGCGGCGTCGTGGAGAGCTGCACGGCGCAGGACATCGAGGTTTACGGTTTTTTCGCGGGCTGGCGCGGCCTGATTGAGGACGACGGGCAGGTGCTCACGCTTGAGGATGTCGAGGGCATCCAGACGCTCGGCGGCACCATACTCGGCAGTTCCCGCACCAACGTCATGAAGATTCCGGACGGGCCGATACTCGTCAAGGACGCGATGGAACATCACGGCCTCGAGGGCCTCGTCGCCATCGGCGGGGACGACACGCTCGGCGTCGCCAACAAACTGCGCAAGATGGGCATGAACATGATCGGCGTGCCCAAGACCATCGACAACGACCTTTCCTGCACGGATTACACATTCGGCTTCGACACGGCGGCCAACATCGCCATGAATGAGATCGACCGCCTGCACACGACCGCGGCGGCGCACTCGCGCTGCTTCGTGGTGGAGTGCATGGGCAGGCACACGGGCTGGATCGCGCTGCAGGCGGGACTTGCCGCCAACGCCCACCTGGTGCTGATCCCCGAGTTCCCCAAGAGCTTCAGGGAGGTCTACAATTTCGTGCGCGAGCGCTATGTGCGAGGCGAGAGCTACACCATCATCGCGGTCGCCGAGGGCTTCGAGTTCATCGACGAAGCCGAGGAGGATCTGGGCGTGGATGCGTTCGGCAACCCGCTTTTGAACAACAGGGAGATCGCGCACAGCCTTGCCAACAGGCTCGAAAAAGCCATCCGCTCCGACGAAACGCTCGGGCGCAAGCGCGAATATTTCGAGAGCCGCTTCGTGGTGCTCGGGCACCTGCAGCGTGGCGGCGCGCCGAGCATGTTCGACCGCGTGCTGGGCACGCGCCTTGGCATTAAGGCCGGACAGCTGGCCGCGGCGGGCGAATACGGCAACATGGTGTCGCTGCGCGGCACAAAAATAGTCACGGCAGACCTCGACCACGCCGTGTCCTGCCGCAAGAAGGTAGATGAGGAGTTCTATCGGGAGGCGAGCCTGCTTTTCCGCTGAGTCATTGTCAATTGACAATCAAAAACGCCGCCGCGGGCGGAGAAACGTAGGGGCCGATTCTATATCGGCCCCTTGAATTGTAGCGGTGGACATCATCCGCCCGCGAGAATCGCTGTCAATGGAAATAGAGTGGGTTTGATACTGCCCGCGGCCACTCGCCCCAAAAGGGCAGCCGCACGGACGCGACGAGGTAGCAATACGCCATGTCCACGACTTTCGCGCGGCCTTCGGCCGCGCCGTTCGCGCCGCGCTTCGCAGCCGCGAGTTCCTTCCCGCCGGGGCCCATGAGGCGAAGCCTCGCGCCCGGGGGGAGCCGAGCCGCGCCAAAGGAGACCTCGTGCGGCTCCGGCGTTTTTATCGTCGCCCCGAAGCTTTCGCCAGCGCAGGAAAGCGAGAGGCGCGGGCCGTTGACGGAGCATGTGACGTAGCTTCTGCCCGCGGCGGCGGCCGCGAGGATGTCGCTTGCACAAGGCGATTCGGCGTACACCGCCGTGACCGGGTGTCCAAGGCGCACGGGCCGAAAATCGCGGTGGAAGTCGCTGCCGCCTACGGCGGCGATATGCCTGCCCGCATCGAGGAAGCGCGCCCACCATGCAATGCCCGCCTTATTGACGTTTCGCATGGGCCCGTTCCAAATCTCGATCATCGAAAAGCAGTCTTCATCCATCCACAGGTATGGGCAGAGGTTGCATTTGGGATGATTGGCCGAGACGATGGCGCCGGCCTCCTTCGCCTCGCCGACGACACGCAGCATATCCTCCTGCGAATTGGCGATGAAGGAGTTGACAAAGGGGCGGGGCACGCCGAAAAAGTTCATGTGCCCCTTGTAATGCGTCCACTCCACGCCGGGCACGAGCGTCAGCCCCGGCACGGCGGGAAGGCTGAGGTTTTCCGAGAAGTTGTTGTGATTGGTGATACTGAGGAAGTCGAGCCCCTGCTTTTTTGCCATGCGCGTGAGCTTGTGGATGTCGTGCTGCCCGTCTGAGGCGTCGGAATGCAGGTGGAAATCCCCCAAAAGCCAGCGCGGCTGCTTTTTGTGGAAGGTGATTGTATAATCGACCGGCACGCCGCCTTCCTCTACATGGTATGCACCCACGAGAATGCTCCACTTGCCGGGGCGGATAGGCTGCATCAGGTAGCCGGGCGTTGCCGTGAACGCGCCCGCTTTCACCTCGCTTCGCGCGCTGCCCGACCAGCCGAGGAAGTGCCCCTGCTCGTCCTCGAGGCCGAGGTCGATGATGTTGAAGGAAAGTCCCTTTTTCGCTGCGACGCGCGGGTAGGAATAGGCGACCGTGATGCTCTCAAGCCCTTCCGGCACGTCGAACGGCAGCGCGTAATAGCTGCCCTCGCGCGCCTTTTCCACGGTGTGGCGGATGGTGACGGTATCCAAATCAATCATCCTTTCGACTCGCTAGTCCGTCTGCTCCGAAGCGACGGCCTTCCTCTCGGGGAAGCGCAGGAAGCGGCTCATCACGATGCACAGGACCATAACGCCCAGCGGGAAGAGCACCGTCAGGAAGCGCGAGGCCTGGTTGGGCACGGGGCCCGGATTGGCGCCGTTTTCAAATTGAAAGAGCTGGAACATCAGGTAGAACGCCAGCGAGCTGAACAGACCGCTGGTCTTATTGAGCACGCCGATGAGGCTCGAATAGGTACCTTCGCGCTGTATGTTGTGCTTTTCAGCATCCTCGTCGAGCAATCGCGCACCCACGATATCCATGGTCGTGGATACGCCCGCGAGGCCGAAACCGAAGAGCACCACCACGGCGATTGCCAACGGCAGCGAGGGCACGAAATACAGCGGGATGAGGCTTACCGCGCACACGATCAGCGCCAGCCGCCATGCGGGCATCAGCGTCATCTTCTTGATGATCTGTACCCATACCGGTATGAGCGCGATGGTCGAGAGCAGCACAGTGCCCAGCAGTATGGTGGAATCGAGATCCTTGCCGAGCAGGTGATATTTCACATAGAAGGGCACGCCGGCCTGCACAAGCCCGAGCCCGGCGAAGAACGCGGCGTTGGCGATGCCGTAGATCCAGAACTTCGGATTCGCGGCGATGGTCGCGATGGTCTTGAAGAGCTGCGGCTTTGGCTTTTCCTGCAGCGCGAGGTTTTCGTGGCAGTTGAGCGTCATGTACCAGATGACCGCGATGGCCAGCGCCCCGTAGATGAACGCCGTGTTGGAGTAGCCTATTTTGCCGGTGATAATGGGCGTGAGCGCGATGCTGATGATCATCGCGATGAACTGGAAAATTTGGCGCATGGCGTTTGTCTTCGCGCGCTCGGCCTCAGTGCGGAAAAGTTCGGGGAACAGCGCGCCGTAGTTGGCGTTGATCAGCGAATCCAACGTGCCCGTGAGCATGTACATGAGCATGATGTACGGAAACGCGGTGCTGGGATTGAGCGAGCCCGGCGGGTTGTAGAAGAGTATGAAGAAGATGACCAGCAGCGGTGCGCCTATGAGCAGCCAGAGCCTTCTCCTGCCCCATTTCGAGCGCGTCCGGTCGGAGAGGAAGCCGTAGACCGGGTTGTCGAGGGCGTCGAGGAAGGTGTAGAGCAGCAGAACCAGCGAGAATTGCTTTGTCGTGATGAGGCTCAGCCTGTCGACATAGAAAATGGCGGCGTAGGTCTTGAACATGTTGACGGGGATCGATGTGCCGAACATGCCCACCGCGTAGTTGATCGGCCGGGTTCGGCGCACAGGTGCCTGGGTCGCTTCCATAGAAATCTCCCTTCTCTGTTCGGTTGTTCTTAAAATAATATCTGTAATGGAAAACTTTGTTCGTTTATTGTAACACGCGGCGCGCCTGGCCGCTATCAGAAACCCGATAAAAATTCAGACGGACTTTCGCGGCGCGCGCCACTTTTTCATCTCCGCCGAGGCTTTATTCCTTCGGGTCCACGGGCATGTACACGTCCATGTATGTGACGCCGTTCTCCTCGCGGACTTCCTCGAAGCAGATGCGCTCTTCCCACGATTTTGGCTCAATGCCGTTCTCCTTGTTATAGGCCATGATCCTTTCGTACGCAGCGGGAATGCGCCCGAAGGGGTCGACGAACGGGTCCGTGATCGTGATCTTTGCGTAGGTGTCCGCGTTTTGCTCGGCGATCTCCACGCCGCAGCGCTTCGGCTCAAAGCCCTCGGGCAGCACATATGCCGCGACGTAGCCGCGAAGACCGAATTTTTCCTCCTGCTGTTTCGTGACGTAGGGAAAGTCCCAGCCGATCTTTCTCGGAGCGTAGCCCGGCGTGCCGAGCAGGCCGCTTTCCCTCGCCCATTTGTCCATGTAGGCGTTCACGTCGTCCTCGGGAGAAGGGCTGATGATCACGTAGCGCGCCATGCGAAAGCCCGCGACGGGCACGATGGAAATCTCGCCGTAGATGCCGTCCATGCTGTCCTCCGATTTGTTTTTTGGTGATGCTTTCCAATCCATGTTACCATACGCGGAGCTCACCCGCAACGCCGGGCGAGCCGATAAAACTCCGGGGATTGTCAAGTTTCTAACAGCAAAACCGCCGCGGGAGAACGCGGCGGCTTCGCCTTGGAGGATGAAATATGTGGATGGAACGAGCGGATTGTTATCCGACGACCTCGCCGAAGAAAATGGATTTGCCCTTGGTGCGCTCAGCCTCGGCACGGGCGAACATATCGCCCACGCTCACGCGCTCGACCCGGGCGCACTCCCCGTCGAAGATGAAAAAGTCGCGCTCGACGCTGCCGTTTTTAACCGAGGGCCGCTCGACTCCCGGCGCGCCGCCGCCGCAGCCTGCGGCGATGTCGAGTATATCCTGCACGACTGAGGTGCCCGTGGGATCCTTGCCCGCGCCCTGGCCGAAAAAGCTCTGCACGCCCGCGTATTTCGCATTGAGCGTAATGAGGTTGAAGTTGGAAGGGACGTTCGCCTCGAGCGAGTCCGCGCGCACGAGCGCGGGGGCGACGTAGGCGTAGATGCCGTTTTCATGCTTGCCCGCGTGCATCAGGAGCTTGACGACTCTGCCCTTCGTTTCGGGAAGCTCCTTGGCGGCGCGCGCTGCCCCGCTGGCGAAGTGCTGTATACCCTCGGTGAGCACCATGCCAGCCTCGACGATGGCGTCGAAGGCGATGCTCGCGCTGATGGCGCATTTTCTCTGCGCGTCGTAGCCGTTGACGTCCGCAGTGGGGTCCGCCTCTGCGTAGCCGAGCGCCTGCGCGTTGCCAAGCGCATAGGCGTAGTCCTCGTCACGACGGTTCATGGCGTCGAGTATAAAGTTGGTCGTGCCGTTGACGATGCCCGAAACCTCAAGTATCTCGTCGCAGCGCTTCGCGCGGCGCAGGTTGTAAAGCCAGGGGATGCCGCCGCCTGCGGAGGCCGTGAAGCGGAACTGTACGCTGTTTTTTGCGGCCGCAGCCGTGAGGACGGCGTATTTTTCGCACACGAGCTGCTTGTTGGCGGTGACGACATGCTTTTTCGCCTCGAGCGCGCGCATGACGTAGCCGTAGGCCGGCTCGACGCCGCCCATGGTTTCGACGACGAGCTCAATCGAGCCGTCGCCCATGATGTCGTTGATGTTGGATGTCAGAAGTCTCTCAAAGCCGGCGAACGCGCGCAGGTCGAGTATCTTCACGACGTTGAGCGCGCCGTTTGTACGCTGCGCCGCGTCGTAGACGCCCGAGCCGACCGTGCCGAATCCGAGGATTGCAATGTTCATAATACGCCTCCACATGTCTTTATTTCGAAAACACTTGTTTTTTTATTAAAGACAATATATCATATCTGAGTATGGATTACAATACCTTTTGGAGCGGTTTATGGAACTCTACAGAAACACGAGAAACGATGAGGCAGGCGTCTGTGCCTCGCGGGCGATCCTCGAGGGCATGGCGGAGGACGGCGGGCTCTATGTGATGCAAAGCATCCCGCGGCTCGATATGAAGCGCGTCTGCGCTCTGCCGGCGCGGGAAATCAGCTTTGAGGCGCTGATTGCGCTGTTGCCGGACTTCACGCGCGAGGCCATGCGCGGCATCGTTCGCCGCGCGTACGACGGCCGTTTTGAAACCGAGGACATTGCGCCGCTCGTTAAAGTCGGGGAGAACTACGTGCTCGAGCTTTTCCGCGGGCCGACCTCGGCCTTCAAGGATGTGGCGCTCTGTGCGCTGCCGCAGCTTCTCGCCGAAGCCAAGCGCATGAATGGCGAGGCGGGCTCCACGATGATACTGACCGCGACCAGCGGGGATACGGGCAAGGCCGCGCTCGCGGGCTTTCGGGATATTCCCCAAACGAAAATCGCGGTGTTTTATCCCCACGGGGGCGTGAGCGCCGTGCAGCGCGCGCAGATGCTCACGCAGGAGGGGAAGAACGTCGCGGTCTGCGCCGTGCGCGGTAATTTTGACGACGCGCAATCCGCCGTCAAGCGCGCTTTCCGGCGTGCGCTCGAGCAGCAGGACGCGCTGCCCGGGGGCGTGCGGCTTTCGAGCGCGAACTCCATCAACATAGGGCGGCTCGCGCCGCAGGTCATGTATTACATCAAGGCATACGGCGACCTCGTGCGTTGGGGCAACATTTCCTATGGGGATGAGGTCGATTTCAGCGTGCCCACGGGCAACTTCGGGGACATACTTGCAGGCTACCTCGCCATGCGCATGGGTCTGCCTGTGGGAAGGCTCGTGTGCGCCTCGAACCGCAACGACGTGCTCACGGACTTCATCCAAACCGGCGTTTACGACAGGCGAAGGGACTTGCATAAAACCGCCTCGCCGAGCATGGATATACTCGTTTCCTCCAACCTCGAAAGGCTGCTCTACTACGAGTGCGGCTGCAGCGCCGCGTATGTGCGCCAACTCATGCGCCGCCTCGCGTACGACGGATGCTATGAGATCGACACGGATATGCTCTTTCGCATCCGCGGCGCGTTCACGGCCTGCTCGTTCGACGATGAGGCGACGTTCTCGACCATACGCCGTGTGTTTGAAAAGTGCGGCTACGTGCTCGACACGCACACCGCCGTGGCCTGGGCTGCTTGCGAAGTGAAGCGGGAGGGGAGACCCATGGTCGTGCTCGCAACGGCAAGCCCCTATAAATTTGCCGAAGATGTGCTGCGCGCCGTATCGGGTGCGTCCGCAGCGGACGGTTTCGAGGCCATGGAGCGGCTTCAAGCCGTCAGCGGGACGCCCATACCCCGGGGACTTAAAGAGCTTCGCAGCGCCAGAGAGCTGCATGCGGATATAATCGACCCGGACGAGGTGTTCGATTACGTCGCAAGAAAGGCGCGGGAACTATGATTGAAATCCGTGTGCCCGCGACATCCGCCAACATGGGGCCGGGGTTCGACGCGCTCGGCGTCGCCCTGTCGCTCTACGCGCACGTGCGCCTGGAAATGTGCGATTCTCTCGTCATTTCCGGCACGGAAGCGCGCTTTTGCAATGCGAGCAACCTTGTCTACGCCGCCTATCGCGCGGCGCTCGCGCGCCTTGACATACCGGGGGAAAATGTGCGCATCGAAATCGAGAGCGACATCCCCATTTCGCGCGGGCTGGGCTCATCCGCCGCGATGTATGTCGCGGGCGCTTTGGGCGCGGCGGCGCTCCACGGTCGGGAGCTGACCAAGCAGGAGTTGCTCGAGATCACGGACGCGCTCGAGGGCCACCCGGACAACCTCGCCCCGGCGATATGGGGCGGCTTCACGACGGCGCTCGCGCACGAGGGCAGGCCGTGCGCCGTGGGCTATCCCGTCGCGCGGGGGCTTCGGTTCTGCGCCTTCGTGCCCGACTTTATGACCAACACGCACGAGGCGCGCGCGGCGCTGCCCAAGCTCGTTTCCCACGAGGATGCGGCCTTCACCGTGGCTCACGCGCTCGCGCTGCTGTGCGCGCTCGGCGCGGGGGACGACGACGCCATCCGCCGTGCCATGGACGACCGGCTGCACGAGCCGTACCGCAAGAGGCTTATCCCCGCATTCGACGCGCTCAAACATGCCGCCGAAAGCGCTGACTGCGTGGCTTTTTTCATCAGCGGCTCCGGCCCGACCTGCATGGCGATCTATCGGGACGAGGGCTTCCCCGCGCGTGCACAGGAGGCCGTATCCCCGCTGCCGGGCGCGTGGCGCGTCCTGCCGCTCGAGATCGACCTCGAGGGGGCAAAAATCGTGCAATGCGCGTAGAGAAGGATATTCTTCCCCCATGAGACCCATACAAAAACGCCCTTCGTTCGCAAAGCGAAGAGCGTTTTTTCACTTGATTGAAAATTGTCCATTGTCAATTGTCAATTATTTTACGTCCAACGTACATCATATGCGATGAGTACGCGTAATATGCCCGCTTGTCGCACAGCCTCAGTGAAAGGTTCAAATAGAATTGCCGCACCTCCTCCGGTGCGCGCTCGATATCCATAAGACGCGTCGCGGTGACGCCTTCCTGCCCGAACAGGCACAGTTTTTCAAAGCCGAGGTGCGCGAAGAAGGGCTCTATCTCCTCGCAGCCGACGAAGCTCGCGAGCGTAAACGCCTTGCCGCACCACGTTTTTTCCTCGGCCATGCGATCGAAGTAGTCCATTTCGGGCTCATGTATGATTTCTTCCGGGCATTCGCTCAGATAGTAATTTAGCCCGCCGTAGAGCGTGATGAACGAGGCGAACAGCACGCCGTTCGGCGCGAGGCGCGCCTTGGCTTCCACCATGACCTTCTCGCGCTCGCTTTCCTTGAAAAGATGGTAGAGCGGCCCCATTACGAGCACACAGTCGTATTCGCCTTCGAGCGGCAGGCAGGAGAGGTCGCGCGCGTCGCATCGATATGCCTTGAGGGGCAGACCGAGCTCGGCGGCCTTGGCCTTCGCGAAGGCAACGTTGCCTTCCGAAAGGTCGACGAGCGTCACATCATGTCCGCGCGCGGCGAAATACAGGCTGTACCGCCCCGGACCGCCGCCGATGTCGAGTATGCGCGCGCCGGGCTTTATGTAGCGCGCCATCATGCGGGAGGTGATCTCGAACTCGAAGCGGAAGCCCTCGAGGCGCTTCCACTCGGCCTCGGATGCGTTGTCATAAAAGAGCTTGATCGTTTCGGACTCGTGCATATACTCGCCCTCCTTTGGGGGAATTTCACGGATTATATCAAAACCCGCCTGCACGGGTCAAGCGCGGCGGCGGGAATATGTCATATTTACCTCTTTATTTCTTCTTCGCGGCGCGCCGGGCGTGTGCGCGCATCGCCCGCTCGCCCCAGTTCTGCGCCCAGCCCTCGGGGTAGCGCGAGGTATAGGCCACGCCCGCGGCTTTGTATTCGGCGTAATGTGCGCGGTAGCGCAGCGCCCAGCAGCTCGACGGGATGCCCACGGCAAACAGATAGAGCGGGCCCAACAGCAGCGACTGGAAGGTGTGGCCGTATTCGTGCGCGGCAATGCCGGGATCGGGCGCGCAGCCCTCCCGCGCGGTCACGAAAATGAACATGCCCAGCGATATGCAGCCGAATCGGTTAATTCTGACCTTTTGCAGGTCAAAAACGGTCATTAGCGCGAAGCCGTGCCACATACGGCGCTGCTTGCCCAGCGCGAGCAGAAGCAGAAACCCGAGAAGGCTTTGGAGAAAACCCCAGGTGCATTGGAGCAGGAGGTAGAAGAGGCGGAGCAACAACATAGCACCATCCTGAATTATATGATAAGTTATTATAGCATGGGGAAGGGTTCTGTGAGAACGCGCTTCGGCGGCGCAGGGAGGACAGTTTGTGTGAAAAAAATCTTTGAGCAGGACAGCATGGGTGTATCCTGTACGCCGGATATCAGTACGACAAGGAAACGGGACCTTACTACTCCAACACTCGCGTAGAGGGCGTCCCGAGCGCCGCAAGCAGCTTGCCGAGCCGGACGGGGCGGAGCATACAGTTTTGCGGTTCTATTTTAAAGGGCTGTTTATGACACTCGTGAACGTATGGTACAGCATTGAACGATTCCTCCCTTGAGATTCAAATTCTCCAGAACCGTGCCCGGCTAGGCTAATGAATGCTTAAATGCCATACAAACTCCCGCCCGCACCTCTGATCATCAAATAGCTACATAGGCAAGAATCCCTAGATATCCAGCCTTTTTCCGCCTCATACAACAAAACCCGCCTCCTCACGAAGCGGGTTTCATTGTATCAACTGGTGTTGATGATTTGGTGGAGATAAGGGGACTCGAACCCCTGGCCTCAGCATTGCGAACGCCGCGCTATACCAACTTAGCTATATCCCCATGGCAAAAGATATAATACATCATCGCGCAGAAAAATGCAATATGCTAATTCCAACGCATAAAGGAAATGCTGCTGCGGCAAAAAGCGCCTGAAAACCTTCACACTCCATACACAGCGGCTGGCGTGGAATGTGGTATAGTATTTGCTGAAAACGAGTTTTCTCACGAAAAGAGGTACGAACGATGTCGCGAATGATCGGGATCGATCTGGGCACAACCAACTCTTGCGTCGCCGTCATGGAGGGCGGGGCGGCGACCATCATCCCCAACGCAGAGGGCAAGCGCACCACGCCCTCGGTGGTCGCCTTTACCAAGGACGGCAAGCGCCTTGTCGGGGACGCGGCCAAGCGCCAGGCCGTCACCAACCCGGAGCGCACGGTCGGCTCCATCAAGCGGGATATGGGTACTGCGCGCCGCGTTGAAATAGACGGCAAACGCCATACGCCGCAGGAAGTCTCGGCGATGATTCTCCAAAAGCTCAAGCTCGATGCGGAGGCTTTTCTCGGGGAGAGTGTGACCGACGCTGTCATCACCGTGCCTGCGTATTTTTCCGACGCGCAGCGCCAGGCCACCAAGGATGCCGGGCAGATAGCCGGGCTCAACGTGCAGCGCATCATCAACGAGCCGACCTCGGCCGCGCTCGCTTACGGCGTGGATAAGGAGCAGTCCCAGAAGGTCATGGTTTACGACTTGGGAGGCGGCACGTTCGATGTGTCCATCCTCGATATCAGCGAAGGCGTCATCGAGGTCATGGCGACCGCGGGCAATAACCGCCTGGGCGGGGATGATTTCGACCGCTGCGTTGCGGATTATCTCGTGGGTGCTTTCAAGGCGCAGCATAAGATTGATCTTTCGAAGGACGCCGTCGCCATGCAGCGTGTCCGCGAGGCCGCGGAGGCGGCCAAGATAGAGCTTTCCTCTGCGCTTGAAACGATGGTGAGTCTTCCCTTTATCGCGAGCAAAAGGGACGCGCCGCTGCATTTTGAAACGACGCTTTCGCGTGCCAAGCTCGAGGAACTGACCGGCCACCTTGTCAAGGCGACCGAAGGCCCGACCCGGCAGGCCATGCAGGATGCGGGCCTCTCGGCGAATCAGCTCGGCAAGGTACTCATGGTTGGCGGTTCGTCGCGCATGCCCGCCGTGCAGGAGCTCGTGCGCAAATTGACCGGCAAGGAGCCTTTTCGTGGCATCAACCCGGATGAGTGCGTCGCCATGGGCGCGTGTTTGCAGGGCGGTGTGCTCGCGGGCACGGTCAACGGTCTGCTGCTGCTCGACGTTACGCCGCTTTCGCTTGGCATAGAAACCGTCGGCGGCGAATTCACGCGCATCATCAACCGCAATACCTCCATACCTATTATAAAGAGTCAGGTTTTCACGACGACCGCGCCCTTTCAGTCCTCGGTCGAAATCCATGTGCTGCAGGGGGAGAACCCCCGCGCTGCCATGAACAGGGAACTTGGGCGCTTCCGCCTGGGCGGCATCCGCCGCGCTATGGCCGGCGTACCGCAGATAGAGGTGACATTCTCCATCGACGCGAACGGCATCGCCACTGTGTCCGCGCGCGACCTTGACACGGGCAAGGCGCAGGACATCACCATCACGGGCAGCTCAAACATGACCAATGAGGAGATGGATCGCGCCATGCGGGATGCCGCGCGTTACGCTGCGGCGGAGGCGCGCGCGGGCGACGAGGCTGCCATCCGCAACCGTGCAGAGGGATTATTAAACCGCGTCAAGCGCATTTCGCACAAGGCGGATAAGGAGAAGCGCGGCGAAGCCATGCTCGCGGCGGACCGGCTGCGCGCGGCGATCAAAATGAAAAATGCGCCTTCGGTCGTCATGGCCTGCGATGAGCTCGAGGAGATCCTTAAGGGGGTAGAGGAATGAACAACAAGGGTAAACCTTCCTTTTCTGAGCGGATGCGCCGCTTTTTCGAAGGCCGGAACGGCAACGACGCGCTGTGCCGCGCGCTGCTCGTCGCGGCGCTGGTGCTGCTCGTCGCGTCTCTCGCGACGACCTCCGTCTGGAGCGGCAGGCTCGCGAATATACTGTGGGTACTATCCCTCGCGCTGCTCGGGTGGAGCTATTTTCGCATGTACTCCAAGAACATCTACGCCAGGCAGGCGGAAAACGAAAAGTATCTGGCGCTCAAGAAAAAACTCATCGGCGATCGGGTCTCCCGCGCGCGCAGACGCGAGGAGCGAAAGCATTACAGGCGCTTTTCCTGTCCTAAATGCAGACTGAAGATGCGCGTGCCCCGAGGCAAGGGGAAGGTGAAGGTTACCTGCTCCAAGTGCGGTGCGGTGTTTTACAAAAAAACATAAACAAACGGCGGGAATCCCGCATTCCGCTTACTGCCCTCTTTTCTCTCGCGCCCTCCCGATGATATGATACCCCTATACGGGCTTATACCGCAGGAGGGCGCTTTCTATGCAAAAACAGATCAGGTGCTACGCGGATTTCGTGTCCGCGCTGCTCGAGGCGGGCTTTTCGGTGGGCTGCGGCAACGACGGGGGAATCCATTCCGTCCTCCAGTGGGGATGGAACGAGGAGGCCCCGTACGACACGCCCGTGCGCTGGCATACGGGCGACCCCGAAACCGACCCGTGGGAGTGGCGCATGCGCGTGCTCGACGAGCGGGTTGACATCGCTTACGCGAAGATGTTCTTCAAGCTGGGCGGGTATATGACGCGCGAATGGGCGCCGTGCTTCCTCGCCGCGCGGCGGGGAAGCAAGACCCTCGCGGAGGAATATGAGGACGGCGTCGTGAGCGTTGAAGCCAAGCGCGTCTACGACGCGGTTGTGGAGCATGAGGCCTTGCCCATGCACGCGATTGCGCCGCTGTGCGGCTTTGGCAGGGAGGAGAAGCTTAAAGTGGAGCGCGCGCTCGTCGAGCTGCAAATGAAGCTGTATTTAACCATGTGCGGCAGACGGCGCAAGGTTTCGCGCATGGGGGAGGAATACGGCTGGTCGAGCACGGTGTTCTGCACGACAGAACACTTCTGGGGCGAGGAGGTCTTTGCCGAGGCAGCGCGCATTAAAAAAGGAGAAGCCCTTTCGCGCATCGCTGTGCAGGTTCTTCAGCTCAATCCGCAGGCGGATGGGAAAAGGATACAAAAATTTACGCTCGGATAGGTCAGCTTTACGAAAGAATGCGCTTCTTTCGCAGTCTTTACCATGATATGATAAATTGAACAACAATAATGAAAGGGATTTGCCATGACTGATCGGGAAAAGCGTTACCTCGCGCAGCTCGCGCGGGAGTATCCTACCATACAGGCCGCAAGCGCGGAGATTATCAACCTCACGGCGATCCTCAACCTGCCCAAGGGCACCGAGCACTTCATGAGCGATATCCACGGCGAGCACGAAGCGTTTACCCACATACTCAACAACGGCTCGGGCGCCGTGGCGGAGAAGGTGAACCAGGCGCTGAGCGACTCGCTGACGGCTGCGGAGCGCAGGGCGCTCTGCGCGCTGATCTATTATCCGCGCGAAAAGCTCGCCGAAATCAAGGCAAAGGAGAGCGACCTTTCCGAATGGTACCGCGTGACCATACGGCGGCTCATCGCCGTGGCGCGCATCTCGGCCTCGAAGTATTCGCGCTCGAAGGTCAGAAAGGCGCTGCCCAAGGAGTTTACATATATCTTCGAGGAGTTGCTCAACGCCGCCAACACAGGCAACAAGGAGCGGTATTACAGCAACATCATCTCCGCGATCATCCTGACCGAGTGCGCGGACACGTTTATCGTGGAGCTTGCAACCCTCATCAAGCGCATGAGCGTAGACCAGCTCCACATCGTGGGCGATATCTTCGACCGCGGCCCCCACGCGGACGAGATACTCGACGCGCTCATGCGCCACCACAACGTGGATATCCAGTGGGGGAACCACGATGTGCTCTGGATGGGCGCGGCCTCCGGCAGCCCGGTATGCGTCGCGGCCGCGGTGAAGAACTGTCTGCAGTACGACAACCTCGACATGCTCGAGAACGGCTATGGCATCAACCTGCTGCCGCTTGCGGTGTTCTCGGCGGAACGATATCGTGATGCCGCGGTCTTCGAGCCGCGAAACCTCCCCTCGGAGCCGTACCGCCCGCGCGACATGAACTTCTACGCGCGCATGCATAAGGCCGTCAGCGTCATCATGTTCAAGCTTGAAGGGCAGCTCGTCCAAAGGCGGCATTCTTATAAGATGCAGGATCGCGACATGTTCTCCCGCGTGGACTGGGAGAAGGGAATCATCGAGATTGAAGGCCGTGAGCATCCGCTGCGCGACACGGAGTTTCCCACAGTCGACCCCAAAGACCCCAACCGCCTTACCCCGGAGGAGAGCGCCCTGATGGGACAGCTCACGACGGCCTTCCGTCACAGCCAGAAGCTTCAGGCGCACGCGCGTTTCCTCTTGAACGCGGGCGGGCTTTACCGCTGCTGCAACGGCAACCTGCTCTTCCACGGCTGCGTCCCCACGGAGGCAGACGGCAGCTTTACGCGCTTTGAGTTCGGTTCATCCGTACTTTCCGGCAAGAATTTCTTCGATTATGCGGACCGCCTCGCCCGGCAGGGTATGCTCGCCCCCGAGGGCTCGCGCGAGCGCACGGAGGGGCAGGATTTTCTCTGGTTCCTTTGGTGCGGGCGCAACTCGCCCGTGTTCGGGCGCGACCACATTGCCACCTTCGAGCGCGCGCTTCTTGAGGATAAGTCCACCTGGAAGGAGCCTAAGAACGCCTATTACGAATATAACGAAAGCGAGGAGTACTGCGCGAATATACTCGAGATGTTCGGCCTCGATAAGCCCTGGAGCCGCATCGTCAACGGCCACATTCCCGTCAAGGTGAAGGATGGCGAAAGCCCGCTGCGTGCGGGCGGCAAGCTTGTCGTCATCGACGGCGGCTTCTGCAAGGCGTATCAGCGCGAGACCGGCATCGCGGGCTACACGATGTTTTTTACCTCCCACTGCATCCGCCTCTCGGCGCACGAGCCCTTCCCGGCTGTCAAGGACGCCGTTACGCGCGGGGCGGACATCATCTCTCACACCATCCGCGTCGAGGATTTCCCCGAGCGCGTCATGGTTGCGGACATCGACACGGGCGCCGTCATCCGCGAGCGCATCGACGAGCTGTTGAAGCTGCTCGACGCGTACCGGGACGGGGTGATAACCGCGAAGTAACAATTGATATTGAATGAAAGATCGTAGGGGCCGATTCCATATCGGCCCCTTGGCTATTGATAAGCCCTATTCCACCGCAAACTCAAAATACACCCCCGGATACGGCTCCGGCACGATGTTGTAATGCCACCATTCCTCCTCGTAGGCAACGAAGCCCGCGCCGCACATCGCCTCGCGCAAAACAAGGCGGTTCGCCCGCTGTGAGGGCGAAAGTCCGCTTGCGCCGTGATGCGAACGCTCGTCCATAAAATCGAATATGCTGCCCATGTCCAGCTCCTGATGCGTCGCGGCGTCGACGAGGGTGAGGTCTATGGCGCGCCCGCGCGTGTGGCCGGATTTCCCCGCGATGTAGCCCAGCTCGAACAATAACCGTTTCTCCACGTTCGGGTAATGGATGAGCTTTCTGCGGCTGTCCGCCTCGTCTGCGGCCCAGCGCGCGAAATGGTCGACCGCACTCTGCGGGCGGTAGCCGTCGAACAGCTTCAACAGATACCCCTTGGGCCGTAGCGCGTTCGCGGCGCGGATAAGCCCTTCGCCCACGGCGCGGGATACGACCACGAGCGGTTGCCTGTAGCCCTCAGCGGGGACGCCCATGAAGTTGTCCGTTCCCGCGTACTTCGCGTCCGCGATGCAGTCCGGCACGAGCTCATCCGCGTAGACGAACCCGTCCGGCAGACCCTTCTTCGGGATTCCAACAACGCTAATGTTCATTCGGTGTTCCTTTCCCTATGCGCGCCCTTGAGGCCCGCCCCGGTCGCGGGCAGCAGGCATTCCCCGACGGGGCCGCGCTTATTGACATAATTGAGATATGCGGCATAGACCGCCGCGCTCGTGTGCTCGACGAAGATACCCTCGCGCGCGAGCCTGTCCCGCGCGGCAGCGATGTCGTCCTCCGGCGCGGGGATGACCTCGACGCCGTATTTTTTAATGTGTCCGAGCATCTGCGTTCCGCGCGCGGGCGCCCCTATGGCGATGCCCTCCGCGAGCGTGGGCAGAGGCTTCACAGGCACGGGCGCAGGGAGTCCCGCCCGGTACGCCTCGAGTATGGGCGCACAGCGCTCGCTCTGCACCGCGAGGATGCGCGGCATCTTCGATATGCATCCGCTTGAAAGCAAATGCTCGAGCCCAAGCATCGCGCCGAGGAAAAGCGTGCCGTTGCCCACGGGCAGCACGAGGGTATCGGGCATCCCGCCGAGCTCCTCGCAGATTTCGTAGACATACGTTTTCGTGCCCTCATAAAAATACGGGTTGTAGACATGGCTCGCGTAAAACACGCCCTCGTTGTCAACGTGCGCGCGGCAAACCTCGGCGCAGCGGTCGCGGCCGCCGGGGACGACGGTGCACGCCGCGCCGTGGCTGCGAATCATATCGATCTTGCCCGGCAAGGTGCCCTCGGGCACGAATATCTCGCACGCGATTTTAGCCCTTGCGCAGTACGCGGCGATGGAGTTGCCCGCGTTGCCCGAGGAATCCTGCACGGCGCGTTCGACCCCAAGCTCCTTCATGTGCGAAACGAGCACGGCCGCGCCCCTGTCCTTGAAGGAGAGCGTGGGCATGAGATAATCGAGCTTGACGAGCGCGCCGCCCGCGCGCACGATGGGGGTAGCGCCCTCGCCGAGCGTGACGGAGCGCCACGCCTCATCCCCGAGCGGCAGAAATGCGCGATAGCGAAAAACGCCTTTTGCATGGACGTCGACGAGCGCGGGGTCGAACGGAGGCAAAGCGAAATCGAGCTTCCACAGCCCGCCGCAGGCGCAGCGCGGCGAAGCTGTTGCGGCGTTTTCCCGTTTTTTGCAGGATAAGCATACGTAGTCCATAAGAATATATTACCGTTTGGGCGTTGTACATTCAAGCCCGGGCTGGAATGGTTGTGCGCCTGCGCTTTCTATGCTACAATATTCAGCAAAGCGTTCGGAAGCATTCGGACTGCTTTGGAGAGACCATGGTTTCCATACACGACTTCGAACCCCTGTGGGGGAGTTGGAAAATCGACAGGCAGCTCGGACGCGGCAGCTACGGCGGCGTCTATCTTGCTTACCGCGAGGACTCGCCGGATTTCCGCTCGGCCGTGAAGCATGTGAGCATCCCGGCGGACGAAGGCGAGCTGCGCGCGCTCATGAGCGAGGGCATCGCGACCGATCTGGAAAGCGCCCGCAGCTATTATGAAAAATTCAAGGATGATCTAATAAGCGAGATTCGCTTCATGTACCGCCTGCGCGGCTGCTCGAACATCGTGGCCTACGAGGACCATGCGGTCATCGGCAAGAAGGACATGCCGGGCTACGACATCCTCATCCGCATGGAGCTTTTAGAGCCGCTGACCGATCGCGCCGCAGCGAAACCCTTCTCGCAGGGCGAGGTGTGCCGCTTGGGCATAGATATCTGCACGGCGCTCGAGGCGCTTGAGCGCGAGCGCATCATCCACAGGGATATCAAGCCCGCCAACATACTCATGAGCCGCGATGGCACGTATAAGCTGGGCGATTTCGGCGTCGCGCGGCAAATGGAAAAAACCAGCATGGTGCTGAGCAAAAAGGGCACCTATTCCTACATGGCGCCCGAGGTTTATCGCGGTGAGGAGGCGGGTAAGACCGCCGACCTTTACTCGCTGGGCCTTGTCATGCACAGGCTTTTGAACGCGAACCGCGCGCCATTTTTGCCGCCCGAGGGCGAAATTACGTATCAGGATACGGAGCTCGCGCTCGCCAAGCGCCTCGCGGGCAAGGAGCTGCCCCGCCCCGCCTATGCGGACGAGGCGGTTGCCGCTGTCATCAGCCGCGCGTGCGCCTTCAAGCCGGCCGAGCGCTACGCTTCCGCTTCGGATATGAAAGCGGCGCTGCAGCGCTGCCTCGAGCGCGGCGTGCCCGGCGCGCCCGAGGCGGATGAGGGAGAGCGTGCCATGCCCTGGGAGGCGCGTTCGATGTCGGACGCTGCGTCCTCCTCAGGCTCCGGTCGGGACAGCCGCATCCGCACCATTCAGGATGGGGATGCGGAGCTTGCGGCCTCGCTCAAGCGCAAATACGCATATCGCACAAAACGCGAAAACAAGGAATATGTCATCACCCTAATTATCCTCATATCCATCACCGTGGCGGCGCTCGCGATCATCTGGGTGCTCTCAAAAATGATTTTTCACTGACTGCGCGTTTTCGCGCTGTCGCAAACAAGTATAAACAGCCTCCTTTGCGTGAAAACTATGTGCAAAGCGTCGGCACAGCCGACACATCCTTAAGGAGGCAACTATGAAGAAAACAATCGCAATGCTCTTGGCGGTGCTCGTGCTGATGTCGCTTACGGCCTGCAAGAGCGGCAACGTGGCGTCACCCTCGCCGATGCTCACGGTGAAGCCCGCGGCCTCGCCTACCCTTGGCGCAGGGACGACTGCGCCGACGAATCCTTCGCCCAGCGCGCCCGCGTCGCCCGGGACCCCGGGCGGGGATACCATCGAGGGCTTCAAGGAGGGCGAAAACATCGAGGTCAACGCTCTGCCCAGCACGGTTACGGAAGCTGTGAGCAAGCAGTATCCGGGCGCGACCATCAAGTCGGCATCCTACGCGACCTATATGGACGCGCAGATGTATCTCATCACGCTTTCCGGCGCTGCGGACAACACCGAGAAGATCTACGTCAAGGCGGACGGCTCCATGTTTAGAGTAGTAACATAGTTTACAGAATATACGGACACATGGTTTACAGTTTTACTATAGAATAAAGGCATCAAATAATAGGGGTTATTGAGATGC
>JAPXSN010000013.1:0-24855 GCA_033813015.1 Clostridia bacterium | reverse complement strand
CCGGCGAGCCTCTGCATCATGGTGCGCTCACCACGCGCCCGGGCGTAGCTGATGAGCCAGCGAAGGCCCAGCGTCTGCCGCCGCTCCGGACGGATTTCGATGGGAACCTGATAGGTCGCGCCGCCGACGCGGCGGGCCTTGACCTCGAGCACGGGCATGATGTTGTTCATGGCCTGCTCGAACACCTCGATGGGCGCGCGGCCGGTTTTTTCTTTGATGATTTCAAACGCGCCGTAGCAGGCGGCCTGCGCCTTGCCGCGCTTGCCGTCGAGCATGACCTGGTTGATGAGCTTGGTGACGAGCTTGCCGCCGTAAATCGGATCGTCGAGCACCTCGCGCTTGGGTACGAATCCACGTCTGGGCATAACGATACCTCCTTACTTCTTCGGGCGCTTCGCGCCGTAGAGGGACCTCGCCTGCATGCGCTTGGCGACGCCCGCGGTGTCTAGCGCGCCGCGGATGATGTGGTAGCGCACGCCCGGCAGATCCTTCACGCGGCCGCCGCGGATAAGCACCACGCTGTGCTCCTGCAGGTTGTGGCCGATGCCGGGTATATACGCCGTGCCTTCAAGGCCGTCCGTCAAACGGACACGCGCAATCTTGCGCAGCGCGGAATTAGGCTTTTTAGGGGTCATGGTGCGCACCGCCGTGCAGACGCCTCTGCGTTGCGGGCACTGTTTCAAAATAGGCGCGGTGGTCTTGTATGTGACCTGCTCCCGGCCCTTGCGAACCAACTGGTTGATGGTCGGCATTGAATTTCCTCCTGGTTGAATTACCGTTTTACCGTTTGTGTTAGCTTGGTTACTATATCAAGAAAATCCCTTGCAACCCCTTGAAAGGGACATTTTCCGCAACTTTTAGATTTTATCATCGAAGCCTTTGATTGTCAAACGGTTTCGACGCTTTATTCGCTTTTCTGTGCGACTTCGCCGCATTCTTCAGCCAGCGTCTCGCTTTCTTCCGACATGCCGGAAAACAATCCCTGCTTGATGGGCTTCTTCGAGAAGACGAGCCTGCTCGTGCCCGCATTGGGATTGAGCTCAAACCAGCCCTTTTCCGCCATAGCGTTGAGTATGGGCGCTTCCATGATCCTCGTATACATGACGGGCGCGTACTTTCGGGCGAGAAGGCGCCTCACAAGCTTGCCCAGCAGCACGCCCAGCCCAGTCGCCGCGAGGAAAATGAAAAACGGCAGCATTTCCGCGATGGCCGCTATGGGTTCGCGCACTGTGCGTATGCTCAAAAGAATCAGCGCGACGGCGGCGAAGGTCGTGCCCGTCACGGGAGAAAAATACTCGAGCCAAAGGTATCTGCTGCGGCACGCGTCGCAGCAGGCGATCTGGATGGGCAGCACCGTGCCCGCGCGCGGCTCCTTGGAGATGCCAAGTATCGTCGCGCGCTTTCTGCGCGGCTCCGCGTGAGCGATATCCGTGAGCGCGTACCATTTCTTTTTGCCCGGCTCGCCCTTGCAGAGCAGGCACTCATCCCCCGCAAATAATCCTTGCACGCCCGCCTCGGGCACGTTGGAGAGGATGACGTTGAGATCCGCGCGCACGAGGGCGGCCTTGTCCTCGCTGATACAATCCACGGTACAGGAGCGGCAGCTCTCCATGTTGAGCATTGCGCAGTATTCGCTGCCGTGGAGCTTGCAGGAGGTGTTCGTATATTCTCTGCCCATAGAAGCGCCCTTTCCCAAGTGCGCGGGACGCGAAGATCGCGTCCCGCACGCCTATTCAAACTGAAATTACCTCGCCGTTTCGGGTATAACCTCGACCTCGACGTCGCGGTAGCGCCTCATTCCGATGCCCGCAGGGATCAGCTTGCCGATGATGACGTTCTCCTTGAGGCCGACCAGCGGGTCGATCTTGCCCTTGATCGCAGCCTCGGTCAGCACGCGCGTCGTCTCCTGGAAGCTGGCCGCCGAGAGGAAGGAGTCCGTCGCGAGCGCGGCCTTGGTGATGCCCAAAAGCTTGCGCTTGGCGACGGCGGGCTGCATGCCCTTCTCGACCATATCCTCGTTCTCCCGCTCGAAACGGAAGATGTCCACGAGCTCGCCCGGGAGCATCTCTGTGTCGCCCGCGTCCTCGATCTGCACCTTCCTGAGCATCTGACGGATGATGATCTCGACGTGCTTGTCGGCGATCTCCACGCCCTGCATGCGGTAGACGTTCTGCACTTCCTTGAGCATATACGCCTGCACACCCTTGACGCCCTTGATCTTTAATATATCGTTGGGGTTGATGGAGCCGTCGGTCAGCTCATCGCCCGCGTTCACGGCGTCCCCGTCGCGCACGCGCAGCTTCGAGCCGAAGGGGATGAGGTATTTTTCGGCCTCGCCGTCCTCGTTTTTGATAATGGCCTCGCGGCGCTTGCCCTCGCTGATGGAGACCGTGCCGCTGATTTCGCTGATGACGGCAAGCCCCTTGGGTTTCCTAGCCTCGAAGATTTCCACGACGCGCGGGAGACCTTGCGTGATGTCCTCTACGCTCGCGACGCCGCCGGTGTGGAAGGTTCTCATCGTGAGCTGCGTGCCCGGTTCGCCGATGGCCTGCGCCGCGATGATGCCCACCGCCTCGCCGATGTTAACCTCGCCGCCCGTGGCCATGTTCGCGCCGTAGCACTTGGCGCAGATGCCGCGCTCGCTGCGGCAGGTGAACACGCTTCTGCAGTTGAGCGATGTGATGCCGGCGGAAACGATGCTGTCGCGCCGGTCGTAGGTAATCATTTCGTTGGCGGGGCAGAGAACCTCGCCGGTCTGGGGATGGACGACGGCGTCCACGGCATAGCGGCCCAGGATGCGCTCGCCGAAGCTTTCGACGAGCTTGTTGCCGTCCATAAGCGCCTCGATGACCATGCCCTTGGGCGCCTCGCCGCGCACGGCAAAGCAATCCTCCTCGCGCACGATCACATCCTGCGAAACGTCCACGAGGCGGCGAGTCAGGTAGCCGGAATCCGCCGTACGAAGCGCCGTGTCCGCGAGGCCCTTCCTGGTGCCGTGCGAGGAAATAAAGAACTCGAGCACCGTGAGACCCTCGCGGAAGCTCGCGCGGATGGGCACCTCGATGATCTGGCCCGACGGATCGGCCATTAGGCCGCGCATGCCGCCGAGCTGGCTGATCTGGTTCTTGCTGCCGCGTGCGCCGGAGTTGGACATCATGAAGATCGGGTTGTCGGCCTTGAGCGTGGTCATGAGCGCGTTGGTGACTTCAACGTTCGCGGCGCTCCAAATCTCGATGACCTTCGCCCTGCGCTCCTGCTCGCTGAGCATACCGTCGTGGAAGAGCTCGTCGACGTCGGCAACCTTCTTTTCGGCCCCGTCGAGTATCGCCTTCTTCTCCTCGGGGACGACCATGTCCTGGAAGCCCACGGAGATGCCGCCGAGCGTGGAGTAGCGGAAGCCCAGCTCTTTGATGTTATCTAGCACTTCGCTCGTGACCGTGGTGCCGTAGCGGCGGTAGCAGCGATCCGCGATGCCCTTGAGGTCCTTTTTGACGACCATCTTGTCGACCTCGAGCTTGAAGAGGTTCTCTTCCTGCGTGCGGTCGATGTAGCCGAGGTCCTGCGGGATAGCGTTGTTGAAGATGAGCCGGCCTATCGAGGTTTCGACAATCTGGCGGCGCTTCTCGCCCTGCCACTCGCGCTCTATGCGCACCTTTACCTTCGCGTGGAGCGTGACGTCGCCGGTCTGATAGGCCATAATGGCCTCGTCCTCGCTCGAGAAGATCTTGCCCTCGCCCTTGTCGCCCTCGCGCTGGAGCGTGAGGTAGTAGCAGCCGATGACCATATCCTTATCCGGCTCCACGACGGGAAGGCCGCTCTGCGGCTTCAATATGTTGTTGGAGGCGAGCATCAAAAAGCGCGCCTCGGCCTGCGCCTCGACGGAAAGAGGCACGTGCACGGCCATCTGGTCTCCGTCGAAGTCGGCGTTGAACGCCGTGCACACGAGCGGGTGCAGCTTGATGGCGCGGCCCTCGACGAGGATGGGCTCGAACGCCTGTATGCCCAGCCTGTGCAGCGTGGGTGCGCGGTTCAAAAGAACCGGATGATCCTGTATGACAACCTCGAGCTCGTCCCAGACCTCGGCTCGCACGCGCTCGACCATGCGCTTGGCGCTCTTGATGTTGTGCGCAAGCCCGTCCTCGACGAGTTTCTTCATGACGAAGGGCTTGAACAGTTCCAGCGCCATCTCCTTGGGGAGACCGCACTGGTACATCTTGAGCTCGGGGCCGACCACGATGACGCTGCGGCCCGAATAGTCCACGCGCTTGCCCAACAGATTCTGGCGGAAGCGTCCCTGCTTGCCGCGCAGCATATCCGAAAGGGATTTGAGCGCGCGGTTGCCGGGACCCGTGACCGGGCGGCCACGCCTGCCGTTGTCGATGAGCGCGTCTACGGCCTCCTGGAGCATGCGCTTCTCGTTGCGCACGATAATATCCGGCGCGCGAAGCTCCAAAAGCCGCTTGAGGCGGTTGTTGCGGTTGATGACCCTGCGGTAAAGATCGTTGAGGTCGCTGGTCGCAAATCGGCCGCCGTCGAGCTGCACCATGGGGCGAAGCTCGGGCGGGATGACCGGTATCACATCCATGATGATCCACTCGGGCTTGTTGCCGCTCTTGATGAACGCCACGATGACCTCGAGCCGTTTTATGGCGTTGGCGCGCTTCTGGCCGGAGGATTCGGCGATTTCCTTTTTGAGCTGGACTTCGAGCTCGGGGAGCTTGAGATCCTTGAGCAGGGTTTTTATGGCCTCCGCGCCCATGCCGGCCTTGAAGGCCTTGGGGCCATACTCCGCCTGTGCGTCGCGGTATTCCTTGTCGGTGAGGATCTGCTTATACATCAGCGGCGTCTTGCCGGGGTCAGTCACGACGAAGCTCGCGAAATAAAGCACCTTCTCGAGGGCGCGGGGACTCATGTCGAGCAGCATCTTCATGCGGCAGGGGATGCCCTTGAAGTACCAGATGTGGCTTACGGGCGCCGCAAGCTCGATGTGGCCCATGCGCTCGCGCCTGACCTTCGCGCGCGTCACCTCGACCCCGCATTTCTCGCAGATCACGCCCTTGTAGCGCACGCGTTTATAGCGTCCGCACTGGCATTCCCAATCCTTGGTGGGCCCGAAGATGCGCTCGCAGAACAATCCGTCCCGCTCGGGCTTGAGCGTGCGGTAGTTGATGGTTTCAGGTTTCTTGACCTCTCCGTGCGACCACTCGCGTATCTTTTCGGGCGAAGCGAGCCCGATTTGCAGCGCGTCAAAATTCGTCAGCTCAAACAATTGCTTATCCCCTAATCCTTCGTCACTCGCCGCCGCCGTCGTCTTCTCCGTCGAAATCGGAGAACTCGCCGGAACTGCCAATGTCATCCCCTACGTCATCCTCTTCATCCTCATCGTCGTCCTCGTCGAGGTCAAACTCCGCGAAGTCCGCGAAGGAGACGCCCGGCGTCACGGGAGGCGCGTCCTCGGTGCCGGCTATGTTCAGGTCGAGACCGGGCCTTTCGTCGTCGTCCGCAAGCTCGCCGATCTGGATTTCCTCGTGCGTGTCGTTCAACACCTTCACATCGAGGCCGAGGGACTGCAGCTCCTTGATGAGCACCTTGAAGCTCTCGGGTACGCCCGGCTCGGGCACATTCTCGCCCTTGACGATGGCCTCGTACGTTTTGACGCGGCCCACGACGTCGTCCGACTTGACGGTGAGGATCTCCTGGAGCGTGTTCGCCGCGCCGTATGCCTCGAGCGCCCAGACTTCCATCTCGCCGAAGCGCTGGCCGCCAAACTGAGCCTTGCCGCCCAAAGGCTGCTGCGTCACGAGGGAATACGGGCCCGTGGAGCGCGCGTGTATCTTATCGTCCACCAGATGATGCAGTTTCAGATAATACATGTAGCCGACCGACACGCGGTTCTCGAAGGGCACGCCCGTGCGTCCGTCGTAGAGTATGGTCTTGCCGTCCGCATCCATGCCGGCCTGCACGAGCAGATGCTTGATGTCATCCTCGTTCGCGCCGTCGAATACGGGAGTCGCAATTTTCCAGCCGAGGGACTTTGAAACCATGCCGAGGTGCAACTCGAGCACCTGGCCGATGTTCATGCGGCTGGGCACGCCAAGCGGGTTCAATACGATTTGCAGCGGCGTGCCGTCGGGCAGGAAGGGCATATCCTCCTCCGGTAAAATGCGGGAAATGACGCCCTTGTTGCCGTGGCGGCCGGCCATCTTATCGCCCACGGAAATCTTGCGCTTCTGCGCAATATACACGCGTACCAGCTCATTTACGCCGGGGGAAAGCTCGTCCTTGTTTTCGCGCGTGAACACCTTGACGTCCACGATCACGCCGCCCTCGCCGTGCGGAACCTTGAGGGAGGTGTCGCGCACCTCGCGCGCCTTCTCGCCGAAGATCGCGCGCAGCAGCCTTTCCTCTGCGGTGAGCTCCTGCTCGCCCTTGGGCGTGACCTTGCCCACGAGGATATCGCCCGAACGCACCTCCGCGCCGATGCGGATGATGCCGCGCTCGTCCAGGTCGGAGAGCGCGTCCTCGCCCACGTTGGGAATGTCGCGCGTGATCTCCTCCTTGCCAAGCTTCGTGTCGCGGGCCTCGGTCTCATGCTCCTCGATATGGATGGAGGTGTAGATATCCTCCTTGACGAGCTTTTCGCTGATGAGAACCGCGTCCTCGTAGTTGTAACCCTCCCACGGCATGAAGCCAATGAGAATATTGCGGCCAAGCGCGATCTCGCCCTGCTCGGTGGACGCGCCGTCCGCGATGACATCGCCCTTTTTGACGGTCTGACCGATGCCGACGATGGGGCGCTGGTTGATGCAGGTGCCCTGGTTGGAGCGCTTGAATTTGATGAGTCTGTAGCTGTGGCGCACGCCGTCCGCGCTTTCGGTAATGACCTTGTCCGCGCTGACGGAAATCACCTTGCCGTCCTCGTGCGCGACGACCACGACGCCCGAGTCGTGCGCGGCCTTATACTCCATGCCTGTGCCCACAATAGGCGCCTCGGGCGTCAGGAGCGGCACTGCCTGGCGCTGCATGTTCGAGCCCATAAGGGCGCGGTTGGCGTCGTCGTTTTCAAGGAAGGGGATCATCGCCGTCGCAACCGACACGAGCTGCTTGGGCGAAACGTCCATATACTCGATCTCAGTGTTCTTCACCTCGAGTATCTTGTCGAGCTTGCGCGCCACGACGCGCTCTTTGGCGAACCACGTTTTGCCGGTCTTATCATCCGTGACAAGCGGCTCGTTTGCCTGCGCGATCATATAATCGTCCTCCTCGTCGGCGGTGAGGTAGACGATGTCGTCATAAATGCTGCGCTCTTTGCTGCTGACCAACCGGTACGGCGCTTCGATGAAGCCGTAATTGTTGATGCGCGCGTAGGTCGAGAGCGAGTTGATGAGGCCGATGTTCGGGCCTTCCGGCGTCTCGATGGGGCACATGCGGCCGTAGTGCGAATAGTGCACATCGCGCACCTCGAAGGTGGCGCGGTCGCGGTTGAGGCCGCCGGGGCCGAGAGCCGAGAGACGGCGCTTGTGCGTGAGCTCCGCGAGCGGATTGGTCTGATCCATGAACTGCGAGAGCTGCGAGGAGCCGAAGAATTCCTTGATCGCCGCGGTCACGGGACGGATGTTGATGAGGTTGCTGGGCATGGCGGTATCCATGTCCTGCAGGCTCATGCGCTCGCGAACCACGCGCTCGAGGCGGGTCATACCCACGCGGATCTGGTTTTGCAGCAGCTCGCCGACGCTGCGAATGCGGCGGTTGCCAAGGTGATCGATGTCGTCCGTGCGGCCGACGCCGTAGTTCATGCCCATCAGATAGCTGATGGAGGCGACGATGTCGTCCGGCACGATGTGGCGCGGGATCAGGTCGTGCACGTGCTGTTTGAGCAGCGCCTTGAGGCCGTCTTCGCCAAAATTCTTACCCTCCTCAAGTATCTGCATGAGGGTCGGATAGTGCACCTTCTCGTTGAGGCCGCAGCTCTCGGGGTCGAAGGGCAGATAGGCGGCGGCGTCCACGAACAGGTTGCCGAGCACCTTGAGCTTTTTATCGTCCGCGATGATGTACACGCCCCGCGCACCGCTGTTTTCGATTTTTTTTGCGTTTGCGCGCGTTATGCTCTTGCCTTGCTCGGCGAGCAGCTCACCGGTGGCGGGATCGATGATGTTCTCGGCGGCGATGTGCCCCGCGATGCGCGAGGCGAGCGAGAGCTTCTTATTAAATTTGTAGCGACCAACGCGCGCGAGGTCGTAGCGCTTGTCGAAGAAGAGCGCGTTCAAAAGGCTGCGCGCGCTTTCCTCGGTGGGCGGCTCGCCCGGACGCTGGCGCTTGTATATCTCAATGAGGCCGTCCTCGACGGACTTGGTGTTGTCCTTTTCGAGGGTGACAAGAAGGCGTTCCTCCTCGCCCAGCAGGTCTATGATCTCGGCGTTGGAGCCGTAGCCCAGCGCGCGCAGCAGCGCCGTGATGAAAACCTTGCGCTGCCTGTCTATTTTGACGTAGAGAATTTCGTTGGAATCGGTTTCGTACTCGAGCCAGGCGCCGCGGTTCGGGATGACCTGCGCCGAGTAGAGATGCTTGCCCAGCTTATCGATCGCGCCGGAAAAATACACGCCGGGCGAACGCACGAGCTGGCTGACGATGACGCGCTCTGCGCCGTTGATGATGAAGGTGCCCTGCTCGGTCATGAGCGGGAAATCGCCCATGAACACGGGCTGCTCCTTCACCTCGCCGGTTTCCTTGTTGATGAGCCGCACGATCACGCGCAGGGGCGCACAGTAGTTGACATCCCTTTCCTTGCATTCCTCGACAGAATATTTCGGATGCTCGAAATCGATGCTGTAATCCACAAACTCCAGCACCAGCTTCTCTGAATAGTCCGTAATCGGTGAGATGTCCGAGAGAACCTCCCGAAGATCCTCGTCGACAAAACGCTGATAGGAGTTCTTTTGAACCTCTATCAGATCCGGCATGTCGAGAACCTCGTTGATACGGGAGAAACTCATGCGTTTCCTTGTGCCCATCTGCACTTCGTGTACCATCGCGTTCACTCCTATCCTATTAACCCGCTTTCGCGGTTCTGCCGCTGCGTCGATTGGCATAAGCTTCCCCCAAACGCACCCGCGCGATACCAAATTAAGGAAAGCCAGCATGATTTCCCCTGTGAAAACGCAAACCTCCCACAGATTACCATGCTAACGCAGTTTACTATTGTATCATTGCGCATAAGCCGTGTCAATCGATATATCAAGCGATATTATGAAGAAATATTGAACAGTTTATGTGTTTTTGCCTCCTTATGCGTGTCGGTATTCCGCGCCGGGCTTCATGTTCCTGCCCAGCAGCTCGCTGACCGTCAAGAAAACGTAGCCCTTGGCCAGCAAATCCCTGATGATCAGCTCCGCCGCGGCGACGCTGGTGCTCTTGAGGTCGTGCATGAGGATGATGCTGCCGTTCTTCGCGCGCGCAACGACATGGTCGCGCACGGCGCGTGCGTCCGTAGCCTTCCAGTCCGCAGGGTCAATGCTCCACAGTACGCACGGGAAGCCCGTTTCCGCAAGGCGGTTGAGCATGCGCTCATTGCGCGAGCCGTAGGGCGGGCGCACGAGTGTGGGCGTGACGCCGCATGCCGCGTAAACGAGGTTGTTTGTGCGCAGCAGCTCATGCTCGACGGCGTCGAGTGAAAGCGAGGTGAGACGCTTGTGGCTGTAGGAGTGGTTGCCTATTTCGTGCCCTTCATCCGCCATGCGGCGAAGCAGCGCCTCGTTACCCTTGATGCGCGAGCCGAGCACGAAGAACGTCGCGTGCACGCCGTACTTCCTGAGCAGGTCAAGCGTTTTGGGCGTGTTCGAGGAGGAGGGGCCGTCGTCGAAAGTAAGCGCAACGTATTTGCCGCCCGGCGCCGCCGGTGCAGGCACGGGGGCGCTCCCGCTCGGCGGGGTCGGGGTCGGATCGCCGCCGAGGCTGCCGAGGCCGGAGCTCGCGCTTGAGCCCGAGGACGGCGAGGCGGCGGGCTGCGCCGCTGGTGTCGGGGTGGGCTGCGGGTCCCCGCCAGCGCCGAGCGAGCCGGTTTCCGCGAACGCGCCGGCCGCGGGAAGCAGCATCAGCGCCGCAAGCAAAACCGCCGCCATGCGGATAAACTTTTTCATAGAGCGCCTCCCAAACGGCCGCAGCCGGATTCCTCCCATATTATAATTTGGGAAACTGTTCCTATGCAAGTCATGCGACAGAAAAAGCCAAAAGCTCCCTTCAAAGTCCGCGTATGCGCACCTCGACCACGCGGCCGACGATTTCGGCGGTATCCCTGGGCACGATCATGGGCTCGTAGCGCGTGTTGGCGGGAATGAGCATGAGCATGTTCCCCATGAGCTTGACCTTGCGCAGCAGTACCTCTTCCCCGATGCGCACGACCGCGATGCGGCCGTTCTCCACCGTTGGCTGAAGCCGCACGAGCACAAGCGCGCCCTCGGGGATGAACTCGCCCTCCATGCAGTCCCCCTCGACTTCCATATAAAAGTATTCGCCCGCGACCACATCGCACGCGGGCACGGGAATGTATTCGCTGATGTTCTCCTCCGCAAGGATGGGCAGGCCCGCGTGCACGCGCCCCACAAGGGGCACGTCCACCGCGCCTTCCACGGGGCGGAAGCTCGCAGGCAAACTCGGGCGCTGCTTAAAGAGCGGGGTCACCAGTTCATCCCGCCCGAGCAGATAGTCGGAGGTGACGCCGAACAGGTCGCACAGCTTCACGAGCACGTCGTTGGGCAGCGGCACGCGGCCGACCTCGTATTTGCATACGGCGGCCTTCTGCACGCCCAAGAGGCTGCCAAGGTCCTCCTGGCTCATGTTGCGTTGCCTTCTAAGGTCCTTGAGACGGTTCATGCGCGCCTCCTGCGTTTTTTCTTATTGTATCTTAAAAAGAAATTCCACGCAAGCCAAAATAATACTCCTTAAGTCCCTGTTTCGGTATTGACAGTATCTCATAAAGATACTATAATGGGTTTGCAAGGAAGAAAGAGTACGCGATTTCCCATCCGGCAACGGCAAGGCAGGTCGTCGCGTTTCCAGCAAAGATATTTCTGGCGGAGGCTGACATGAATTACTTCGGATTGTTCTTCTCTTTCCTCGTGCCGGGCATGGTGCTCGGCGTCATGGCCGCGACCGCCTTCCACCAGGAGGCGAAGGCCCGCGCGCGCCGCGCGAGGCAGCGCCTCGCCCAGAGCAGGAGCGCCGTCGTGCGCCGGGATAGGCTCTACATCCACGACCTGAGCCGCGCCGCGTAAGAACTTTGTTTACTGCGCGAAGCGGCCGCTCCCCAGTTGCCGCCCGCGGTAAAAATAACAAACACATATGCGCCAGTCCAAGCGGACGCCGCAAGGCGTCCGCTTGGATATTTGTCCGTCGAAAAAGCGGCTGTGCCGCCGGAGACGTATCCCTTGACCTTCCTTGCATATTCAGCCGCGCCCATGCAAGCATCCGTTCCCAATTGTTTACAAACGCAGATGCCGCGCCGCTTGTCCGGCCCATGAAAAAAAGCTATAATAATGCGGAATACTGATTCTTATGGAAAACGAGGCGCGAGACATGGCAAAACACCGCCGCAGACGGCGCAGGGTCACCGGCAAGTTCATACTGATACTGATATTGTTCATCCTCGCGCTGACGCTCGGGATACTGGCGCTCTCCAACCTCGGCGGCGGCGGAGAGGTTGACCCGACGGGGACGCCCGCGGGCGAGGGCACGCCCGGCTTCTGGGACGGCCTGTTCGGCAGCCCGACGCCTTCGGCCACCATAGAGCCCACGCCCGAGATCACGCCCGAGCCCACCCCCACGCCTCTCCCCGGCTTCAGCCCAACGGCGGTCGACGGCACGCGGCCTTCCGACTTCGGCATCAAAACGGCCATACAGGTCAACGATCAGATCGTTGAAAAATACCTCGCGAGCGAAGCCATCGACTTCTCGACCGGGGATGAATACACCGCGCTCGAGGGCGTCATCGGCTTTCGCGGCAACAACTTCCGCGACAGCGCGGCTTACGGCACGGCCAGCATGAGCGAGAAGACGCTCGACATCGAGGGCGCGTGGACGGCCTCGGTTGGCAGCGTGCCCAAGGTATACGGCGAGGGCGCATGGACGGGCTGCGGCTGGACGGGCCAGCCCCTGGTCGTGCGCTGGCCGGAGGAAACCAAAAGAATCATGAACCTCTACGACTCCGCCAAAGCCAAGGCGGATTTGGTCGAGGTCATCTACGCCACGATGGACGGGCACATCTACTTCCTCGACCTCGCGAGCGGGCAGCGCACGCGCGATCCCATAGACATGGGCGGCTTCCCGTTCAAAGGCGCGGGCGCGCTCGACCCGCGCGGATACCCGCTGATGTACGTCGGCTCCGGCGACGACAGCGCAAAGGAAGGCAAGGGCTCGAGCCACGCGTTCATCATCAGCCTCATCACCGGCAAAATACTCTATGAGTTCGGCGAAAAGGATGGCTTCTCGCTGCGCGACCTCGCCTACTTCGACAGCTCTGCGCTCGTGGACGCCGAGACCGACACGCTGATCTACCCCGGCGAGTCCGGCATCCTCTATAGAATCAAGCTCAACACCCAATATGACGCGCAGGCAGGAACCATCTCGGTCGCCCCCGAAACCGTCAAATGGCGCTATCAGGGCAGCCGTACCAATTCCACCTCCACCAAGGACGGCAGTCAGGGCTGGTGGCTCGGCGTCGAGGACAGCGCCATCATCTGGCGCGGCCGCGCGATCTTCTCCGACAACGGCGGGCATCTGATGTGCCTCGACCTCAACACGCTTTCGCTCGACTGGGTGCAGGATACGCTGGACGACACGAACTGCACGCCCGTGCTCGAATTGGAGAACGGCCACCCTTATGTGTACACCTCAACCTCCTTCCACGGAGGCTGGCGAGAGAGCGCGGACTCCAAGGCGCTCATTCCTATCTGGAAGATTGACGCGCTCACGGGCGGGCGCGTGTGGACGAACAACGATTACCGTTGCCAGACCATCATGAGCGTTTCGGGCGGCGTGCAGGGTACGCTCGCCATGGGCAAGGGCTCGCTTGCAGAGTTGATCTTCGTGCCCGTGGCGATGACGGACGGCTCGCGCGGCAAGCTCGTCGCCCTCACCAAGGCAGACGGAAAAGTGGCGTGGGAATGCAACTTTGCGGGCTATCCGTGGTCGAGCCCGGTCGCCGTCTACGACCAGGACGGCAACGGCTACCTCATCCAGTGCAACTCGACGGGCTACATCCACCTGATCGACGGGCAGACGGGCACCATCCTGTTTGAAGCGCCGCTCGGCTCCAACATAGAGGCCTCCCCCGCCGTGTTCGAAAACACGATCGTCGTGGGCACGCGCGGCGGCCTCATCTACGGCATCAAAATCAAGTAACGGAGCATATATGTCAAAGAAGGTCAACGGCAACACCGAAGGCATCCGCGAGTCCATGCTCGCGCGCATAGGCGCGCTCTACGAGCTGCGCATGGCGGGCGATGAGTTCGCCTCCCATGCGCTCATCGCCGAGGTGTGCGCCCTCACGGGCATGCTCGAGCGCGAAATATCGGTTTACATCGCGCGGGACGGTTCCGTCGTCGACGTATCCTTGGGCGATAACGCCAAGGTGGATATGCCGGACATGCGGCTTGTGCGCAACGCCGATCGCCTTTGCGGCGTGCGCTGCCTGCACACGCACCCGGGCGGGGACGGGCGTCCCTCCGGCGTGGATCTGGGCACGCTTCGCAGCACCAAGCTCGACTCCATGGCCTCCGTGGGCGTGGGGCCGGAAGGCAACGCCACGAGCCTTTACGCGGCTTTCCTCGGCGAAATGAAGGACGACGAGCGCGAGGTCGTCGTCTACGGCCCGCTGCGCCCCTACCGCCTGCCGCAGCGGCAGCTTTTGGATGAAATCCGCATCGCGGACGCGCGCCTCAAGACCTCCGTCAAGGAAACCGGGGAACAGCGGCCGGAGCGCACCATTCTCGTAGGCCTCGAGAACGACGAGGAGTACGACACCATAGAGGAGCTTGCGGAGCTCACAAAAACCGCGGGCGCGAAGGTCGTCGCCAGGGAAACGCAGAAGCGCCGCTCCATGGACCCGGCGACCTACGTGGGCAGCGGCAAGGTCGAGGAACTGAAGCTGCTCGCGAGCGAAACCGAGGCCGATCTTTTCGTTTTTGACGACGAGCTGACCGCCACGCAGGCACGCAACCTCGAACGGGAACTGGGCGTGCGCGTCATCGACCGCACGACGCTGATACTCGACATTTTTGCAAAGCGCGCGCAGTCGCGCGAGGGCGTGCTTCAGGTGGAACTTGCGCAGTTAAAATACGGTTTGACGCGCCTCGCGGGACAGGGTACCGTGCTCTCGCGCTTGGGCGGCGGCATCGGCACGCGCGGCCCCGGCGAAAAGAAGCTCGAAATAGACCGCAGGCGCATCCGCAGGCGCATCTACGAGCTGACATGCGAATTGGAGGAGGTCGACAAGCAGCGCTCCCTTCGCCGCGCGCGGCGCGAAAAGGGCGCGGTGCCCCTCGTTTCTCTCGTGGGCTATACAAACGCTGGCAAATCGACCCTTTTGAATGCCGTCAGCGGCGCGGGCGTGCTCGCCGAAGACATGCTTTTTGCGACGCTCGATCCGGTCGTAAGGCAGGTGGAACTGCCGGGCGGCACGCCGGCGCTTTTCTCTGACACGGTTGGCTTCATCAACAAGCTGCCCCACGAGTTGGTGGACGCGTTCCGCTCCACGCTCGAGGAGGTCATCAATGCAGATTTGATTTTGCACATCGTGGACGCTTCCTGCCCGCATTACAGGGCGCAGATGCAGGTGGTCGAGGGGGTGCTCGCGGATCTCGGCGCGAGCGGTACGCCGCGCATTGAGGTATACAACAAGGCCGATCTGCTCCCGGAAAAACCCACGGGCAAGTCCGGCGCGCTCTACATCAGCGCGCGCAACGGGGAGAGTGTGCCCGATTTGCTCGCACGCGTGGAGCAGGAGGTCGGCGCCTCAAGGAAGACCGTCGAGGTGCTGATCCCTTATTCGAAGTATGACGCCATGGCGTTCGTGCGCAGCGAGGGTCGCATCCTCTTTGAGGAGCACCGCGAGGACGGTACGCTCGTGCGCGCGCTGCTCGACGAAGCGGACGCGAAGAAGCTATGCCACATGCTCGGGCAGGAACGATGAAACGGGACACGAAAGGCCTGCTGTTTATCCTCGCCGCGGCGATCGTGTGGAGCGCCAACTCCGTGCTCATCAAGAGTCTCGATTTGAGCGGTCCTCTCATCGCGGGCATGCGCGCCGCGTTCGCGGGCGTGTTTTACGCGGCGTTCATCCGCCCCAAAAAGCTTGTCTGGAACTGGAAGCTGCTCTTGACGCTGTGCGTATTCACCATACAGAGCGCCTGCATCGTCATTGCCGTCAAAAAGACCAGCGCAGCCATCGCCATAGGCATGCAGTTCACCGCGCCCATCTGGATTTATGCCTTCTCGCGCGTCAAGGGCTGCCCATTCTACTTCCGGCGCGCGCTCCCGCTCTATATCCTCGCGGCGGGGGTCGTGGTGTCGATGTTCTCGCGCGCGGAATCCGTCACGCTCGAGGGCAACCTGATCGCGCTGAGCACAGGCTTCTGGTTCGCGCTGCTGACGCTGCTCAACAAGGACGCGGGCAAGGAAAACCCCATTGGTCTCGTCAGCCTTGAAAACCTGTTCATGGCAGCGGTGATACTGCCCATTTTCTGTTGGGACAGCCTCGCCGACCTTGCGGCGCTCGATGCAACCTCGTGGATCGTGCTCGCTGCGCTCGGCATCGGCCAGTTCGGCCTCGGGTATGTGCTCTATACCGTGGGCCTTCGCCACACGACATCAGCGCATGCCTCGATGATAAGCCCGCTTGAAATGGTGCTGAGCCCGCTCTGGGTCGCGCTGTTCATCGGCGAGCGTCCCGACCTTGCGGGCCTCATCGGCTTTGGGCTGATTGCAGCGGGCATCGCGCTCGAAATTGTTTTCACCAAAAAACTGATGAAGGCCGCGAAAGCCGCGGCCCCGGAAAGCTGAATCTCCGTTATTTGTCGCTGCGGCTCTCCCGCTCAAGCAAATGGTCGCGCAGGAAGCCCGTGCGGATCAACGCGTGGCGCTTTTTCATTTCATCGCTTCGACAGCGCTCGATGAGCGCCCGGTAGCGTCCACGCACCTTCTGCATGACCTGATCCCAACCGATGGGTATGGTTTCCCGCGCCGCCGCCCCAAGCGCGGCGAGCTTCTGCGCGTCCTCCATGTTCGCGCCGACCACCGCTGCGAAATCCGCCGCCGTAGGCTTGCACAACAGCCCGTTGACCCCGTCCCGCACCGGCTCGGCGGCGGCGCTGCCGCGCGAGAGCACGCTGGGCGTACCCATGACGGCGGCCTCGCGCACGACCAGCGAAAACGTGTCGTAAATCGAGGGAAAAACGAACAGCGACGCGCACTGATAGAGTCCGTCGAGCAACGCGGTATCCCGCACATGGCCCGTGAATATAACCGAATCGCCAAGCCCAAGCTCCGCGGCCTTTCGCCGGATGGCCTCCTCATCCGGCCCCTGCCCGGCGAGCACGACGCAAAAGCGCCTGCCCTGCGCCTTGAGCAGCGACGCGCCCTCGAGGATAAGCAGGATGTTCTTCTTCCAGTTAAGCTGACCCACGTAGAGCAGCACCGGATGCCCGAGGTCTATCCCGTAACGCGCCGCCGCGGCGATTCTGTCCTCGGGGTTGACGGGACGAAGCTCCGCGCCGTTTTCCATGACGACGATCTCGCCCTTGAAGCCGTAATCCCGAAGGTCGCGCGCCGAGGATTGGCTCACCGCCCACACCTCGTCGCAGCGCTCGTAAAACTCCACGACGAAGCGTACGCCGATGTTCGCGAGCAGCTCCGCGCGGGTCGCCTTATAAAAATCGTCGTAATACTTGGAGTGGAATGTACCCACGAGCGGCACATCATGCTTTGCAGCAAGGCGCAGCGCCTCCTGTCCGGAAAAAAACGGCGTGTGTGCGTGCGCAATGTCGAGCGCGACCTGCTTGATGCGCTCGTAATAGTGCCGGTCGAGCACCGCGAGCCCCGCCTTGTACTGGGGCGAGCCCGGCAGAGGCATACCCGTATAGTCGATGAGCTCGAAAGGATAGCCGCCCCGGTAGCCCGTGTCCGTCATGGGCGCGACAACGTAGCATTCATCCCCCATCGCGGGCAGAGTGCGCGCGTAGTTGTACACGACGCGGCCGACGCCATCCACGATGGGATAAAAGGAATCCGTGAATTGACCGACCCGCATAATGCCCTTCTCCGTTCCGCCCCCGGCTTATTGAAATCAAGTACCTTAAGTATAATTTAACGCTACACAGCTTTCAACGGCTCCTCCAAGATGTGACAGAAGGTTTACAAGGATGTCAGAATTCTTCCGGCGAATCGTCTTCCGGCGTCGTTTTGGCTCTGGGAATCAACGAACGCCGCGAGTAATTGCGGCTGAAAAACCGGTCGCCCGCAAAGAGCAGCGGGCGCAGAGCTTCGAATGCGCGCATGCGAAGTTTCTCCCCCGCGTCCTCCACGCGCGGCAGCTTCGCGTGCAACACGGCTCGCGCATAGGGCGTATAAATGTTGATAAATCCTTTTCGCATGAGGCGGATGCAAAACTCGACGTCCGCGCCGACAGGGAGGATATTGCCGTCGTCGAAGCTGTCGTCGAAGCCGCCCGCACCGTGGAAGACCTCCGCCTTCACATACAGACAGGCGCCGGAAACCGCGGTGACACCGCGCACCGTGTCGGTAAAACGGAGCCTTCGCGCCGATGGCTCGTCCTCTGCCTCTCCCGCGTAAGGGCTGCCCACCGCGCCGCAGAGCCCCGCGACGTAGCCCGCATGGATGAGCCTGTCGCCCTCATCCCACAGCGCGCATCCCACGGCGCCTGCGCCGCGCCGCCCGGCCTCGCTTCGCAGCGCGCCGATAAGATCGGGCGTGAACAGCTCCAAATCCCTGGCGAGGAAGAGCAGCTCGTCGGCTGTCGTCTCCCCCGCCGCGGCGTTGCAAAGACTCGAAAAACCCGCATCCTTGACGGTGACGACCCGCGCCGCCTTGTTTTTCTTGAGTATTTCATAGTACTTGAGCGCGCGCTCGGAGGTGCTGCCCCCATCTGCGATGATGATGCGCGGCCTGTAAAAGGCCGAGGTTTCCTCAATGCTTTCGAGGAGCCGCCTGAGCTCGTCCGCTCCGTCCCGGTTGGGTATGATGATTGCGACCTCGCTCTTTGCTCTGGTTTTTGCCGCGACGCGGAAGCTGCCCTGCCACAGCCCGGAGGAAACCGAGCACTCGAGGTCGGCCTTGGCGAGGTAGTCCTCTATGGCCGCGCAGCCCTCGCTGTTGCCCATAGGTTCCCGCGGCGCGGCGCGCGTGAGCAACACGCGCTCGATGTGCTCCGCGCGCTTGCATTTTGAGAGGCAGCGAAGATAAAAGGCGTAGCTCTCGCCGGGAGAAAAGGCGTCCTCCGCTCCGGGCGGGGAGCATGCATCGTAAAGCGCCTTGGATACCGCAACGGGCGCACCGAAAAGGTCGTAGGAGAGCGCGGTGATCTCATCGAAATCCGGCTTGAATATCGGATTGGCGCGGCGGCCATGGATAAGGCAGTCCTCGTCTGCGTAGAGCAGCTTTGTTTCGCGCTTGGCCTCGATGCGCCGCGCGAAGCGGTACAGCGCGTCGGGTCTGAGCGTGTCACCCGCGCGCATGGCGATAACATAATCCCCGTGCGTCCCCACGGGGTCGCGCGTCAGCTCAAAATGGCGGTAGGTCTGCGCTTCGAGGGAGGCGACGGTTTTTTTTGCCCCGCGCCCGCCCGCGCCCGGCATGAACACGACGAAGCGCAGCGGGTCGACCGGCGCATAGCCGCGCTGGTGCGCGAGCTCGGCTTCATCCGGCTCGGTCAGGGCAAGAAAAGCCGCGTAATCCTCCTGATCGTCAGGCGCGTCCTTCGCGCGTGACTGGAAGAGCGCGGCGATGGCGTCAATCAGCGCAGTTTTTGCCCCCTTTGTCATAAGGCTAGTATGGCTAAGAGCCCGACGGAAGATTCTGCCTATCTGCGCGGAAGCTTCTCCGGCTCAGAGATTTTGCCCTCTTCCTCAACGATCATCCGCTTGATGCGAACGGCTTCGAGCGGCCTGTCACCCCGGGCCGTGGGGGCGGAGGCGATCTCGTCCACAACCTCGATGCCCTCGACGACGCGGCCGAAAGCGGCATATTGCCCATCCAGATGCGGCGCGTCCTTGTGCATGATGAAGAACTGCGAGCCCGCGGAATCCGGGTTGTTCGCGCGCGCCATGGAGATGACGCCGCGCTTGTGCCTGATGGGGTTCGCGACACCGTTTGCTGTGAATTCGCCGCGAATGCACCACTTGGGGCCGCCCATGCCCGTGCCCTCGGGGCAACCGCCCTGTATCATGAAGCCGGGGATCACCCGGTGGAAGCAGAGGCCGTCGTAAAAGCCCGACGAGGCGAGGTGAAGGAAGTTCTTCACCGTATTGGGCGCGGCGGAAGCGTCCAGCTCGAGTTTGATGATTTTGCCGTTTTCCATTTCGATCGTGACCATGTCGTTCTCCTTCAACAGTAATATAATAAATATCGGTTTTACGCGTGGAGGAAATTCATCGCGAGCGCACCGTAGACGTTAAACAGGATGCCGAAATACGCAGCGGCCTTCTCCCACGCGCGAAGGTACGGCTCCCCTTCCCCCGGGCGCTGCGAGAGCAGATAGTAGGCGAGCGCGAGCGGGAGCATGTCCACCGTATACCTCGCGCCGAACTGCCAGCCGCCGAAGGTCTTGTGCACGCACAGCGCGAGCATCGTGAAGAGGATTGCCGCAAGAAGCGCGGCGCGCGTCGGGTTGAACGAGCGCCCGACGAGGTTGCGGATGCCTGCGGCGAAGAGCAGCAGGAAGAAGGGGTTCGCCACATAGAACAGGAACCCGTTGAACGCAGGATACGAGAGCGCGAGGTTCAGCTTGAGCGCAACCGGCCGAAGCCAGATGTTGTAGAGGTTTTCCGCGAGATACGCAAGGTGGAACTGGCCTTTTTCCGCCTCAATGAACTCGGGCAGATAGTCGTGCCCGAACTCGAGCGGGTTTTTGAAGCGAGCCCAGTTATACCACATGTATGCGAGCGCGACGGCGGCGACGGGCAGCCACGCCTTCCATTGCATAAAAGCGGTGCGAATGAAGCCGCGGCCCTTTTCCCGATCCTTATCGTAAAAATAAACGAACAGCGGCAGGAAGGCGAAGACCGAAAACGGCCTGCATCCGACCGCGAACGCGACCATCAGATATGCCAAAACGCGCCTGCTGCCGCGCGCAAAGAGGAGCGCGAGCAAAAGCAGCAGGAAGTTGAGCGATTGCGCCATGAACCAGACGCCGCCGTTGGTGCTCATCCACATGAGGTTGCTGCCCCAGACAAGAAACAGCGCAAGCAGCGCGCTGTGATGCAGCGAAAAGCGCGCGCCGACGGCGAGCTTGTAGACGAGCGCGGCGCTCGCCATCGCAAGGACAGCGACGATCAGGTTGTTGGGCGTGAGCTCCCCGAAAACCAGCGCGAAGGGCAACAGCGCCACAGACGGAAGCGGCGGGAAGGAGACGAAATACTTGCCCTCGTAGACGGCAAGCTCAAGATAATCATAATTGCGCCCGAGATCGAGCCGCCCTTCGAGCCACGATAGGGATTGGAGCGTATAGCTGTCCCACGCGCTGTGGCAGAGCAGCGTGCCGCCCAGCAGGTCGTGTATGAGTATATACCCCAGCAGCATCAACAGCAGCATGAGGGCGAGCGTTGTGCGCTCTTCTTTTTTGTTGCGCGGCTTCAGCGATTCCATACGAATGTGTGCGGCGCCTCCTCGCCCCTCACCACGCGCAGCGCGCCCGCCGCGAGCGCCTCGAGCTCGAATTCCCCCGGCATGAGCTCGACCGGGGCGATCCAGGACACGCGGCGGACGATCTCGTCCGTAAGGCGCTTCGAGTATGCGACGCCGCCCGTGAGGATGATGCGATCCACCTTGCCGCACACGACCGTTGCGAGATCCCCTATGCCCTTGGCGGTCCCGTAAGCCATGGCCTCGTAGACGAGCGCGGCGCGTTCGTCCCCCGCGTCTATCATGCGCTGGACCTGCCTGGCGTCCGCCGTGCCCAGATGCGCGCGAAGGCCAGCGTTGCCGCGCACTTTTTTGAGCATTTCCTTATAGGTATATTTGCCGGAATAGCAAAGTTCTATGAGCGGCTCGGCCTGCAGCCTGCCGCAGCGCTCGGGCGCGAAACCCGCGTCGTCGTCGCTGTACATATCCACGGCGCGGCCTTTGTGATAGAGCCACACGCTCGTGCCGCCGCCGAGGTGCTGCACGATGAACGTGCATTCCGCAAAGGGCTTATGGAGTGTTTCCTGCGCACACTTGTGCGCCATGGCGCGCGTGTTGAGCGCGTGACCGCGGCTCTGCTTTTGGATTTCCGGCATTCCCGTGATGCGCGCGACGGGCGCGAGCTCATCCACGACGACGGGGTCGTAGATATACGCCGGAATATAAAACGGGGCTGCGATGGCATATGCCACGGCGCAGCCCACATTCGAAATGTGCTCGCGAAGGTTTTGCTCGTTGCCGACGTACGCGAGCATATCCTCGTTGATCGCGTACGCGCCGGTCTCGCAGGGCGGGAGCATGCCGCCGCGCGAAACAACGCAAGTGAGAGAATCCAAACCCACGCCGTGCCTCCCAAGGGAAGCAAGCACGCACTCTTTCCGGAAGCCCAACTGATCGATCGCTCTAAAATATGATTTTAGTTCATCATCGGTATGCTCGACGGCTTCGCGGTATAATTCCGTTTGATCTTCAAAAACAGCTATTTTGGTCGACGTGGTGCCGGGGTTGATGACGAGTATCCTGTGCATACGCGGCGGTCCTTTCGGATGCCCCCTGGGGAGCTATAATGCGCGGCGAACCGCAGCATTATTTTACCACATATTTCAGTTCGCCTCCATCGTTAAATCCGATGTACCCGTACAGGAGGCATTGGGAGAGGACCGCGATGAATTCCGTGTTGGTGGGAGGCCATTCGCCCGTGCCGGCGCGAAAAAGCCTTGCGAGAGTCTGCCTGTCCCCGCGCTCGAACGTGCGCTGGACAGCGAAGCGGATGTTGCGCTCGATGCCGGCCTGGGAGCATTGAAAGCGCTCTGTCAGCTTCGGATACACAAGAGTGCGCATGTTGTAGAGGTACTCCGGATGCTCCTGTATAATCGACAGAACTTGGTATACATACGCATAACCTTTGTATCTGGGATGCATACCAATTTTCTGAAGGAGCATAGCCGGGGCCAAGGCAAGTCTTTCCAAACGGTTACTTCCTTTCTTTCAGATTCTGTTGTAGCTGTGGTCGACCGTACTGTAAAAAATATAGTAATATACAATAGATAAGAAGGCAATCTGTCGGCAGTATTCGATTATTTTCGACAATAAATCTTCTTGCCGGCCTTCCGGTGCTCGCTTGCGCCGCGCAAAATAGCGCGGCCAAATTTCGAGTTGACAGCCTTAAAGACGTTAAGGTATACTATTTTTTGCGGTCGACCGCCGGGGAGCATAGCTCAGCTGGGAGAGCACTTGCCTTACAAGCAAGGGGTCACAGGTTCGAGCCCTGTTGTTCCCACCATACGCGGCCCGGTAGTTCAGTTGGTTAGAATGCCAGCCTGTCACGCTGGAGGTCAGGGGTTCGAGCCCCCTCCGGGTCGCCAAATCCGCCTCGGTAGCTCAGTTGGTAGAGCAAGGGACTGAAAATCCCTGTGTCGGTGGTTCGACTCCACTCTGAGGCACCATTTGCGGGAGTAGCTCATTCGGTAGAGCGCTGCCTTGCCAAGGCAGAGGTGGCGGGTTCGAGCCCCGTCTCCCGCTCCAGGAAAACAACCCGAAAGGGTTGATATATGTTCGGCACCATAGCCAAGCGGTAAGGCAGAGGTCTGCAAAACCTTCATCCCCGGTTCGATTCCGGGTGGTGCCTCCAGAGTGAAAGCCCAAAAAAGCCCTATATCCGGCATTTTTTGGGCTTTTTGCTTGCCCGGCAATCGGTCGCTCGGAAGCTTTCCGGCGCTCCTGTTTTTTCTCAAGTTTCGATGATACGCATAGCTGTTTTCTGCCGCTTTTACAAAAATGTCGGTGAGCTTCGTGCGTTATGCAATTCGAAGTCCTTTGATGCGATGGAGCGGATTCAATGCGCGACCTATGAGCTTTCTTCTCAGGGCTGTTCGTGCCGCAACCCTATTATGACAATTCACACGCGCTCCGTGATCGACATAATATATAGCATCACAGCCGAATTGCGAAATTCTGCTGATAACACAAAAGGAGATAAAACAGATGAACGGATGTTTCCCGCCACATGAACGCGAGAATGTTGCGCTCAACGCCGCGACAGGCGGCGCAGGTCCCCTGCCCGTCATCACGACTTTGTTTTCAGACCCGATTACCGTGGTCAGCGTCACTTTGGATGCCGACAGGCTTCGCAACCCCTCCATCCTTCTGACCTTCACCGGCATCGTGAACCTGCCCTTGGGCATTTCCGTCACCCTCAACTTCGAGCTTCTTCGCTCCAGGGGCGGCGGCGCGCCGGTCAACGTCGGCTCGACCTATACGTTCTCTACTACGGTGGTCGTGCTTGAGGCCGAATCCTTCGCCTTCCAGTTCTTCGATTCCAACCTCGATCCCGGCACGTATACATATACGGTCGTCCTCTCGACCAACTCGATTATCGACATCACCCCGGGCCTGACCGTCGTAAACGCCACGCTGAGCGCGCTGGGCGTCGGCAGCTAAGAGCGAGGAATTCGCGTCGGTCAAGTCATCGTTTGAGCGAGCATAAAAAGGGCCGGACGCGTTCGTCAGGCCCTTCGGTATTGATTCGCTTTATCAGGTTCCCAGATACGCGGCCTTGACCGCCTCGTTGACAAGCAGCTCCCTGCCGGGGCCTGTCATAATGATGCGCCCGGTTTCCATGACATAGCCCGTGTCGGCCGTGGAGAGCGCCATGTTCGCGTTCTGCTCGATGAGAAGGATGGTCACGCCGCGCTTGTTGATCTCCCGGATGATGCTGAATATGTCGCGCACGATCAGCGGCGCGAGACCCAGCGAGGGTTCGTCCATCATCATCAGCTTCGGACGGCTCATGAGCGCCCTGCCGACTGCGAGCATCTGCTGCTCGCCGCCGGAAAGCGTACCGCCCGCCTGCCAGGAGCGCTCCTTGAGGCGCGGGAAGAGCTCATATACCCAGTCGACGTCCGCCGTGATGTCGTCCTTTCGCATGTACGCGCCCACGCGCAGGTTCTCGATGACCGTGAGATTCGGGAAGATGCGGCGGCCTTCGGGTACCAGCGTGATGCCTTTTTTGACGATGGATGTCGTATCCCTGCCCGAGAGGTTCTCGCCCTGGAACTCGATGGTGCCACCCTTTGGCCGCACGAGCCCCGCTATGGCGCGCAGCGTCGAGCTTTTGCCCGCGCCGTTGGCGCCGATGAGCGTCACGATATGCCCCTTGGGTACGTCGAAGGAAATGCCCTTTACGGCCTCGATGCCGCCGTAGTTGACCTTGAGATCCTTGATGCTCAGTATCGTATCGCTCATCAGCCCACCCCCAGATATGCGTTGATCACGCGCGGGTCCGCCTGCACGACGGCGGGCGTCCCATGGCTTATGAGCTTCCCGAAGTCGATGACGTAGATGCGGTCGGAAAACTTCATGACAAGATCCATATGGTGCTCGATCATGAACACCGTGAGGTCGTATTTGTTCTTGATTTGCACGATGAACTCGCCAAGATCCTGCGTT
>JAPXSN010000012.1:0-24873 GCA_033813015.1 Clostridia bacterium | reverse complement strand
CAATAACCCCTATTATTTGATGCCTTTATTCTATAGTAAAACTGTAAACCATGTGTCCGTATATTCTGTAAACTATGTTACTACTCTAAACACGGCGCCCGCGCCGACCGAGCCCATAAAGAACACCGTTACCTTCAGCGAAACCACTCTCGCCTCGACGGACGCGTGCGTCGTGACCGCGACCGGCTTCGATACGGATGGCATTTGGGGGCCGACGCTCAACATTCTGCTGGAGAACAAATCGGATAAGACCCTGATGTTCACCGCCGAGGGCGCGACCGTCAACGGCTTCATGTGCGACCCGTACTGGGCCTGCGAGGTGCCCGCGGGCAAGAAGGCGAACTCCCAAATGAGCTGGATGGATTCGTCTCTCGCGACATGCGGCATCAACTACATCGACCGGATCGAGTTTACGCTGCGCGCGTACGACTCGTCCAACTATTCCGGCACCGACGTGCTGCACGAGGCCATCTCGCTTTCGTTGGATAATTCGACGTCCGCGCCGCCCGTGAGCGAAGTCGCCTACGCAAACCCGTACCCTAAGCAGACGCTCATCGACAGCGGAAGCTTCCTCGTCGCCCTCGACAACTACAATCCCGAGGATAGCTGGGGTGCGACGCTCGCCCTGTACATTGAAAACAGGTCGGATAAAACGCTCACCTTCACGATGGACGACACCGTCGTCAACGGTTTCATGTGCAGCGCGTACTGGAGCTGCGAGGTCGCGCCGGGCAAAAAGGCCATTTCCATCGTGACCTGGTCGCTGGAGCAGCTCGAAAAGAGCGGCGTCAATTATCCGCAAACGGTCGCGTGCAATTTCCGCGTTTATGATTCGGACGACTGGACGGCGGACGATGTTTACAATCAGCCACTGTCGCTCGAGCTTACCGTCGCATCCTCGCAGCCGCCCGTGCGGGAGATGAAATTCCCCGGCGGCTTCAAGGAGCAGACGATCGTCGACGACGAGTCCGTCCGGCTCGTCGCGGTCGGCTTCGACACCGAGGCCAACTGGGGGCCGACGCTCATATTCTACTGCGAAAATAAGTCCGATAAGAGCCTCACGCTCATGATGGAGGATGTTGCGGTCAACGATTTTGTGTGCTCGCCCTACTGGTATCTTGAAATCGCGCCGGGCGCGAAGGCGTATTCCGAGTGCAGCTGGTCGACTTCGGACTTGGAGGCGAACGGGATTGCGAAGTTTGAGGCCGTAGAGTTCACGCTGCACGTCTATGAGAGCGACAACTGGTCCGGCCGGGATCTCATCAACGGCATTTTCCGCGTCGAATTCTGAGCGGCATTTGATAAAGCGCGCGGCGGCCGGGAACCGGCCGCCGCGTTTCGCTCTTTAATCTATTGGAATTGGTGCGCCCGCGTCGAAAAGAAGCTCAACCTTCTTTGCCCGGACCTGCACGGGGTAGCTCTCGGCGATCTCGGGCAGTATCGTGAGCTTCACGGTCTGGCCGACGGCGAAATCGAAATTAAGCCCCTTGCAGTTTTTGGCGAAGCTGACGGATGCGAGATCGAAGCCTACGTCGTCGCTTGTCCGCACGAGTATCGCGTTCTCGTATACCTCCTCGACAACGCCTGTGAAGACGATGTTCTTTGTGCATCCCGCGCCGAGCGTCAGTGCGAGCGCCGCGAGCAGCAATATGGCGGCGGCCTTTCTCATGGTTCAAACCCCCTTGCTTTTATAAATAAAACGTGCGCCGTGGCCGCGGCGTTCCCGGCAAGGCAATTTATAAACTTTTCTGAACTCTTCCAAGTGCGCACCCGAAGTGCTATAATTAAAATTGGTTAAGAACAGGGATATTTCGACCGGAATCGCATAATTGGTTCGTGAACCGGCGTCGCCGCGCCCCAACCGGGGCCGCAGGAAATCATTAACATTCGCGTATGTGGAGGATGCACCGCTATGAGAAAAATCAGGATGAAACTGCTCTCTTTGACGCTCGCGCTCGCCATGCTTCTGCTGGCGCTGCCCGCGAATTTGTCGCTGGCCGACCCTTTGCCCCCGGAGCCGACGCCTGCCGCCACCATTGATTTTCCCGCTGAACAGCTCATCGGTCTAACCGGGAACGCGGCGTATGAAATCAGCTTCCCTCCGGGTACAGTCGAGGCAAAAACCGCCAGCAATAAGGGCAAAATTAACATACCCAACACATGGTTCGGCAAGACCCTGTCCATCGTGAAAAAGGGCGACGGCGCGGTGACCGCGGACTCCGCCGCGCAGAGCCTTACGATCCCCGCGCGCCCGGCGAGACCCGCTGGCCTCACGGCGACGTTTGTGAGCGCTTCCGGCGCGACGGACGGCGCAATCAGCGGCGTCACGACCGCTATGGAATATCGGCTCGGCAGCACGGGCGACTTTATCGGCATAACGAGCACGCCGCTGACCGGCATTACCAATGGTACCTATGAGATTCGGATTAAAGCTGTTGCCACGGTCGACGATGTGCCCGGTTCGTTCTGCTCGCCGGTCAGGAGCGTGGAAGTCGGCGTAATGTCGCAGGAGGATACGCCCGCAGCCACCATCGATTATGTGACCGAGAGGCTTGTAAACCTCGTGAGCGGCGCGTATTACGCCATCAACGGCGGGGCGTCCGTCAAAGCGGGCGCGAGCGGTATCGCCATTGCGGGCGAATGGCTCGGTACGGAAGTCCAAATCGTCAAAAAGGGCACAGGAACGACCACGGACTCCGCCGCGCAGAGCCTTACGATCCCTGCGCGCCCGGATAGGCCCCTGGGGTTCGTCGCGGTTTATGCGAACCCCGGATTGTCGAACGGCTCCATCACCGGCGTTACGGATGCTATGGAATACAGGCTCAGCGGCGCGAGCGGCTATACCGCCGTGACCGGCGTCTCCATTACGGGTCTTGCGGCGGGAACCTACCAGATCCGCTATAAGGCGACGGCTTCCTCGTTCCGCTCGGGTAACACGAACGTAACTGTCGGGGAGACGTCGTCTGAGGAGACCCCGGTCATTACCATCAACTTTGTGAACGAAAGGCTCGCCGGCTTTATCGTGGGCGAGGTTTACGCCATCAACGGCGAGGCCCCGCAGACCATGGATAAGACTTGGATCGCCATCGATGACACGTGGTTCGGCACGGCCCTCTCCATTGTGAAGAAAGGCAACGGCACGACCACAACGGATTCCGCGGCGCAGAACCTCTCCATCCCTGCACGGCCGGCGAAACCCGTCCTCACCAAGACGGACGAGACCGTTTTCGGCGCGGGAGGCACGATTACGGGCGTGACGAGCGCGATGCAATATCGTTATAACAACGGGGAATGGATCGACTGCACGACCGGCCCGATGACGGCTGCGGCGGGCGTTTATTTGTTCCGCTTCGCGGCGACCGATATGGCCTTCCATTCGGCCAACACGAAGCTCACGATCAACGCCGCCTCCGCCACGCCGGAAGCCACGCCCGACGCCTCCGTCGACTACGCCGCGGAGAAGCTCACGGGCCTCGTCGCGGGCGCGAGCTATCTCATCGACGGCGGCGCGACGCCGTATGTCGCGGATACGGAGGGCAAGCTTGCCATTGATCCCGCGTGGTTCGGCACGGCCCTCTCCATTGTGAAGAAGGGCAACGGCACATCCACCACGGATTCCGCGGCGCAGGGCCTGACGATTCCCGCGCGCCCTGAGGCCCCTTCTGGCGTCGGCAAGACCGATGAAACCGGGGTAGATTTGAACAACGGCGCCATCACGAATGTGACGAACGCCATGGAATACAAGCTCTCCGACGCTCCGGCCTGGACTCCCTGCCCGGGTGCTACGGTGACAGGCCTTGCGCCGGGCACATATCTCGTGCGCTTTAAGGCGGCCGACTCCGCGTTCGCGTCCGAGGCGGCGTCGGTAACGGTGGGCGAATTTGTGCCGGTCTACAGCCTGAGCGTCGCCGCGCCCGCGTTCGCGTCCGTGGCGGTCGGCTACAGCCCCGTCGCGGCGAAACCCATCACCATCACGAACACCGGAAACTGGGAGGCGATCATCGCGAGCGTCGCGCTCAGCAACCCGACGCACTTTATCCTCAGCGGCAGCGGCGCGGGCGTGCCCAAGGGCGGCAGCATCACGAGCTGGACCATAAGGCCCGCGAACAACCTGTCCGAGGGAACATATACGACCTCCGTCATCGTAACCTACAACGGGGGCAAGATAGCGACCGCGCAGGTCTCCTTCACGGTGGGCAGCCTCTATCCGCAAAAGACGCTCACGGACTACTACTCCGGCATTGCGGTTTCCGGCAACATCAATGCGTATTCCGAGTTGGTCGTCAATAAGCTTTCGACGCTGCACGAGAAATGTGCCGCCTGCGACGCCGTCCGCAAGGCGCTCGCGAACAGCGCGCTCAAGTATATCTACGGCGTCGAAATCCGGCTTACGCAGGGCTTCATCGGCGATCTGACCGTCTCCTTGCCCGTGGGCGCGCAGTACGAGGGCGAAACCGTTACCATCTGCTGCTGCAGCAACGGGGAGTATAAGACGTATACCGCCAAGGTGCAGTACGGCAGGGCGGTGTTCACGGTGAGAAGCCTCTCGCTCTTTGCTGTGTTCGTTCCATCGGGCAAGCTCACGCCCCCGCAGACCGGCGGCGCGGATCTCTCGTGGACGGTTCTGGGCGTTTGCCTCATTGCGCTCGGCGCGGCGCTGCCCGCGTTCACGAGGCGCAGGCGAGAAAGGAACTGAAAAAAGCATCCCCAATGACGCGAGCCCGCGGGCAAACACCCGCGGGCTCTTTCTGCCCTTCCTTACTCCGGGGTTGCCGCCGAAACCGTCAGCCTCGCGGCGGAATGCGTGTTTCGTTTCAATAATACCGGTAGCCGAGTATATGGATGCAGCGCATCTCACGGAAGGAATAGCTGCTCAAAGGGCGGTTGTACGCATCGAAGGTGTGCGTCGAGACGAGCGTGTTGTACATCGTAGCGGGCTTGCCCACGGATACCACCGCGAGCGTGTGCCCATAGCGCACTTCGTCGAAGCTCAACTGGATGAAGTCGCCCAATTCCACCCCTGAAAGCTCCGTCCTGTGCGCGAAGGGGCCGACGCCGCGATTGGCCATCAGGAAATCATAGAAATACGGCACGCCCGTCCACGAAGGCGAACGATTGTTGAGGTTGACGTAATACCAGCCTGTCCCCGGCGTGTGGTTCATCACGCCCGTGCCCGCGTAGAGCACTTGCGATGCGAAATTGGTGCAGTCCCCGCCCAGCTCAGAAAAATCGTAATAAGCCGGATTGCGGCCGTATGCCCATTCGCGCGCATACGCCACGGCCTGCTCGCGCCGATACGCGCCAAGCTTCATCAATCTTGCCCCCCGTTTTCCAGCGCATTCTTTTCGGCGGCGCTTGCGCGCCTCGCGGGACATTGCCCGCTTTTTTCGGCGGCGCTTGCGCGCGCCTCGCGGGACATAGCCCGCTTTTGGCACTACTTCAGCCATATGCCGCGCCGATGCGAAAGGTGAAGAGCCGCATTTTGCTCCATGCGATATTTTTCAAATAAGTTCTCGGTATTTTGGAAGTGGCGCAACATCCGAAAAACCTAGGATTCCTTGGGATTTCCGTCTCTACAACAAAACCCGCCTTTCTTCAAGACGGGTTTTGTTGTATCAACCGGCGTTGATGATTTGGCACAGTAACTGCCTATTGATAAAAAGCACACCTCATGCACTCGGCAATCGTAAAAAGGCAAGCAATCGTTAAAATTGAACCGCTGCTACTTTCCGGAGTTTAGGAACACCCGCCACCTGCGGCAAACATCCTTCAGCGGCTCGTCGAGATATGCCCACGCCTTATCCTTTATCCATTGCGGAATGCCGTAGGCGGCTTCGGCAATCGAGCCTGTGATAGCTGCGAGCGTGTCGCTGTCACCGCCAAGGGAGATGGCGTTTCGTATAGCATCCTCGAAGTCTGTGCTTTCGAGGAAAGCGATTATCGCCTGCGGTACGGTGTCCTGACAGCTTTCATTGAAACGGTAGGACGGGCGGATTTCGTCGAGTGTCTGCGAGAGGTTGTAGCCGAGATTGGACTCAATCAGCTTCTTCATTTCTGTCTTCAAATCATCAATCGACCAAGGCTCGCTGTAATCAAAGGCGTGCCCTTCCCTGTAGAATCGACCGAGAAATACTGCTGCCGCTGTAGCCTGGGCACCTTTCACACCTTCGGGGTGATTGTGCGTGACCTCGGCACAGTGGGTAACGGTTTCCCAGCCGTTTGACGGCCAACACCCCGTCCGGGCATAAAAGCCACGGTTCATAACCCAAGCGCACGGCGAAACTCTCATCGCCGATCCGTTTCCCCAACTGTTATAGGGTTCACGCTCGTCGGAGTTTATCCAGCTTCCGAACCGCCCGCCATACCCTGCATTCGGGTAAAGCCGTCCCCACTTCTTGTAAGAGTCGATGAAGTCGTCGGTTTTGCCGCCGTTCATCAGAGCGTCTGCGGTGGCGATAGTCATGACGGTATCGTCTGTAAAAAAGCAGTCGTCACGGAACAGAGGGAAGTCTTTTGATTTGATGTTGTGCCACTCGTAGACCGAGCCCACGATGTCGCCGATAATTGCTCCAAACATTATTTTCGACCTCCCCGCCGCTTTACGTCTTTGCGTATTTCCTCAAAGCAAGCTTCGTCAACTGTTCCTGCCTCACGGAATGTAGCAACAGCCTGTGCCATAACCTTGAAGTTTAGTTCAGTACCCTCGCTGTCGGCGAGATAATCAACCGCTCTGTCAGGAGCAATCCCGAAGCGACCGGCGGTCCGAACTGCGTCAATGTTTGCACCGAGAAAAATAAATTCCCAACCATATTTCGTTTTTTGCCGCTCAATCTGCGCTTTGACCTTTTCGGCAGAGTATTCACGGCTGGAGTTTTCCTCTCCATCCGTGATAATCACAAACATCACCTTTTCGGCGCGGTAGTCATCGGCGGTATGCTTTTGGGCGTTGTCGATTTTGTGAATTGTCATGCCGATTGCATCAAGCAGGGCGGTCGAACCGCCAACCTGATACTCTTTTTCCGTAATAGCGTTGACCGCCTTGATATCAATTCGGTCGTGGAGCAATTCATAGTTGTTGTCGAAAAGCACCGTTGTGATATGGCATTCGCCCTCTACTGCCTGTTGCTTTGCGAGCATTGAATTGTACCCGCCAATTGTGTCATTCTCCAAACCGCCCATCGAGCCGCTTTTGTCGAGTATAAATACCAGTTCAGTTAATCCTTTTTTCATTGTAATAGTCTCCTTAAGTTTTATTATGACTTAAGGATATCAATTTCACAGAGGTAGCTGGTCGCTTTTCAAGCGACATATCAATTGGCATTTAAGCCGAATGCCCGACTGCCCAAGGTTTCTTTCCACCAAGACTCACGACCCAAGATAATTTGCTTATCGACTCTCGCATTATAATTTTCCAGAATAGCATATTGAAAGTTTCGCTCTACATATTGAATCCCGAACTCTTCAACAACTTCTTTGAGGAGTTTGTTGCCGCCGTGACCATCATTTACATAGTTTGTCCAACGTTGAAATAGCATTCCGTTCTCTCCATACGCAGACCCGACATAGTGTTTCCCGCTGCATCTATCTGTAATGAGATAAACTGCTTTTTGATTTTCCAAAGCGGCTACCCAGTCGCGCTTATTTCTGTGAATGATTGTTGATAGCTGTTCGTAAGAAAGTCGTACCTTGTCATATCCGGGGAAATCAATCCCGTCAAATACCGCAGGCAAGATTTGCAGCACTTCTAACCGTTCCTGCACGGTTTTGAAATATACCCCTTGGGGTCTGGATTTTCGATGTTTTATAATGACCCGTCCAAAGAATTGTCGATACATAGCCAGCTCATGTGCCTCATAACCCACCGCATCAACAACATCAAGGCATTTCGTGATTTCCTTGATGGTGGTCAACAACCAAGTATCCGAAGATAGCTTTAGAAAACATATCCCGATTTGCCCCTCGCGGAAATACCTTCTTTCTTTATGCCAAAGGAACCACCCATCGTTTACAATGCTGGGATTCCTTGTATACTCCTCCATCGGGTCGTTTGTTCCATTCCACTGATTGAATTTTATTACGCTCCGGTCTAATTCATCATCACGCAGACCGAGAATGTCATTCAATAATATTTTCGGCATTTTCTTACCCTCCCAACAGCGGCTGGTCGTACTCGAACAGCACTTCATTGATCTCGAAAACATCGTACTTGCCGTTTGTGATGAAGTATTCAACGATAACATCGAACTTGACGGCATGGGACAGGGCATAACCCGCACGCTCCAAAAGGTTGTCGGTTTCGTCGAGCGATAACTCCAACGCCACGGCGAGGGCAATGGCAGTACGCTTGCTCGGCATATATCCTTTGTTACTCCTAATTTTGGAGAACAATTTGCGATCGAGGTTGGCAAGTTTATAAACTGCGACATCCGTCTTTCCTTTGGCATCAATCAGACGCAGGAGCATCTGCGAGAACGGTTCGTCAAGGTTGCCAACCAAATTATCAAGCGGGGCTGGCGCACCGACGGATGGAGCAAGCATCTCTTCAAAAAGAGGCTTGTAGTATTTACTAACGCTCTCATCGGCTAAGGATAAGGCTCCCCGCTCTACATCAAGCAGTTGCCGCCGCTTTATTTGGTGCGTGTCAACGTAATGCTCATCTATGTAGCTCTCGACTGCTCCGAGCAGTTCGCGGCTGATGGTGAATGCTGACTTGTCAAACACCACAAGTGTCACATCAAGGTCGTGGTCGGCAAGGAAATCTTGAATTGCCAAGGCTGCCACTTGAAGCGCCTCATCTTTTGGATAGCCGTAAATGCCGCTTGAAATAAGCGGAAATGCTATGCTTTCACACTTGTTTTCAACAGCTCTTTTCAGCGAGTTTGTATAGGCGGCGCGGAGGTGCTGCTCATTCTGTTCCTTATTCCAGTGCTGATAAACCGGACCCGCCGCGTGGACAATGAACTTCGCCGGAAGGTTGAAGCCCGGCGTAATAACCGCCTCGCCCGTCTTAATCGGAGCGAGTTTATCACAGGCGGCTTGAAGCTGTGCCGCTCCCGCCGCTTTGAATATAGCTCCGCAAACTCCACCGCCCATTTGCAGGTCGGTGTTGGCGGCGTTGACAATGGCGTCAACTTTCATTTTTGTGATGTCCTGCCGGACGATGGTAAAAGGCATAGTTTAATCCCTCCGTTCAATAGGCGACAAACATATATTACCATATATCTGCCAATAACTTACCGGTACTGCTATGCGCATCTTTCGGGTCAATGAAGTTCACATCTATCTTGACGTTGTCGTCGCACGCATACCTGATGCCGGTTCGGCTTACGGCATCTGAATACGGGTATAACAGCGTAATCCCGCCCGCTTCGTATTTCTTGTTGTAGGTGCGCTACGCCACGGCCTGTTCGCACCGATACGCGCCGAGTGTCAGTACGAGCGCCGCGAGATAGCTGAAACAATGCTGCGGGTGAAGCAGCTCGCTGAAAAGCGTAAAGCTCAACAGCTCGATGACGCTCGCGCTCATGGAAAAGTACGAATTTCAGGGTTCGCTCAAGCTCCTTGTGCTTTTTGAGGCCATACGACGTTAGCCCCCTATTTTTTTCGAGTATTTGTTCTTGTATACCATTCGCATGAGCATCGCGTCAAGCAGAGGAAGCGCTGCCGAAACATTTAGCCAGCGCGTATGGAGAAAGCTGACGCACGCCTTTTCCGTAAGGAGTTTGAGCGCCTCGCAGTCCCCGCTCGTATCCGCGCGGCAGATGGCGCCAAGGCCCTTTACAAGCACCGCGCTGCGGGTGTTGAGCGCCTGAATGACCGCTTCGGGCTCTGCATCGACCCTCACGAGCTTTGCGCCAATCATCTGCGCCATATCGTCAAGCTGCGCGCGCAAGGAGCGCGCGATTAGCGCTACCTCGCGCACGGGCGCAGCCGCCGTGTACGTTACGTGCTTAAAGCAGCCACTTGCGCGGCGCACAAGCCGTATAAGTTCATCGGGCTGCGCCTGCGCCGCCTCGGGCTGCCCTTTACAGGCCTGCCTGCATACGGTTTCCAAAAGCCTGGCGCGTTCGCAGGCATCGCTTTGGCTGCTGCCGACAATCAGAGCGCCGTGCTGCGCCATCAGCACGGCATGCGCGCCGGTTGAGAGCGCGGCGGCCACGTTCGCACGGAGGGTTTTTGTGCCCGGCAGGCCGTATTTTGAGAGCGCGACGCCGCGAAGCTCGGCGTGTTGCTCCGCCGCAGGCAAAAACGCGTTAAAACCCGCGAGGCCGATCGCGGAAGCATAGGTTTGGTGGGTATGCACCACAAAACCCGCGCTGGGGAACTGTCGATAAGCCGCGGCGTGCACGCCCTTTTCCGAAGACGGCTTGCGCGTGCCGCGCCAGGTTTCATCCGTCATGTTATAGATGACTATGTCGTCCGCCGTCATGTTTTCGTAGCCAAGGGCGCTGGGGGTTATGGCAAATGTTGTTTCGTCGATGCGGCAGCTCATATTACCCCATGTGCGCGCAACAAGCCCTTCATGAAATAGGGTGCGCCCGGCTTCCGCTACTGCCTGCCTTGCTTCCCGCTCGTCCATTTATACCACCTCTATCTGTTCGAATACGCGCTCAAACGCGGCGAGCGCTGCGTCTATATCCGCCTGGGTGTAGGCGGCGCTCGTGTACATGCGGTTCCCCGCAAGCGTTACGAGGCCCTCTGCCATATAGGCTGCGCCCATATGCTGCATTTCCTTTTTGCGCACGGAGGTTTCCTTGAGGATGCCGGGTATCTGCCAGGGTCTCGACCAGCGGATCGCGAAATGCATGGTGCCTACCGTATCGAGATGGCAGATGGAGCCCACGTTATACGCCACAAACGGCAGCTTTTTCTTTTCGATGAGCGCGTTTAGGCCATCCGTGAGGCTATCGCCCATCTTCGCCGCCTTCTCGCACGCATTCGTGCGTTCGATCTCGCACAGTGTGTGGTAGCCGGCGCAGCAGCTAAGGGGCGTTGCGGCCATGGTTCCGCCTACAAGCGCCTTTTTTCCGTGTCCGTCAAGCCCTGCGCCCAAGAAGCGCATGTACTCCTTTTTGCCGCCGATTGCGCCCGCGCCGGGGTAGCCGCCCGCGATCACCTTGCCGAATATGGTGAGATCCGGCATGACGCCGAAATATTCCTGCGCGCCGCCAAGACCCATGCGAAAGCCCGTCACAACTTCGTCGAAGATCAGCAGCGCGCCAAACTGATCACAGAGCTTCCTTACGCCCGCCGGGAAATCAAAGTCCACGGGCCGCGTGCCGCTCTCGGGGCCGATAGGCTCGAGCATGACCGCCGCCGTGCCGCCGTTGATGCTGTTGAGGCGCAGCACGCGTTCGAGGTCGTTGAGGTCGTTGGGGAAAAACTCCTGCGTGTGACGGAACGCGAAGCCGGGGATGCCCGCGCTCTGCAAGCCTTTGGTGCCCGGGATACGGATACCGTAAGCAAGCTGGTCGCTCCAACCGTGGTATGCGCCGCCCATTTTGACAATGTTTTTCTTTTTTGTGGCAAGCCTCGCCATGCGGATGGCGCCCATGCAGGCCTCCGTGCCGGAGCCGAACATGCGAACCATCTCCACGGAGGGAACGAGCTGCACAATCTTTTGAGCAATCTTATATTCATACTCGTAGAAAAGACCTGTGGATGGGCCGCAGGTGTTTAAAAGCTCCTCCACCTTTTCGCGTACGGCTTGCGGATTGCTGCCGAGCACGGTGGGGCCGCCGGCCTGCAAAAAGTCGAAATACTCGTTGCCGTCCACATCATAAAGCCTGTTGCCTTGTGCCTTTGTGAACATGAGCGGGAACGGATAGTTAAAGGCAAGGTTGTGCTGTACGCCGCCCGGGATTACGCAAAGCGCTTCATCGGCCATAGCGCGCGAACCCTTGCATTTTTCGCCGTAATATTCGGTTTCATACTTTTGCAGGGCGCTTTTGCCGATGCTGTAGATGGGCTTTTTGATGAGTTCATCAAGCTGTGAAGTGACCTTTTTCGCGTCAACATAACGATCATGCTGCTTCATTGCGCTGTTTCCTCCTGAAATTTAGTTCTGGTTCATGAGCTTAAAAAGCTTCTTGTTCGTGCGATATATGGCCTTGAACACCGCATAGTTTTTATCGTAAGCGGCTTTTACCGACGGATCGGGGCAAAACGACTTTACGACGGGAATAAAACCATGCACGCATTCGAGGCTTTCGATCAGTTGAAGCCCTACGCCGATGATCGCCGCCGCGCCTACAGCGCCTACGTTTTGCGGCGCTTCCACGGTTTCTATCGCGCGGCCCGTCATATCGGCCAAGATCTGGCAGGTAACGTTTGAAAGCGCGCCGCCGCCCACGAAGCGGATCGTAGAGGAAGTTTTAATGTTTTTGTCCTGACACTCGAGCATCCAGCGAAGATGGTAGCATACGCCCTCCAAAACCGCCCGGATCAGCTCCGTTTTGCCGGTCTCAAGCCGGATGTTAAAGAACATGCCGGCGGCGTTAGGGTCCTCGAAAGGGCAACGATTGCCGTGCAGCCACGGCGTGAAGATCACGCCGCCTGCGCCCGGGGGAGTGCTTTTGATGGTCTCGGTCATATAGTCGTACAGGCTCGTATAAATGCTTTCCCGGCTTTCCGCAATATTCTTCTTTTCAAGGTAAATCCCGATCTCGTCGAGAGCGAGATGATCTTTTACCCATTCGAGGCATTTCCCGGCAGTTTCCATTTCGGCAAAATAGTTGTATTTGTTCGGGATTGCGCTGACGATGGCTGCCATCATGGCCTTGATGTCCACACTTTGCTTCTCAACGATGGTCGATACCCACCCCGAGGTGCCGGAATAGATATGGGTATCGCCCGTGGCGGTGCAACCCGAGCCTATGCCGATGAGCGTTGCATCGCCTCCGCCGCCAAACACCGGCGTACCCTTAGCGAGCCCAAGCTCCCGCGCCGCTTCCCCGGTCAGTCCGCCCACCCTCTCGGTCGGCCGCACGATGCGCGGCAGATGCGCCATGTTCACCTTGAGCATATCGCATAGTGTTTTGCTCCAGCCGCGCTTGCCGTTTCGGCTGTCGTAGAGAAAAGTCGAATAGGCGGAATCCTCGGTCATCACAAATTCGTTCGTGCAGCGACAGATCAGGTACTCCTTCACGTCGAGCCACTTGTAGACCCTTGTAAAGATCTCCGGTTCATTGCTCTGCACCCATTTGTATTTTCAAACGGGGTCTTTGACGCTTGTTGAGACCGCGCAGGTACGTTTTAGGCTTTTTAGCAGCTTGACAACATTCACGCCGCTTACCGTTAAGCCGTGCGCCATGCCCTCCTTAAACTCGGCCCTCGCACGCTGGTCCATATAGCTCATCGGTCTTCGTACGGCGCGGCCCTGCTTATCTACGAGCACGAGCCCCTGCATCTGCGAGCAGAACGAAAGCCCTTCGATCTGCCGCGGAGTTACGCCGCTTTTTTCAATCAGAGCCCGGGTGGTGGAGCACATCGCGGCCCACCATTCGTCCGCATCCTGTTCCACGCCTCCGTTTTCAAGCACATAGAGCCCATAGCCCTGCTGTGCGCTGGCAATGAGCGTGATCTTTTCCTCCAAAAGGAACAAGCAGGTTTTTACAGCGGTCGTCCCTACGTCGCAGGCAATCACATACGCCATATCGTCACCTCTTTCAGTTTTTGTGCGCGATTTGCGTTTGTTCCACGGTGAAAGCCGATTCGAAGAATTTCAAAAGCTCCGAAACCACTTTTTCATCGTCGTCGAACACATCCTCGCCGCAGTAAATCTTGAAGCGCTCCCGGTAATAGTCGCAGGAGTAAGAAAATTGCAGCATCATAAGGAGATTATCGAAGAAGAACGCGAACAGGCGCGGATCGGCATCCGAGCGGATGTCGCCTTGTGCCTGCGCGTTGCATAGAAACGCCGAGTATGCCTGCGAAGAGATGCTTTCGATTTCTTTGGCAAGAACGGGCGCGTATTTACGGCAGCTTCCCGAGGTGATCTCGTGATATAAAACATTATAGTTGCTTTGCTCTTTCGCGTTTTTTTGGAGCGCGCGGATGAGCTTCTTTGCGCGGACGAGTATTTTATCCTCCCCTTTGAGCACCTCGCGGATCACCGCATCAAGCGCCGCGAGGCAATGCCTTAAGCACGCCTCGAAGAAATCATCTTTGTTTTTAAAATATTTGTAGAGCACGCCTACGCTCACGCCGGCCTTTGCCGCAATGGCGTGCATGTTCGCCTTGTCGGGCCCGTTCAAAGCGAACTCGTCAATGCCCGCCTCTAAAATTGCGTCCATCTCACGTTCGGTGAGCTTTTTGAACATATATCCTCCCACAGGTTTGCATTGCGAGTCAGGACCGAGAAGCACGGTAGCACCCGGGAAATAAGCTGAAAACAAGAAAGGCACATCTCGTGAATGTATATTCACATCTTGGAATCATTATAACATGGTGTGTTCATAATGCAAGCAATTTCTAGGCAAGCTGCAGCAGGGTCAGCATGCGGTTTAATCCCGCTCTCGTTGCGAAAGAGGGCGCAACAGCGCAGGCTGGGAGCCGTTCTTTTCTCACCTCAAAATGGCGGGGTTTTGTTTTGCCCAAATCGAAAAGAATCGTTGGAAATTTGCCTATATGAAACTAATATAGGGGATATGCGAAAACAAAGCCCCGAAAATCTGAAGGTTATCGGGGCTTTGTTATTGGTACACCCTCAGGGGCTCGAACCCTGGACACCCTGATTAAGAGTCAGGTGCTCTACCAACTGAGCTAAGGGTGCATGCTTTGGAGCGGGAGACGGGGCTCGAACCCGCCACCTCTGCCTTGGCAAGGCAGCGCTCTACCGAATGAGCTACTCCCGCGTTTTTGCGCGCCTTGATATTGTAGCGCAAAGGCATGTGCTTGTCAAGGCGTCGCGGGAAAAATCGATTATTCGAAGGCGGGGTCTTCCGCGTCCGCGCCGGGCGCCTCGACCCCCTTCGACTGCCCCTCGAAAACACTCGCAAGCGATATGCCAAGGAGGATTAGCCCCGCGCCGGCGAAGCCCCAGACGCCCATGCGCTCGCCGAGCAGAAAATATGCGGCAATCGCCGTAAATATCGGCTCTGTGCTGAACACCATCGCCCCGAAGGTCGGGGAGACGCGCGCGAGCGCCGTATTCTGGAAAAGATAGGCGAGGAAGGTGCAGCCGACGGTCAAAACGGCGATGACGTACCACACGATGGGCGAGAAGCCCGCGATGTTCGGCAGCGGCTCGAAGATGAGCGCCGCAATGAGGCACACGAAAAAGCACACCGCGCACTGGATCACGCACAGCACGACGGGGTCGGTTTTTTTGAGATATTTGCTGCTCGTCACGATCATGAGCGCGCTTGCAACCGAGCACAGGATCGCCAGCACGTCGCCCAGGCGAAGGCTCGTCAGGCTCCCTCCGCTGAAGAGGAACAGCCCCGCTGCCGCGATCACGACGGGCAGCAGCAACTTCCGGTGAAAATGCGCCCCCATGATGGGAATGGCCAGCAGCGGAGCAAACACTACGGCGAGGCTCATCAGAAAGCCGCTGTTTGTCGCGCTCGTGTGCGCGAGGCTCACGAAGCCAAGCAGGAACGCCGCTGCCGTGAAGAACGACACGATGATGGAGGGTTTGAGATCCTCCCTGCGAAACTCCCGAAAAAAGCGCCTGCCAAACACCGCGAGGAACAGAAAAAAAGAAAGGAAATAGCGGATCACGAGACACCACATGGGCGTAATCTCATCGAGCGCGAGCTTGGAGAAGGCGTTAGAAAAGCCCCAAATCATGCATTCCGCGACCAAAAGGAGGGCGTACGCCGCGGCGGGCGGTTGTTTTTTTATGTTATGTTCGACTTTTGCCATACGATTATGATACCATCGTGTCAGGCAAAAGCAAGCGGATTCTGACGGAGGCGGGCATGGCAATGGCCGACGAACTTTTCTATATGCGCGAGGCGCTCTGCGAGGCGCGGCTCGCCGCCGCCGAGGATGAGGTGCCCGTGGGCGCCGTGCTCGTCCGGGATGGCGCGATACTCGCGCGCGCACACAACCGCGTCGTGCAATCGGGCGACCCCACGGCTCACGCAGAAATGCTCGCCTTGCGCGATGGTGCGCAAAAGCTTGGCGCGTGGCGGCTCGAGGGCTGCTTTCTTTACGTCACGCTCGAGCCTTGCGCGATGTGCGCGGGCGCGGCCGTGGCCGCGCGCCTGACGAGGCTCGTCTTCGGCGCGCACGAGGAGAAGACGGGCTGCTGCGGCTCCGTGCTGGATCTGACGGACGGCATGTTCCTGCACACCGTCGCGTGCTGCGGCGGCCTTCTCGAGGAGGAGAGCGCTTTGCTTCTCGCCGCGTATTTTGCGAAAAAAAGGTGATTGTGCGGCGAAGTTTCACATATTGTAGAGCAGGCTTTTTTGTTAACAAAACGGTTGAAGAAACTTCATCGGCCGTTCTCACGCACGCCACATTTCGGGGTTATGATTACAGCAACGGAAGCAAACGATCCTCTTCCGCAATGTGATACCTTCCTGCAAAGATACCGACTCGGGTCTTCCCGGGCCGGTATCGCCTAGTTGGGGCGGGTTGTCCCCCGCAAATTCCCGTCAATGCAAACGGCCCCCGCTTCTGCGAAGGCCGTTTCTTATTTACATGATTGTCAATTGTCAATTACTCCGTCTTTCCCGCTTTCCCAACCATCGCGCCCAAAAGCAGCGACTGCAGATCGATGCCGGTACTCTCCTTCATTCCCTCCATGATTTGGCTGGTGCTCTCCATCACATCGCGCACGACCTTCGTTGAGTTGCCCTCGCCGTACATGACGATCTTCTCGGTCTGCGCGAGCGGCGCGGCGGCATTTTTGACGACTTCGGGCAGCGCCGTGAGGTACATTTCGAGCACGGAAGCTTCGCCCATCTTCTTCTGCGCCTCGGCCTTCTTCTCGATGGCCTCCGCTTCGGCGAGTCCCTTGGCGCGGATGCCCGCGGCCTCCTGCTCCATGGCGTAGCGCATGGCCTCGGCCTCGGCCTTTCTGGCCTCCGCGGCCTTGACGGCCTCGAACATCTTCGCCTCGGCATCCTTCTGGCGGCGGACGAGCGCGGCTTCGGCATCTTTCTCGGTCTTATATTTCATGGCGTCGGCCTGCTTTTTTACTTCCGCGTCGAGCTGGCGCTCCTTAAGGGCGATCTCCTTGTCGGCAAGCTCGGCTTCCTTCTCCTTGCGCGCGATGTCCGCGTTGGTGCGGGCGATTTCAATGGTCTTCCTCTGCGCTTCCTGCTGGATGGAATAGGCTGCGTCGGCCTCGGCCTTCTTGGTGTCGGCCCGGACCTGCATTTCGGCCTGCTGTACGGCGAGCGCCGCGTTCTGCTCGGCCATCATCTTCTCGGCGTTGACCTTGACGGCATTGGCCTCCTGCTGCGCGTTGGCGGATGCGATGGCGATGTCCCTCTGCGCATTTGCCTTGGCGATGGCCGCGTTCTTGCGAATCTGCTCGACGTTGTCGATACCCATATTTTCGATGGTGCCCGCGTTGTCCTTGAAGTTCTGTATGTTGAAGTTGACGACTTCAATGCCGAGCTTATCCATGTCCGGCACGACGTTCTCCGTGATCTTCTTGGCCACGCCCTGCCGATCCTGAACCATTTCCTTGAGGCCTACGGAGCCGACGATCTCGCGCATGTTGCCCTCGAGCACCTGCGTGATGAGGCTGATCATCTCCGGCTGGCGCATGCCCAGCAGGGACTCGGCCGCGCGCTTTAAGAGTTCCGGGTCGGAGGAAATCTTGACGTTCGCCACGCCGTCCACCATGACGTTGATGAATTCGTTGGTCGGCACGGCTTCGCTGGTCTTAACGTCCACCTGCATCACGCGCAGCGAGAGCCTGTCGACCCGCTCGAAGAACGGTATGCGCCAGCCCGCCTTGCCGATAAGGATGCGCTTTTTCCCAAGGCCCGATATGATGTAGGCCGTGTCCGGCGGCGCTTTAAGATAACCCAGCACGAACAGCAGAATAACGGCGACCGCGCCCAGCGCTATGTAGATATACTCCATTTCGACTCCTCCTTGCGTTTGCTGCTTTCATTTTATACCAGATTCCGACATCCCTCAACACAAACCCATGAGCCATGCGAAGCTTTACACTACGTTTACAAACGAATTCACCTGTGATATCTTTATTTCAATATGAAGCCGAGGTGATCTTCATGACTTTGCGTACGGCGCCCGAATGGGCGCGCTGCCTGAATCGCGGCGGGGCGGACGCGGAACTCGCGCCGCTCTATCCCGGCGAAGCGGATTTACAGGGGAACTATCTCGAGGCGCTGGAGCTGTTTTCGGCCGCCTTCGGCGCGGGAAGCGCGGTAATTCTTGCCAGCGCGCCCGGCCGCACGGAGCTCGGCGGCAACCACACGGATCACCAGCGCGGGAGCGTGCTCGCGGCGGCTGTCAGCCTGGACATGGCCGCGGCCGTTGCGCCTCGCGAGGACCTTCGCGCGCGCGTGCGCTCCAAGGGCATGCCGGATGTGGATATCGATCTGACGAGTCTCGCGCCGGAGAAGGCGGAGGAAGGCTCCTCCGCGGCGTTGGTGCGCGGCGTCGCCGCGGGCGTCGTTAAGCTCGGCGGGAAAATAGGCGGCTTCGACGCGGCGTTCGTCTCCCGCATTCCCGTGGGTGCGGGGTTCTCGTCCTCGGCCGCGTATGAGATTTTGCTCGGCACCATCCTCAATGAGCTATACAACAACGCTTCGCTTTCGCCCGCGCAGCTCGCACGCATCGGCTATGCGGCGGAAAATACCTATTTCAACAAGCCCTGCGGCATGATGGATCAGACCGCCTGCGCCGAGGGCGGCGTGGTCGCCATCGATTTTTTCGACCCCGAGAAGCCCCTCATCGAGAAGATTGCCTGCGATTTCGGCGCGCACGGCTACCGGCTTTTCATTACCAACGCGGGCGGCAGCCACGCAGACCTCACGGATGAGTACGCCGCCATCCCGCGCGAGATGCGCGCAATAGCTTCGCTTCTTGGCGCGGAATATCTCCGCTTTGCGGACGAGCGCGTGTTCTACGACAGCATCCCCGCGCTTCGACGGTCGGCGGGGGATAGGGCCGTCCTTCGGGCGATGCACTTTTTCGACGAAAACCGGCGCGCCCGGCTCGAGGCGGATGCGCTCAAAGCGGGCAATATAAAAGAGCTCGTATCGCTCATGCGCGAGAGCGGCGCGTCGAGCGAGCTTTTGCTGCAGAACATCTGGCCGGGGGATCGCGGGCAGGAGCGCAGCGTCGCCCTGGCTCTTGCCGCGAGCCAAAGGCTGCTTGCCAAATCCGGCGGCGCATGGCGCGTGCACGGCGGCGGCTTCGCGGGCACGATACAGGCGCTTGTGCCCGAGGCTCTGGCGGATGAATATATGGAAACCATGAACGCGTGGATGAACGATGCCTGCGCCAGCCATCCGGTCAGCGTCAGGCCGGTCGGCGGATATGTGATACGGGGAGGCTTATAATGATGAAACACAGGCTCTTGGTACTCGGCGGCGCGGGCTACATAGGCTCGCACACGGTCGCGGAACTCGTTGATAAAGGGTACGATGTCGTCGTAGCGGACAACCTCGAGAAGGGCCACCGCCAATCAGTCCATCCGAAGGCCGCCTTTCGCGAGGGGGATATCCGCGATCCCACGTTCATGGACGCGCTGCTCTCGGAGTTTGTGGTCGATTGCGTCATCCATTTCGCGGCCTACTCGCTCGTGGGCGAGAGCGTACAGGATCCCCTCAAGTATTATGACAACAATGTGGGCGGCACACGCGCCGCGCTCGCGGCCATGGCGAAACACGGCGTGAAGAACATCGTGTTCTCCTCGTCTGCCGCAGTTTACGGCGAGCCGGAGGGCGTGCCCATCCCAGAATCCGCGCGACTTCGACCCGAAAGCCCGTACGGGGCGAGCAAGCTGACCATGGAGGAAATGATGGCTTGGTGCGAGCGCGCCTACGGCATGCGCTACGCGTCGCTTCGCTACTTCAACGCCTGCGGCGCGCTGCCGGGCGGCCTCATCGGCGAGGATCACGCGCCCGAAACGCACCTTATTCCCAACGCGCTGTGCGCGGCGCTGGGCAAAACCCCGGCGCTCAAGATATTTGGGGAAGATTACCCGACCAAGGACGGCACCTGCGTGCGCGACTACATCCACGTGTGCGACCTCGCGTGGGCTCACGCGCTTGCGGCGCAATATCTGATGGGCGGCGGGGCGAGCGACATATTCAACCTCGGCAGCGGCGAGGGCTTCACCGTGAAGGAGATCCTTTCGGCGGCGGAGGAGGTCGTGGGCGCGCCCATACCGCACAAATTCGTCGGCAGGCGGCCGGGAGATCCGGCAAAGCTCGTCGCCTCCAACGAAAAGGCCGCGCGTGTGCTGGGCTTCACGCCCGAAATCACGTCCATCCGCGACATGATTGCCACTGCGTGGGCGTGGCACAGCGGCCATCCCGCGGGCTTCGCGGGATATGCGCCGGATTGGTAAGCATTACAGCGCAAGGGACGCGCTTTTTGTAGCCCCGAGGGGTGTACAAAAGGCGCGTTTCTGTGATAAAATCAGCCTTGTTGCGGCAATTATATCGGAAGGGAACAGCCATGTACAAAATACTCAAAAAGCGCACACTCAGCCCGAATGTCAAGCTCATGGTCATCGACGCGCCCCACGTCGCCAAAAAGGCGCTGGCGGGACAGTTCATCATGCTGCGAGTCGATGAGAACGGAGAACGCATCCCGCTGACCGTCGCCGATTACGACAGGCAGACCGGCGCGGTAACGATTATTTTTCAGGAGGTCGGCAAGACCACGAAGCACCTGGGCACGCTCAGCGAGGGCGATTTCCTCGCGGATTTCGTGGGACCGCTGGGCGTTCCCTCGCATTTCGAGGGCGTGAAGCGCGCGGCCGTCATCGGCGGCGGACTCGGCACGGCTATCGCCTATCCGCAAGCCAAGGCGTTGAAGGAGCACGGCGCGAAGGTCGATATGATCGTAGGCTTCCGTAATAAAGAGCTCATCATGCTTGAAGAGGAGTTTGCCCAAGCGTCGGACAGGCTCTTCGTCACGACGGACGACGGCAGCAACGGCAAGAAGGGCTTCGTATCCGATGTGCTGCGGCAGCTTCTTGAGGCGGGCGAAAGCTACGACCTCGTGGTTGCCATCGGGCCTGTGATGATGATGAAGGTCGTGTGCGACATAACGAAACCCTATCATATCCATACGGTTGTGTCGATGAACTCCATCATGGTGGACGGCACCGGCATGTGCGGCTGCTGCCGCGTGACGGTCAACGGCGAAACCAAATTCGCCTGCGTGGACGGGCCGGATTTCGATGGCCATCAGGTCGATTTCGACGAGGCCCTGCGGCGCGGCGCGATGTATCGCAAGGAGGAGGCCGCGAGCCTCGAGCAGCACGTTTGTCGCCTGACCGGGGAGGTGCGCAGCCATGCCTAACATGAATCTCAAAAAGACCGCCATGCCCGAGCAGGAAGCGTCGGCGCGTGCAACGAATTTCACAGAAGTCGCCCTCGGCTACGAGGAGGCTATGGCGCTTGAGGAAGCTTCCCGCTGCCTCGACTGCAAGCATCGTCCCTGCGTCGCTGGCTGCCCGGTCAACGTGCAGATACCGGAGTTCATCGAGCTTGTGAAAAAGGGAGATTTCCTCGGCGCGTACGCGAAGATCCGCGAGACCAACTCGCTGCCCGCCATCTGCGGCCGCGTCTGCCCGCAGGAAACCCAGTGCGAGGAAAAATGCGTGCGCGGCATTAAGGGCGAACCCGTCGGCATCGGCAGGCTCGAGCGCTTTGTTTCGGATTACGCTATGGCGCGCGGAGACTTCCCCGTCGAGGTTGCGCCACCGAACGGCAAGAAGGTTGCCGTCATCGGCTCCGGTCCGGCGGGCGTCACCTGCGCCGGCGACCTCGCCAAGCTCGGCTATCAGGTCACCATCTTCGAGGCGCTGCATACCCCGGGCGGTGTGCTCTCCTACGGCATCCCGGAGTTCCGTCTGCCCAAGGAGCTCGTGCGCCGCGAGATAGAGGGCGTGTGCAAACTCGGCGTGGAGCTTAAAACCAACATGGTCGTGGGCAAATGCGTTTCCCTTGACGAGCTCATGCAGGAGGAGGGCTACAGCGCCATCTTCATCGGCACGGGCGCGGGGCTGCCGAGCTTCATGCACATACCGGGGGAGAACCTTTCGGGCGTGTACAGCGCAAACGAGTTTCTCACGCGCATCAACCTCATGCGGGCGTACGAGTTCCCTGAAACGGATACCCCGGTGCGCGTGGGCAAATCCGTCGCGGTCGTAGGCGGGGGCAATGTCGCTATGGATGCGGCGCGCTGCGCCAAGCGCATGGGCGCGGAAAATGTCTATATCGTTTATCGCCGAAGCTTGGCTGAAATGCCCGCCCGCCGCGAGGAGGTTCACCACGCCATGGAGGAAGGCATCGACTTTCGCCTGCTGTGCAACCCCGTCGCCATTCACGGGGATGAAAAAGGATTTGTAACTTCCATAGATTGCGTCGAGATGGAGCTCGGCGAGCCGGATGCCTCGGGCCGCCGCCGCCCGGTCGTCAAGCCGGGGAGCGAATTCACGCTGCCGGTCGACACGGTCGTCATCGCCATAGGCACGACGCCCAATCCGCTCATCCGAAACACGACGCCCGGCCTCAAGACCGAGAAATGGGGCGGCATCATCGCCAACGAACACGGCGAAACCAGCCGCGAATACGTCTATGCTGGCGGCGACGCGGTCTCCGGCGCTGCGACGGTTATCCTTGCAATGGGTGCGGGAAAGGTCGCCGCACAAGCGATACATGAAAAATTATCAAAATAGGATTTTGATAATTTTTCAGCTAATAACTAATAGTGAATGGTGAATAACTTGATGAATCCCGGCCTTTGTCGCATAGACAGAGGCCGGTGTTTGGTTGGCCGTTGCAGGGGCGGATATGATCCGCCCGCCCCATCTGTATATTTTCCTTTTTCGCCAAAAGGAAAACGGCCCGCGCGGTTTAGGCCAAGGGGCCGATATCGAATCGGCCCCTGCGCAATCCCGCCCGCGGCGGTCGTTTTTGATTGTCAACTGTCAATTATTCCCGATTTTCTCAAGCACGCCGGTCTGTGCGTTGAAGTCGTCGATGAGCTTGTCGAGCTCGTCCGCCTGCTCATGTATGCCGGTCCAGTAATCGCGGTCATACCACTGGGCATTGATCTCCTCGTAGGTTTTGCCCTGCTGCTCGACCCAAGTGTAATACTTGAGGTTGTGCACGCGCTTGCGATCCTCGTAGGTGAGCTCCTTCATCGAGTCGGTGCGCATGCCGTGCAGATGCTCGGAGAAGTCGCGCGCGGCGGTGAGGATGTTGTAGGCGCCCTGCTGCTCGTCGAGCTCGGAGATGCGGCTCTCGTACATCTCGGCGCTGTCTGTGCCGACCGTGGCGATGACGTCGTCCGAGGTAAGCTCATAGTATTTGGCGAACTTGATGCAGCACAGCACGTTCGCGATGCCGCTGATGCCAAGCAGCGAAAGCTGCTCGATGGTCTTCTGCGGTACGCCCACGACCTCTTTGAGGTACTTGTGGCCGTCCTTAGTGTTGAAAAGGCGAAGGAGGTTCTGGGAATCCTCGTCGTCTATGGCGATGACCATGTCGGTGTTCCTGACGTTGTGTACCCAGGGCACATGCTTGTCGCCGATGCCCTCGATGCGGTGGCCGCCAAAGCCGTTGCTTAACAGCGTGGGGCACTGCAGCGCCTCGCCCACGGCGAGCTTCGAGTACGGATACTGCTCCTTGAGGTAGTCGCCCGCGCTCATGGTGCCTGCGGAACCGCTCGTGAAGCACGCGCCCGCGAAACGCGAGGAGTCGGTCTTGATGGACTCGTACGCGTCGGCGATGGCCTTGCCCGTCACCTGATAGTGCCACAGGACGTTGCCCATCTCCTCGAACTGGTTGAAGATCACCACATCCTCGCGCGTGTGGCGAAGCTCCCAGGTCTTGTCGAATATTTCCTTAACGTTGCTCTCGCAGCCGGGCGTCGCGATGACCTCGCCCGCGATCTTCGAGAGCCAGTCGAACCTCTCGCGGCTCATCTCGGCCGGCAGTATCGCGATGGACTCGCAGCCTAAAAGCTTCGAGTTGTACGCGCCGCCGCGGCAGTAGTTGCCGGTGCTGGGCCAGACCGCCTTGTGGTAGGTCGGGTCGAACTGGCCGGTCACAAGGCGCGGGACGAGGCAGCCGAAGCTCGCGCCGACCTTATGGCAGCCGGTCGGGAACCATTTGCCGCACAGCACGATGATGCGCGCGTCCACGCCCGTGAGGGAGCTTGGCAGCTCGATGAAGTTCACATCCCCGAAGGTGCCGCCCTGCATGGTGGGCTCGTTGCGCCAGGTGATGCGGAAAAGGTTCAGCGGGTTTACATCCCAAAGCCCGACGTTCCTGAGCGCGTTTTTGACCTTCTCGGGTACGAGGGAGGGATCGCGCATCTGCGCGAACGTGGGGATCAAGATGTTGCGCTCCTTGGCGCGCGCCAAAGCGCGTTGCAGCTTGTCTTCGTGCATGGTGAGATCAATCATGTTTTCGCCCCCGCAGTCGGTATTTTTTGATTTATTGCGGCGCATTTGCGCACGCTTATAGTGTACCCTCTGGCGCGCCCTTTGTAAAGGGGAAAACAAAATAATTTTTTATATACCTAAATTATTTTGTTGATTCGTGCGGCGCCACGGTATCAGTGTTTGAAGGGCGGCGGATTCTATGCGTTTTTGATTTGATAAGGAAGGTTTGGTTGCAGCGGGTTGTAGGGGCGGATATTATTGTCAAGAGGAACATGGTTTACAGTTTGTGTGGAAACATGGTTTACAGT
>JAPXSN010000011.1:0-27348 GCA_033813015.1 Clostridia bacterium | reverse complement strand
CGATGAACTTACGCATATTGTCCTCCTGTTTGATGAGTGGTTTTTTCTATTTTGCGAATGCTTAAAATTCTGATTCCCTGTACGTCCTCGCCCATGGCGTCGGCGAGCGCCGCCGACAAAGCCGCCATAAACGCGCCCCGATCCGCTTTACGCTGGCCTATTTGCCGGATCGAGCGGATGCGAAGCCCCGCGACCTGCGGGCCCATGTATTCTGCGAGCGCGGCGGAAACCGCCGCCGTGAACGCGCCCCGGTCAACGCGCTTTTCACCGAGCCTGCGGATTGAGCGAATGCGAAGCCCTTTTACGTCAGGCCCCATGTACTCCGCGAGCGCGGCGGAAACGATGGCGTCGAAAAGACCGCGATCCGGCTGCGCTTTGACGGGTTCGGAATCCGCCTCGCTCCTGTGCAGGTCGGTGCGGCTTGCGCTCTGCGCCGCGTCCTCATCCCGTATAGGCTCCGTGCGGCCCTCGTGCGCCGCGCCGGCAGGCAGCTCGTTCGCTGTGCTTTTATTCCGTTTTCCGCCTCGATTGAGCAGATGATAAATAATAATTATCAGAACTGCCAGGATGAGCAATCCGATGAAAATCATGCCTGCGCTTGGCAGCGGCATTCCGGCACACCCGTATTCCATCGATTCCCCGCCCTCCTTTCAAAGCATTGCTTATAATAATAGCTTTCTCTTAAATTATACTTATAAGCAGAAATTTGATTTTCCAACATCCGTCAAATCCTGCCAATTTCTTTTATTCTACATGAAATGCTTTTTTCCTGCAAAGAAATTTATTTTCCGATATCGCAGGCATTTCTCAGCTCTGCAAGCTCATTTTCGTTTAATTTTCTCATTTCGCCCGGCTTCATCGCGCCGAGTGAAACCGAGCCTTCCTGTACGCGGCGCAAGAGCAGCGTCCTGTGGCCGACGGCCTCGAGCATGCGCCGAATCTGCCGGTTGCGCCCCTCGTGTATGGCGATGTAAAGCGAGGTGTTTCCGTTCCCCGCCCGGTATACGTCGGATATGCGCGCGGGTGCGGTCATGCCGTCCTCGAGCGATACGCCCGCTTCGAGAGCGCGCCTCTGGTCGTCGTGGAGCTTGCCGTCGCAGATGGCGTAGTAGGTCTTTTCGATTTCACGGCTCGGATGGGTCAAGGCGTTGGCGAGCGCGCCGTCATTGGTCATCAAAAGCAGACCTTCCGAATCGTAATCGAGCCTGCCCACGCTAAAAAGCCTGAAGGGCAGATCCTTAAAGTAATCCTGCACGGTTTCTCGCCCCTGCGGGTCGTTCGAGGAGCATATGACGCCCTGGGGCTTGTAGAACGCATAGACCACGCGCTCCGCGGCGGGTTCGACGCGCCTTCCGTCGAGCGTGATTTCATCCTTTCCCGGGTCGACAATGCTGCCGAGCGCCGCGATTTGCCCGTTGACCGCGACGCGCCCCGAAGCGATGAACGCCTCGCACTTCCTTCGCGAAGCGATCCCGGATTCCGCAAGATATTTTTGCAGCCGCATCAAAGCCCTCCCCTTAGCCGCTCCACCTCCTCGCGAGCTTTTTAAGCCACTCGAAGTAGTTCCGCGCGTCGACGGATTCCGCCGCGACGAGTCCCGTGAAGGCAAGCGTTTTCGTTCCGTTGAGCACATATGCCCTGCCGAACGCGGCGTCCTGCTCCACGGGCGCGGCGACGGTCGAGGGGCACTCCACGCGCGTGGTGAACGCCGCGTTTGCTCCCTTTTGAATCGGTATGATTATATCGCCTTTGGCGACGAGTGCCAAGGCGTTTTTCATGCCGTTACCCACGGCGACGTGTGCGACGACATCCCCCTTCTTCAGGATCGCCGCCATCTCGTAATTCTCGAAGCCGTAGTCGAGCATGGCCTTGGCGCTGTTAAACATATCCGGACAGTTGAGCACCGTGCCCACGAGCAGCATGCCGTTTCGCTCGGCGGCAAACACGAGGCACTTCCCCGCCGCCTTTGTATAGCCGGTCTTGACGCCGCAGCCGCCCTCATACTCCCAGAGCATCTTGTTTTTGTTCTTCAGCGTGCGGCTAACGAGGCCCGTCGAAGTCCTGTGGTAGGTCGCGGAAACGAGTTCGCGGAATGTCTGGAGCTTCATCGCCGCCGCTGTGATGATTGCGAGGTCGTACGCGGTCGTATAATGCTCGTCGTCCGGCAGGCCGTTGGGCGTGATGAAATTCGTGTTGAGCGCGCCGAGCGCCTTTGCCTTTTGGTTCATAAGCTCCGCGAAGCCCTCGACGCTGCCCCCGATGTATACGGCGATGGTGATGGCTGCGTCATTACCGGATACGAGCATGAGGCCGTAAAGAAGATCGCGCATGCTCAGCTTTTCGCCCTTTTGCAGATACATGCTCGAGCCCTCTGCGCCATACGCCTCGTCGGGCACCGCAAGCAACTCATCGGGAGAGCAGCGCTCGAGGGCGACGAGCGCGGTCATGATCTTCGTGGTGCTCGCCATGGGCAGCTTCTTATGCGCCTCCTCGGCCATGAGCACCATGCCCGTGCCCGCCTCGATCAATACCGCGCCGGCCGCGCCGGTTTCAGGCGCTTCCGCCTCGGCGTAAACAGGCGCGACATGAAATAAAAGCAGCACGGTCAACAGGAAAGCGATCACCCCCCTGTATCTGGCGCGCGCCGCGCCAAAGCTGAAGCCGTTCATAGGGTCTTCACCTCTTTTGCCTCGCCCGAAACGAGCCGCTCGAGCATATCCATGAGCTCCGGCAGCATCTCCACCGCGCGATCGAACCCGTCCTTGTACTGCGCGGGCAGCACGCGAACCTTCCGGCCGGATACCGAGAGGAACGCCGTCGGGTTCAACGTCATGCCCGCCGCCGCCGCGCCCCCGAAGGGATATTTCCCGCACCCGGCGTCCAGCGCCTCCCCCGCGCTGTGCACGGGCGATTTCTCGCCGGACTGGTACTCCCCGCCGCCTGCGACGAAACCGAGGCTAACCTTCGACACCGGCAATACCATTGTTTCCCCCGTGAGTATGAGCGGGTCGCCCACGATCGTGTTTACATTGACCATTTCCTTGAGCTTTGCCATGGTCGTTTCCATAATGTTCTCGATAGGATGCGCCATTTCTCGTATTCCTCCTTCAGCCGCTTTGCCGCGAATGCAGTGATAATTTTCCCTGGATAGATTTTTAGCATTCCTTCCAGATAAAGCCAAAATATCTTTCTCGTAAAGCTCGGCGTGATGCGTACGGAAAAGCGCCCGTCTTTTGTGAGCATGGCGAAGATCGCATCGAGCGCGCAGCTCAGCACCCCGCAGGACATCGCGGTCGCCGCCGCATCGCCGGCAAAGCCGAGCCTGCCGCGCACGTTCAGGCCGTTGAAGCGGAACGCCTTGCGAAAATCCCAAAAACCGAGCTTCTCCTTCCTTTTCGCCTCCCTCTTTTCGCCAAACGCAATCATGCCCAGCAGCCGCTCATACGAATACTGCCGCACGAACGGGATGCCAAGGAAGGAAAAGTGCAGCGATATTCCCGAGGGCGCGAGGAGCGCGGTGAAGCGGATACGCTTTGCCGTGAGCAACAGGATGAGGGCGAACGCCAGCGCCGCCAAAATAAAAAACAGGGCCATACGGCCCTAATGTGCGTTTGAGCTGGAAAAAATATGCGGCGGATCAGCCCGCGGCAGGCTGCTCGCCGGACAGATTATTCTGCTCCTGCGCGCCCTCGTCCGCAGCGATGAAGAGCGGCGGCAAGTCCGCGAGGGAATGCAGCCCGAAGTGCCTGAGGAACGCGTCCGTCGTGCCGAAAAGCATCGGCCGGCCAATGACGTTCTTGCGCCCGAGCTCGTGGATCATGCCGATCTTTACGAGCTGGCTCACCGCGTATTCGCACCGCACGCCGCGCACGTTCTCTATGTCCGCGCGCGTGACGGGCTGGCGGTAGGCGACGATGGAAAGTGTTTCCAGCATGGCCTGCGAAAAGCTTTTTTCCTGCACGGGCTGCATGAGCTCCTGCACGATGGCGGCGTATTCCTTGTTGGAAACGAGTTGCACCATGTCGGCGGTGAGGTAAAGCTGCACACCGCGTTTCTCGGCGCGGTAAAGCTCGTCCATATTGCGAAGAAGCGAGTTGAACTCGATTTCCGTGAGGTTCAGCGCGCGCTGAAGCTGCGCCACAGGCACGGGGTCGCCCGACACGAACAGGATGCATTCTATGGCGCCGAAGCGTTCGTCGTACTGCAAAGGGGCCTCCTATTTCAGTTCGTCCATGTATTCGTAATCCTCGTCGTCCTCGCGAAGCGCCCACGCGGTGATGGTGATCTTTCCGTAGGGCGTTTTCTGGCGCAGGATAATCTCCTGCCGCGTGATCATCTCGAGCAGCGCCATGAAAGTGACGATGAGTTCAAGCTTTTCCTTTGCCTCCTCGAACAGCTCCTCGAAGGTGAGGGTCTGCCTGCCCGCGAGGCGCGCGCGGATGAAGGCGAGCTGGTTTCTCACGGTGTACCTGTCCGCGGCGACGGACTGCGCGGCAACATCCTCAAGCGTGCCGCCCGCGCGCTTTATTAGCTGCGCAAAGGCAGCGAACAGCTCCTGCGCCGTGGCGTCGGAAAGGTTGTATTCCTGCGGCGGCAGCAGGAATTCCTCCGGCAGCCGCGCATAAACGCTGCGCATCCCCTCGCGAAGGGTCACAAGACCCTCGCCCGCGTGCTTGAAAAGTTTGTAGTCGCGAAGCTGGCGCAGCAGCGCGACCTCGGGATCCTCCTCATCCTCGTCGAGCCGCGGCGGCCGCGGCAGAAGCGTACGGGATTTGATGTACACGAGCGTCGCCGCCATGGTGAGGAACTCGCTGGCGGTTTCCATGTCGAGCTCGTCCACCTCCTCCATGAAGGCGAGGTATTGGTTGGTGATTTCGGAAACGAAGATATCCTTGATGTCGACCTTCGCTTCTTCTATGAGGTGGAGCAGAAGGTCGAGCGGGCCGTCGAATTCCGTGAGATGGACCTCGTATGCCATAGCGCGCTCAGATGAACAAGGAGAAGCCGAAGATCAGCTTGTAGAAGCCGTCATACAGATTCATGATCCCGTCGATGGCGGCGCCGAGTATCGTTCCGCCGCCGAGCACGATGGCGATCAGGATGTATGTGCCGTAGCGCTCGTAGGCCTGGAAGAAGCGATAGCCGATATGGCGCGCGAACAACGCCTGAAACACATGGTAGCCGTCAAGCGGCGGCACGGGGATCAGGTTGAATACGAAAAGGCCCAAATTGATGGATACGACGCTGAAAAGCATCGTGATCGCGATCTCGCTCTGCGTAAACATGACCAGAGGATACAGCAAGCCCATGAAAACGAACGCGATGATGAGGTTCGTCGTCACGCCGGCGAGGGACACGATGATCTCGTCCTTTTTCGGTTCCTTGAAATTGCGCGGGTTGACCGGGACGGGTCTCGCCCAGCCGAAGCCCGCGATGAGCAGCGTGATGATGCCGATGGGGTCGAGATGCGCGATGGGGTTGACGGTCATCCTGCCAAGGTTCCTCGCCGTGGGGTCGCCGCGCTTATAAGCCGCGTAGGCGTGCGCCCACTCGTGAAAGGAAAGACCGATCAAAATGCCGGGGATGCGGTATAGGGCTCCAAGGACCCATTCTCTCAGATTAAAATTATCGAAAAACAAGGTTTTCGCTCCTTCGCGTATTCTCGTAGGTATTATACGCGAAAAGCCCCGCCTATGCAAGAAAGCGTTAGCCGTGCACCCACATGCGCATGATGATTGCGATGAGCTGCCCCCAGTTCGCCTCGCCGATATCCTGCGCGGCCGCAAGCGCAACGCGCACCGGCTCCGCGCCCTGCGTGGAGGAATAGACTGCGTAGCCGAGCAGGTCGCCCTTGCGCACAGGCGCGGGTATGCTCTCCGGAAGCTCGGTTGTGACCCCCCAAGCGTCGCCCTTTTTGACGAGCAGCACTACGGCTCTGGTTGAAACCGCGTCCACTGTGCGCTTCAGGCCGCCGATAACCGGGATGCCTGAGGCGATCACATCCCCCTGCTTGGCGGCGGCGACGGTTTCATACGCGCCGAAGGCGGTGTTCGCGGCGTCCCTTGCGGTCTCGAAGCGCTCGTTCGAATTTTTTGCGCCGAGCACGGCGACAACGTAGCTCGTTTCCCCGCGCGTCACGGCGAACGCGCCGCAGTAGCCCGCCTCGTTCGAAGAGCCGGTCGAGCCGGCATAGCAGCCCTCGAGGCTCTTGAGGAGCTTATTCGGGTTGGCAAGCTCTGTCCTGCTGCCGTTCTCGTGCGCGATCTCGTCGAGGGTCAGCTTGCTGTACTTGCAGTATGTCGGCGATTTTGAAAGCTGCGCCATGAGCGCGCAGACCTCCTTGGCGGTCATGGAAGGCTTGCCGCCCGCAAGGGTGAAATCCCCGCTGCCGATGTTGAGCTCGGTGAGCAGGTTCGCGATCGCCTTTTCCGCGAGCGTCGCGCTTCCCGCGGCCGTTTCCGCAAGTGCGTAGGTCGCGTCCCCGGCCGTGATCATGACGGCGGCCTTAATGAGCGCGGAGGCCGGTATCTTTTCCCCCGCGGCGACGAACGCCGTCGGGCCGCCCACGCCCGCCGCAACATCTCCGACGACGATCGACGCGTCCTCGGAGACGAGTCCCTTGTCGAACGCTTCGCACACATACATAAGCGCGGGCAGTCGCGAAAGCCCCGCTACATTCAGGACCGTGTCCGCTTCATAGCCGACCGCGGTCTGCAGGCAGGAGCCCTCGAGCACCGCCACAGCCTTCGCGCCCCCAAAAACCATGCTTTCCGTGCCCGGATCCGCGCTTGTCAGCGCGCACGGGAGCGTCAGCACGGCCGCGAGCATCATGGATATGATTTCTTTGAACATAGTTATCACTCCCGCTTCAGGTTCATATTGATTCATATGTCCAGAGCGGGAGTGAAGATACCAAATTACTGCCGTTTATTTCAATTGTGTGAGAAAAGATGTCCCAACCGGGAACGGCTCGCCCGCAAGGTATTCATATGCGGTGCAGCCGATGTCCGCAAAGCTCCTGCGCGTGCCGAGATCAACGCCGCCCTTGAGCGTCGGCCCGAAGGCGACGATGGGGATGTATTCGCGCGTGTGGTCGGTGCTCGCGGTCGTGGGGTCGCAGCCGTGGTCGGCCGTGATGAGCATGATGTCCCCCTCGCGCAGCGCGGCCTGCAATTCGGGCAGCTTCGCGTCAAAATACTCGAGCGCCGCGCCGTAGCCCTCGATGTCGTTGCGGTGCCCGTAGAGCATGTCGAAGTCGACGAGGTTCACGAAGAGGAGGTCGCCCGTCCCCTCGCGGATGAAACGCAGCGTGGACTCGATGCCGTCGCGGTTGTTGCGCGTGTGATCGGATACCGTCACCCCGCGATGGTGGAAGATATCCTCGATCTTGCCTACGCATACATTAACCATGCCGCGCGCGCAGAGGGCGTCGAGTATGGTTTCGCCCGTGGGCGGTATCGCGTAGTCGCGCCGAAACTCCGTGCGCTTGTAGTTTCCGCTCGTTCCAACAAACGGGCGCGCAATCACGCGGCCGACGAGGTCATCCCCCATGAGCATTTCGCGCGCGACCTCGCAGCATCGGTAAAGCTCCTCGAGGGGCACCACGTCCTGATGCGCGGCGATCTGAAACACGCTATCCGCCGAGGTGTAGACGATGAGCCTGCCCGTTTTTACATGCTCGTCCCCGAGCCGCTCGATGATCTCCGTGCCGGAGGCCACCTCGTTCCCGATGGCGCCGCGCCCGCAGCGCCGCTCAAACTCCTCGATGAGCCCCTGCGGGAAACCGTCCGGATACGTCCGGAACGGCGGATCCATGGCGACGCCCGCCATCTCCCAATGGCCGCTGGTGGTATCCTTGGCCTTGGTGATTTCAGCCGCGCGGCCGAAGCAGCCGCCGGGCTTCGAAACGCGCGGCAGCTTTGAATCCTCGATGTTGCCCAGCCCCAGCGCGAGCAGGCGCGGGATGTTGAGCCCGCGCTTTCTGTAGAGATTGCCCAGCGTGTGCGCGCCCTCGTCGCCAAATTCCGCGGCGTCCGGCTGCGCGCCAATCCCCACGCTGTCCAAAACGATGATGATAAACCGCTTTTTCATGCTTTCACCTCGGCTTTATAGTAACACCCGAAAACCGGCGCGTCAACAAACGGGCGCCCGCGGGAAACACGGACGCCCATAAATGTCAAAAGGTGCCTTTGCCGCTTAGAGTCAATAGTTCGACGCGATGCGGATTTTCGTTCGCTCCGCAATCAGCGTGATGCATTCCTTGTTGGTCGGCCTGCCCTTATCCTCCTTGATTGTGTAGCCGAACAGGCGGTATTGGTTTTCGATGTTGCCGCGCAGCCACGCCATTTCGATTGCGTAGCGGATGGAGCGTTCCACGATCTTCACGGAAATGCCGTAGTGCCGCGCGATCGCAGGGTAAATATCCGTTGTGATGCCGATGCTTCGACCGCGGCTGTCCAGATAGAGCGCGATCGCATCGCGGATGTATTTGAAGCCGTCGTGGTGGGCGCTCACGCCCATAGAGAAGAGATAGCGCGTGATGATCTCGTCGCGCTCACGAAGCCGCTTGCTGCGGATATCCATGTAGGCAGGGGCGCTTTCGTCGGTGAGGTCAAGCTTGAGCAGCGTGCACACGCGCTTGTAGATCGCTTCCGGCTGCGAGGGCAGCGCGATGACGTAGGCGAGGCCGAGGGATTGTATGATGCGCATCGCGATATCCGAGAGAAAGCCCGTCAAGCCGATGAGCATCGTTTGTGCGCCGAGCTTTTCCTCGCGAAGGCGCATCACCAAGCCCGTCCCGTCGCACACCGGCATGAGCATATCTATGAGCGCCACGTCCGGCTGCTCGTGCACCCGGAAATACTCCACCGCCTCGTCGGCATTATAGGCTTTCGCGCACAATTCAAACCGATTGTCGGCCTCAAAAAGATCCCCGAGTGAATCGCACATACGAGGATTGTCATGTACGAGAAGAATCCTGATTCCCTTCATAATCGGCTAATCCTTGATAACGTAAATAAATAGCAGATAAACAACGTTTTTATAATGATAAATCATTTTCATGAAATCTACAAGTAAGTATTTTGCTGTGAATTGTCGAGTTTGTCGAAAATTATCTGTTGCTGCATTCATACATCCAAAGCGCATAAATGCCGTAGCCTTTGAGCGGGTCGTTGATGAACACATGCGTCACCGCGCCCACAAGCCTGCCGTTCTGTATGATGGGGCTTCCGCTCATGCCCTGCACGATGCCGCCCGCTCTGGCGATAAGCCCTTCGTCCGTAATGCGGATGACCATGCCCTTAGATTCGCTCAGGGGCTGCTGATATATTTTGATGATTTCGCATTTATACTCTCGAACGCCGCCGTCGTCGATGCTCGCGAGGATGCTCGCCTCGCCCGTCATGATCTGCTCGGGATACGCCAGCGGCAGCCCTTCCGGGTAGATCGGGTTGACAAGCGCCTGCGACATGACGCCGTAGATGCCAAACTCCGTGTTATCTTCTATTCTGGCGAGCTTCCTGCTCATGACGCCGAAAGTACCCTTGATTTCCCCCGGCATACCCTGCTTGCCCTCGACGACGCCTACGATGTCCGCCTGGAGAATCTCCCCCTCGCGCGCGGGGATGACGGTGCCGGTGTCGGCGTCCGTCACGGCGTGCCCGAGTGCGCCGAAGCGCAGCGTGCTCATGACATAGAAGCTCAGCGTGCCGATGCCCGCGCTGCTCTCGCGCACCCACATGCCCATGGAGGCGCTTCCTCCGCCCTCGTTCTGCTTTGGCGTCAGGTATACGGTCAGCTTTTCCTCTGCGCGTGAGATTCCCAGCGCGTAGCTCCTATCCGTTTCGGAGCAGAGGTTCACAAGCTGCGACACGCTCTTAATCCTCGCGCCGTCCACGGTCTGTATCACATCCCCCGCCTTGATGCCCGCGGCCGCCGCAGGCGAAAACTCGCCCGAGATAGTCTGTATGTTGCCGAGACCCACTACCAGCACGCCGTCGCAGTAGAGACTGATGCCCACCGTTTCCCCACCCGGCATCACATAGACCTCGTCCAGCACATGCACGTTGACCTGCTTGATGGGAATGCCGAAGAGCCGCACTACATAGCGCACGTTGCCTTCGCGCTTCCCGAGCGTTTCCGACAAATCGCCGGAGACCGAAACGCCGGTTTCGTCAAGCACGCTGAAGGGCGCGCCGAGGGAGAGCAGCTCGACGCCGTCGCTGTCCCGCTCCACATATATGTCGCCGGGCAACTCACGAAGCTCCGCGAAGCGCGGAAGGCAATTGAGCGCCGTAATCAAAGCGCAAAGTATCAAACCGGCCGATTTGAGGCCGACGCTACGCGAAGAATATCTCATGATTCCACCTCAATAAAAAAACCGCGGATTTCGCCCGCGGTATTAAGGTGCGCACGCGCACCCGCGCATATTCGCTCTATTGTGCGCTTTTGCTTTTGTCGGCGCGCTCGATGAGCACTTTGGCATGCTCGTAAGCGTACTTCGAATCGGGGTCTCCGTCCATCATTTGGGCGACGCGCCTGTACTTTCCTTCCTCGTCAAGCAGCTTCACGCCGACCGTCGTTTTCACGCCGTCGTCCTTTTTTTCGACGACATAATGCGCGTCCGCGAGGGCGGCGATCTGCGGCAGATGCGTCACACAGATGACCTGGTGGCTTTTCGCGATGCCGAGCATCTTCTCGCCGACCTTGGCGGCAACCTTTCCGCTGATGCCGGTGTCGATTTCGTCGAAAATCAGCGTGCCTATTTTGTCGTTGTCCGCGAAAATAGCTTTGAAGCAGAGCATGATGCGCGAGAGCTCGCCGCCGGAAGCGACCTTCGAGAGTGACTTGACCGGCTCGCCCGGGTTGGTCGTGAGCAGATACTCCGCAATCATTGTGCCTTCGGGTCGAAGCTCGCTTCCCTGCGCGGGCGCGAAGGCGATGCGGAAGTCCGCCTTGTCGAGCCCGAGATCCGCCATGTGCGCGAGGACTTGCTTGCCGAGCTTTTCCGCGGCGCGCTCGCGAAGCTCCAACAATTTCGCATCGAGCTTCGCGTACTTTGCGGCAAGCTCCGCCAACCGCGCGTCGAGCTCGGCCGCGCGCTCGTCCGCCTTCATCAAATCCTCGAGGCGTTTTTGCGCGTTTTGCGCGTAGGCGAGTATGTCGGATATGCTCGCGCCGTACTTGCGCTTGAGGTCGGAAATGACCCGGAGCCTTTCCTCGGTGCGCTCAAGTCGCGCCGGGTCGAAATCCAGCGCATCCTTCGCGTCCCGCACGGCATAAGCGATGTCCTCGAGGCCGTAATATGCCTCCTCGAGCCGATTGAACAGCGCCTCGTATTCCTGCGAAAAAGCGGAAATCTCACGGAACCGCCTGCGCGCGCCGTCAAGCGCGGACAGGGCATTGCCCTCCTCGCCGTAAAGCTGCGCGTGCGCCTCGTCGAGCGCTGCCTGAATACGCTCTCCGTTCATCAGCAGCAGCCTTTGCGCGGCGAGCACCTCATCCTCTCCCGGCGCGAGAGCGGCTTTGGCGATCTCCTCGGCCTGGAAGGAGAGCATATCCGTCTCGCGGCGGCGCTCCGCTTCCGTACCAAAGCCCGCGTTGCGCATAAGGCGCGTTTTCGCGTGCTCCTCACAGAGCAAAGCGAGCGCGTCGAGCGCGGGGCGGATGGCCGCGTGGTCGTATTCATCAAGAAAGGCCGTGTGGTTTTCGGGCGAAAGCAAAGATTGATGCTCGTGCTGACCGTGAATGTCTATGAGTGCGTCCGAAACGCGCTTGACGAGGGAGACAGGCACGGGCGTGCCGTTGAGCCTGCACGTATTTTTGCCTGAGCAGTTCAGCTCGCGCGAGAGGATAATCTCCCCATCCTCGCATTCGAGCTCCTGCTCCTCAAGTATTTTTATGATTGCGGAATCAATGGATACCGAAAAAACAGCTTCGGCGCGTGCCTTTGCGGCGCCGTATTTGATCAGCTCGCGGCTGGTGCGCTCGCCGAGCACAAAGTTGACCGCGTCTATGATGATGGATTTGCCTGCGCCCGTCTCGCCCGTGAGCACATTAAAACCCTCGCCGAAATCCAATTCGAGGGTGTCGATCAGCGCGATGTTTTCTATATAAAGCCTGCGCAGCATTCTGCCGCCCTTCCCGATTCCCCTTTATTTGCGCATGATGGTGCTGATACGCTTTAATACATCCGGCACCATCTTGAGATCCTTCACGGCGAGAAAAATGGTATTGTCGCCCGCGAGCGAGCCTGCAATCTCGTTCCAGTGCATGGAATCGATCGCTTCGCACGCCGCGTTGCCCGAGCCTGTGAGAGTCTTGATGATGATGAGGTTGTAGGAATACGTGATGGCCACGACGGAGTCGCTGAAGATGCGGATCAGCCTCTCCTTGAGCCCGGCCTCGGCCTTGTCGACGGTGGCGTACTTGTACGCGCCCGTATCGGAGAGCACCTTGATGAGGCGCAGCTCTTTGATGTCCCTCGATACGGTCGCCTGCGTCACGCCTATTCCGTGCTCCTTCAACTGGCGGGCGAGGTCCTCCTGCGTTTCAATGTCGTTGCGCTCTATGAGCTCCAGTATCATCGCATGCCGTTCCGATTTCATCAGAAAATACCTCCCATACTTGATGCGCGCGCCGTCCGTCAGGACAGCCTGTTTCTGATCAGTTCGTAGATGTTCCGTCGGTTGAAGCGGATGAAATCGACATGCCCCTCGGAGCGGCGCACGGTGATCACGTCGTCCGTGTCGATCTCGGCGGAATGGATGCCGTCCGTGGAAAGATAGCCCGCGCTGTTCATCGAGAAGCGCATCCGCGCATCCCCTGAGGCGATGATGGGGCGCACCGAGAGCGTGTGCGGGCAGATGGGCGTGACGATGATCGCCTCGAGTCCCGGTGCGATCACGGGGCCGCCCGCGGAGATGGAGTATCCCGTCGCACCCGTCGAGGTGCTCACGATGATGCCGTCGCACAGCACGCACCCGGCGCCGATGCCGTCGATCTCCATGCTGATGTCGACCACGCCGGAGAATGAGCGCTTGTAGAGCAACGCCTCGTTCAGGCAGAGCTTCTGCGCGTCCCCGTTGACGGAGCAGGCAAGCAGCATGCGCGCGTCAAGCTCATAGTCCCCCGCATCGAGGCGGCTCAGCGCATCATTGAGTCCATCGGGCGGAATCTCGCTCAAAAAGCCCACTCTGCCGAGGTTGACGCCGAGTATGGGCGCGCCGTACTCGTATGCGGGTTCTGCCGCATGGAGTATGGTTCCGTCGCCGCCGAAGGCGAGAATCACATCCGGGCGAAGCTCGCTAAAGCAAGGCGCGTCGACGGAAAGCTTCTCGCGCGTTTCATCGTTGACGCAGCAGGCACGGCCATCCTCAAGCGCTTTGGCGAGCGCTTCCTTTAAGCATCCGATGGCGTTCGGACGCTCCGGATTGGTAAAAAAACCGAGCGTATAATTATTTTTCGACACTATCCGCCTCATTGAATGATATTATACATTCGTTACATTGTATATTCAAGCAAAAAATGGTTTTTTATGCACCGTTATGCGCATCATGCGCCTCGCGGACGACGCGCTGCGCCTGCACCTCGGCGTCGAGAGCCGCAATGGACTCGTCCGCGCCCGGTTTTCGCAGCAGCAAAAGGAATTCGATGTTGCCCTTGGGCCCCCTGATGGGCGAAAAATCCATGGCTTCAACCTCGAAACCGAGGGATGAAGCGAACTGCACAGCGTCCGAAAGCACTTTTAAGTGCAGCGCAGGATCGCGCACAACGCCGTTTTTGCCAACCATGCCCTTGCCCGCCTCGAACTGCGGCTTCACAAGCACTACGCTTTTAGCGCCCTCGCGAAGGCAGTCATAGATGCCCGGCAGGATCAGGCGGATGGAGATGAACGAAACATCCATCGATGCGAAATCGAGCGGCTCAGAGAACCAAGTAGGCTCCATGAAGCGCGCGTTCGTGCGCTCCATGACCGCGACGCGCAGGTCACTCCTCAGCTTCCAGTCGAGCTGGCCGTAGCCGACGTCAATGGCGTAGACCTTCGCCGCGCCATGGCGAAGCATGCAGTCCGTAAAGCCGCCCGTAGACGCGCCGACATCCGCGCAGACCGCGCCCGCGATGGGAATGCCGTATTTGCTCACCGCCTTTTCGAGCTTGAGGCCGCCCCGGCTCACAAAGGGATTTTCCTCGCCGCGAAGCTCGATCTTGCAATCTTCCGGCACGTTCTCGCCGGGCTTTTCAACGCGCGTTTCGCCTAAGAACGCCCGGCCAGCCATGATGACGGCGCGCGCCTTCTCGCGGCTTTCGCACAGCCCGAGCTCCACGAGCCGAAGATCGGCTCTCACGCCCTTCATCGGATTTCCCCAAGAGCCTGCAAGACCCTTTGGCGTACCTGCTCCGGCGCGATGCCGCACATCTCGTCCTGCTCGGCAATGCTCGCGTGAGGGACCGGCGCTTCGGGAATGCCAAGCGAAAGCATGCGCGGATTTCCTTCATAGTATGCCCGTATCACGGTTCCAAGCCCGCCCTCGACGACGCCGTCCTCGAGGGTTATCACAAGCTTTGCTTTCTCCCGTAGCGCGTCGAGCATCCGCTGATCGAGCGGCTTGATAAAACGTGCGCTGACCACGCCCACGGGAAGCCCCTCGCATGCCTTGAGCGCTGTTTCGACCATCCTGCCAGCGGCGATCACCGTCACGTCCGCGGGTTCTGCGAGCGTTTCCCACTCGCCAAACGCGATCTTCTGCGCCAACGGGGCGCATCGCAGGCTTCCCCGGTTGTAGCGCAGCGCGCAGGGTGCGTTGAGGCTGAGCGCAAAGGCAAGCATCTCCTCAAGCTCCCGCTGCGTAGAGGGCGCCATAAGCGTCATGTTTGGAAGGTTGCCGAGATAGCTCATGTCATATATGCCATGGTGCGTTTCTCCATCCTCGCCCACGAGCCCGGCGCGGTCGACGGCGAACACGACAGGAAGGTTTTGCAGGCACACATCGTGTATGATCTGATCGTATGCGCGCTGCAAAAAGGTTGAGTAGATGGCGAGCACGGGCTTCGCGCCGGCCTCCGCCATACCCGCGGCCATCGTAACCGCGTGCTCCTCGGCGATGCCCACGTCAAAAAACCGCGCGGGGAAGCGCGCCGCAAATGCATTAAGCCCCGTGCCGGATGGCATGGCGGCCGTAATGGCTGCGATGCGCGTATCCTTTTCGGCGAGGCCGATGAGCGCCTGCGCGAACGCTTGCGCGTTGCTTCTCCCCGTGCTTTTTGCGCACGCTCCGGTTTCCGGATCGAAGCTGCCTATGCCGTGGAATTTCTCGGGATCGTCCTCCGCGAGGCTGTAGCCCTTGCCCTTGATGGTGATGGCGTGCACGACGACGGGGTGGTGCAGTCCCTTGGCTTGGTTAAGCACACGCACGAGCGCTCCGATGTCGTGCCCGTCGACCGGACCGAGGTAGGTAAAGCCCATTTCCTCAAAAAGCACATTGGGCAGAAACAGGTATTTGATCTTGTTTTTGAAGCGCAGTATGCGGTTGGCTATGCGCTCGCCGATTTTCGGGATGCGCTTGATGGTTTCCGCGATGAAGCTCTTGAACCTCTGGTAGGAGCCGCTTGCACGCGCTTTCGAGAGGTGGCGGCTCAAGGCGCCGACGTTGTGCGAAATGGACATGTCGTTGTCGTTGAGCACCACGATCAGGGGCAGCTTGCTTTGCCCCGCATCGTTGAGCGCCTCGAAGCACAGCCCGCCCGTGAGCGCGCCATCCCCCACGACGGCGACGACGCTGCGTTCTCTCCCGAGCATCGCGTCCGCACGGAGCATGCCTAAGGCCGCAGAAATGGATGTGCTCGCGTGGCCCGTATCGAATGCGTCGTGCGGGCTTTCCGAATGCTTGGGAAAGCCGCTCAGCCCGTCCTTTTTGCGCAGCGCGAAAAATTCAGCCTTTCGGCCAGTAATGAGCTTGTGAACGTAAGTCTGATGTCCCACGTCGAACACGAGCTTGTCTCTTGGCGAAGAAAATGCCGTGTGCAGCGCGAGTGTTAATTCCACCACGCCGAGGTTCGAGGCCAAATGGCCCCCGTTGCCCGCCACGGTTTCAACAAGAAACGAGCGTATCTCCGCTGCCAGGGCGCTGAGTGCGCTCCTGTCGATACGCTTGAAGTCCTCTATGCTCTTGATCGAATCAAGCAGCGGTGTTTCTGCCATTTCCAACGCCTTTCCCGATTGTTCCCCCGCGCGCGCCATTATATCACGACGCGAAACTTACGGCAATTCGTCCGCGCCCCGAAGCGTCGCCCCGACCATGTCGAGAAGATACTGCGCGCGCATTCCGAAAGGCGCAAGCGCCTCGCTTGCCTCTTCCGCCATTTCGTGCGCAAGCGCGCGCGCCGCGTCGATGCCGTGGACGCAAACATAGTTCTTCCCGTCCCCCGTCTCCGCCCGGGAATCGGAAATGTCGTCCGCGATCTGGAACAGCGCGCCGTAGGCCTGCGCAAACGCGGCGAGCGCGCGAAGCTCGTTCCCGCTTCCCCCCGCCGCGTGCCCGCCCGCGAGCGCTGCCGCACAGATCAGTGCGCCGGTCTTGCGGCGATGCACCTCCTCAATGGATACCTCGCCCCTTTCGAGCGCGCCCGAAAGCTCCAGGCTCTGCCCGGCAACCATGCCGCGCGCGCCCGCACCCTCAACGATTGCGCGCATCGCAAGCACATAGTTGTAAAGCTTGTCCGGCTCATCAGGCGCGTGGGTGAGCATCCACTCGAAGGCGTGACTCATCAGCGCATCCCCAGCGAGCACCGCGCCCGCCTCGCCGAACACCTTGTGGCTCGAGGGCTTGCCCCGGCGGAAGTCGTCGTCGTCCATACAGGGCAGATCGTCGTGGATGAGCGAATACGCGTGGATCATCTCAATGCCGCACGCGAGGGGCAGTGCATCCTCAACCGAGCCTTTGAGCATAGCGCAGCACGCAAGGCACATGCGCGGGCGAAGCCGCTTCCCGCCCGCGAGCAGACTGTACGCCATGGATTCGCGAAGCCCTTCGGGGATGTCCTCACCGGCTATCGCCTTGGCGAGCGCTTCCTCGATGAGGGCAATGTAAGCCTCAGCCATCCGCGTTCCCGCCGTTCTGCTTGTCGATCACGATGAGCCGCGCCTCATATTCGTCGAGGGCCTTGCGGCATTTTGCGCTCAGCTTCGTTCCTTCCTCGTAGAGCCGCATCATTTCATCGAGCTGCAGGCCACCTTTGGAGAGCGTGTCCACGATCTCCTGGAGCCGCTTCATGTTCTCTTCGTAAGCGCCGCTTTTCTCGCTCATCCGCCGCCTCCTAATTGAATGCTGTCAACCGTAACGTCCGCGCTTCCGTCGTGCATGACTATTTTCGCGCCCTTGCCGACCTCGAGCCCCGAAATGGAATCCACCGCGCCCTTTGGGGTTCTGATCAGCGCGAAACCCCGCTCGAGCGTGATCTGAGGACCTAGTGCCGTAAGCTCCACCTTCGCCGTGCCGAGCGTATGCGCCCTATCGGCAAGCATTTCCGTCGCGCCGCGCTTCAATGCTTGTTCGAGCGCTCCGAGCGCGTCAAGGGAGGATTTCAGCGCGTATCCCGGCGAGGCAAACGCGCCGTGCGCGCGGAAGGCTTCGAGCCTTGCGTGCTGCGCCTCGAGCGCGCGCCGCGCGTGCAGCGTCAGCTTTTCGTGCAGCGCCTCAACATCCGCACTCTCCGCCTCGTATACCGGTACGCACAGCTCCGCGGCCGCGCTGGGCGTGGGCGCGCGCAAATCTGCCGCGAAATCCGCGATGGTAAAGTCTGTTTCGTGCCCCACGGCGCTGATCACCGGGATGCTACACGCATAGATCGCCTTTGCGACAACCTCCCCGTTGAAAGCCCACAGATCCTCAAGGCTGCCGCCTCCGCGGCCCACGATGATCAAGTCCGCGCGCCCATCCGCCTCGACGGCGCGGACGGCCTCCGCAATATCCTTCTCCGCGCCTATGCCCTGCACCTGTGCCGGGCAGAGGATGATATCCATCGCGGGGTAGCGCCTTCTTATGATGTTGACGATATCCTGTATCGCCGCGCCCGTAGCCGAGGTGACGACGCCCACGGCCTTGGGCAGCTTCGGAATCTCCCTCTTGTGCGCCGGGTCGAACATGCCGGTCGCCTCGAGCCGCGCCTTGAGGAGCATGAAGCGGCGGAAAAGCTCTCCCTCGCCCTCGTCCTCGACAGACTTGACGTAGAACTGGAATTGCCCATCGCGCGTATAGAGCGATGCCGAGCCGCGCGCGACGATCTGCATGCCGTCGCGCAGCTCCCTTTTGAGAGCCATGGCGTTACGGCTGAACATCACGCAGCGCACGAGCGCGCTCTCATCCTTCATCGAAAAATAAAGATGTCCCGACGAGTGCCTCTTGAAGCCGCTGATTTCGCCGCGAAGCGAAAGCCCGGCGAGCAGCGCGTCGTTGCCGATGAGGTTCGCGACATATTCGTTAAGCTGCGTGACGCTCAGTACATAGTCCTGCCTCATGCGCGCGTCCCCGCTTTATCCCGTGCGAGCAGCGCCGCGCCTACGGCATTGTCCGAGGAAAGCGCGCTCTCCCCGAAAAAGAGCCGGATGTCGCCCCTTTTTCCCATGCGCGCGAGCATGAGCCTGCGAAGAAGGGGACTAGATGCGACGCCGCCCGCCAGCAGCGCGTCGAAGCAACCCGTCCGTTTTGCGGCGCACTCAAGCATTTTGGAGAAGGTGCGCGCCATGCAGTCGTACACCGCGTAGGCGAGTTCAGGTATATCCGTGCCCGCGGCGAGCCTTCGCTGTGCTTCGCTCTCCACGCCGGAAAACGAACAGTCACAACCCTCCACAACTGAGGGCAGCTTATAAGCGGGCTTTGCGTCAAACGTTGCGGCGAGCTTTTCGAGCGCTCTGCCGCAGGGAAAATCCAGCCCCAGCGCGACGCCGACGCGGTCCACGAACTGCCCTGCGTGCAGGTCGCCTGTGCCGCCGAGCAGCGTTATGGCGCCGTCCTCCCCAACGAGCAGGGTTTCCGTCGTGCCTCCAGAAAGGTGCATGGAGAGGAATCGCCTGCCCATGAGCGCCTCGTTGCCCAAAAGCGCCGCGCGAATATGCCCCTCCTGATGCGAAAACTCAAAGAGCGGAACTTTACATGCGGCGGCGAGCGTTGCTGCGGCTGTTTTGCCCGCCAGGAACACCGGCATATAGGAGTCCGCCTCCGGTCGCGGGCGCACGCTGACGCCAACGGCGGCGATCTCCCCCTCCGGCAAATCATGCAGAAGCTCCGGCAGAAGCGAGCCGATGTTCCTCACATGCTGAAACAGCCCTTCGCTCTGGCGCAGCCCTCTTTCTCCATGTTCGACGAAAAGCACCATCCTCCTGTCCAGGACGATGCCCTTTTCATCGACGCACGCGGCGGATGTCGTATAGCAGCTTGTGTCGAGCCCTATGAACAAGCGATGCAAATCAGGCTTCTCCTTTGGCTCTCCTTTTGGAAAGGGTGCCGAGCATTCCGTTGATGTAGGCGCTCGAGCGCTCGCCGCCGAAGCGCTTGGCAAGCTCGACCGCCTCGTTGATGGACACGCTCTCGGGGATGTCGTCCAGATAGAGCATCTCGTAGATGGCCACACGCAAAATGGAAAGATCCACGCGCGGCATACGCTCGATGCTCCAGTTGATAGCAAGCTCCCGGATGAGCGCGTCGATCTCTTCCGTGTGCTCCAATATGCCCAAAAGAACCTCTTGGGCATAAGCGAGGTCATCCTCAGTGGGCTGTTCCTCGATACCGGACTTGTCCAATATGTCCGCATAGGTGTCCTCGCAGCCGAACAGGCGTGCGAAGGCGTGTTTCATGGCCACCTCGCGGGCGATCTTTCTGCTCATAAGCGCTTATGATCCCCCGCTCAGTTTCCGCGCGGGCCGAAGATCGAGCGGAAGAATTCCTTCACGCGCTCCCGTCCGCCCTCGTCCAGCAGAGTGCCGACGAAATAGGCGATCCCGACGATGACGAAGAGCAGCAGCGTTCGCCAGAAGTTGATCGTAAACACGAGCACCGTGAAGATAAGCGCGAATGCAACACCGATGATGCGCCATTTGTACTTTTGAAAAAACTCCAGTGGGCCCATTTTATTCTCCTGTTTGTTACATCGTCCTTGGCGCTTTGGGCTGGGCGAGCGGCAGTATCAGGATATCCACGCCCGTTACCATGATGCCGCTGATGGTTTCAACATATTCCTTGAGGGATTGCTGGAGCTGCGCGGTCAGCTCGGGGATGACCATATCCGGCAGCACCTGCAGCCTCAGGGATACCGAAACGCCGCTCTGCATGGGGATGATGGTGCTTTCGCATTCCTTGATGCGCTGGTTTGCGCGGCAATGACGCTGCACAAGCGCGTCGATGGTAGAAACGGAAATATACGCCGTGCCGTTCTCGCCGGCCGCGAGCAGCGCGGAGGTCGGCGCCTTGTCCCTGGGTGAGCTCTCGCGCCGAAACATGGCGATGAAAAGCTGCAGCGCGAACACGAGCAGCACGATGCCGACCGCGGCGAAGATGAGCCTGTTGACGAGCGCGCCGTTCAGGGCGATGCGGCCGACCATCTCAATGATTCGGGCGGGTATGAAATTCACGGCGAGGGCAAGGAACATCGCGCTGAGCGCAAGCGTCATGAGAAGCAGCAGCACGAGCACAAATTTATCGATCAGTTTGAACTTCATATGATCCTCTCCTTATCCTTGGTACGCACTCGCTGCTTACTGCGGCTCGACAGGGATTTCCGCCTTCTTCGGGCTATTCTTCTCGAAGCTGATAGACTGCACAGACACGTTGACCTGCTGCACGCGAAGCCCCGTCATGGTTTCGATGGCGTTCTTGATGCTCCTCTGGATATTATGGCATACCTCGTGGATTTTGAAGCCGTATTTCACGACGACGGCGAGCTCTATACACACCTCGTCCCCGCTGACATCCACGCGTACGCCCTTAGTCAGGTTTTTCTTGGAATTAAGTATGCCGGATATGTTCTCGGCCATGTTGCCGCTCATGCCGTCCACGCCCTCGACTTCAGCCGCGGCGAGATTGGCAATCGTCGCAATCACATCCGGCGCAAAAGTAATTTTGCCGCCCTGCACGTCGATTATTTCGCTGGAGATTTCATTCTCGGTAGCCATAATGCTCCCTCCTCTTTGGTCTTTTGAGTATTATAACAGAAAAACCAATCCCTGCATAGCGGAACAGCTTTTTACTCCTTCAATTCACAGAAGGTTTGCTTTTATTTCGGGTTCGGGATCACCTTTATGTTCTCGGCGCTCTCCCCTGTCTCGCTGCGCACGATTTCGAGTATCTGCGCCGCCTGCTCGGAGGTGAGCTCCTTGGCATCCACCACGACGCTCACCGCTCCTTGATGGAACGTCACCGCCGCGTCCGAAAAGCCCTTGGCGCGGATCAGGTTCTCGATGGCGAATTCCTTCTCCATCTGCGCCACGAGCGCGAGCTTCTGCGCCTGCGCGTCGTCGAGCGCTTCCGAATCCGTTCCGGAGGTTGCGATGATCTCGTCCAGATAGGTGAGCTCGAGCTTGCGCGTTTCCTCGCGCTCCATGCGGAAAGCCTCGTAGTAATCCGTGCCGGGCTTGCCCGAAACCTCCTGGCTGCCGCCCTCCGCCTCGCTGCCCTCGCCCTGAGTTTGCACGCCGTTCGAGGCGAGCTTAGTGCCGCCCTCGGCGATGCTCCACCACACCGCGCCGGAGAGCAGCAGCACGACCACGCCGATGTAGATGTACTTCTTCATAGCGACGACCCCCTGCACTAATGGTTTCCAGTTGATCTTGATGGTACGCATATTAATCCTCCCCCTTATTTGTTTCCATTTGATAGACTTCGACCTGGCCTATGCCGATGCCGAGCACAACCCGAACCGCGTTCCTGAGCTTTTCGCACACGGCGATGTCCGCCGCGCCCTCGGCCGTCACGATCGCCCCGCTGACGGAGCCGTCCTCCGCACGCACGATCATCACCCGGACCGCGCCCGCGCCCTCGATGCTCGAGAGGATATCCTCGAGCCGCCGCTCGACCACGTCTTCCGCCGCGGAGCCGCCGAGCGGAGCGTTTGTCGCGTTCCCGCCGAGGTTCAGTCCGTCGCAGGAGGAAAATGCGAAAATCAGCACGCCCAGCATCAGCAGCACGGCATATACCGCAAGCTCGAACTTCTTGTCGGCCTTCATCCGTTCCGCGAGCCCCGCGAAGAGCTTTCCGCTTGACGCCTTTGTGCCTGCCATCACAGTTCCCCCAGCAAATCCAGTACGCATTGTATTGTGCTCGCGAGCACCATCAGCGAGATCGCCTTTCTGCCGCTTGCGCGAAGGTTTCCCTTGGGCAGGGCGAACTCGCATACCGCGGCCGACACGGCGATGGCGCCGAGCCTCACCATCATGCGCAGCACCGCGTTCACGGGTTGCCCGCCGCGAAGGTCAGCCCCGCCGTGATGATGAACATCGCCGCTACCGCGATGAGCGTCGCGAACAGCAGCGTGCACACATCCGCCATCTTCACGAGCAGGCCGGGTATGCGCTTATCCCCCAGCGGCTCGCACAGCGCCGCGATCATCCTGCACGCGAGGCCGGTGCAGGCGATGCTGATGAGCGGCACAGCGGCGATCAGCACGGCCGTCACCACGGCGGCGGCTCCGGCAGCGTTCTTGATGAGCGACGCGCTCGCCAACAACGTATCGAGCGTGCCGGACACTGCACCGCCCACGATGGGTACGGATTTGTCGAGCGCGTAGCGCGCGGTCCGTATCGCGATGCTGTCCGCGCGGGCGACGGTGATCCCCTGTATAGATACTACGCCGAAATACACCGTAAATACCGCGCCGACGATCCATTTTACGGAGGATTTAAAAAAGCCGAACATATGCTCGAGGCTGCCGCTCTCGCTCAATACGCCCAGCATCGAGGCCATGCCCGCAGCGCCCACCAGTGGCAGCACAACTTTTTTGAATATGCCTGTTACGCTCAAACTCAAAAACGCCGTCAGCGGCTGCATGAGCGTGCCGGAAGCCGCGCTCCCCGTGGCCGCGAGCGCCGCGCTCATCACGGGCGTGACGGCTTCCATGCACTGTGAGAGCGCGTCTATGGAGGAAGCTGTCAGCGCGATGATACGCGCGAGGTTGTAGGCGACGAGCGCCGCGCTCATGCCAAAGCACAAAAAGCCCGCCGCGGTACCGATGCCATCCTTCTCTTTGGATATGACCCCCATGAGCGCCGCGAGCACCGCCACGGCGATGAGCGCCGCATAGGAAGCAAAGGATTCCCGGAACGCCGCGAGCGCGAGCTGCTTTACCGTCTCGAGCAGCGATTCCGGCGTGATGCCGCCCGAGCCGGAGGCAAGCGATGCGATCAGCTCCCGCACGTTCGAAAAGCCGATTTGCGCGGAGCCGGAGAAGCTTTCCCACAGCGCTTCCCATGCGTCGAGGTCGAATTCCCCCAGCCCGCTCAGGTCGATGTCGCTCACTGGATGCCTCCGGCAACGGTCGAAATCAGTTCAAACACCGTCTTGATGACGGGCAGGCACACGACGAGTATCATCACGCGGCCGGCAAGCTCCGTTTTCGCGGCGATGGCCCCTTCGCCCGAGTCGCGGCACGTTTCCGCCGCGAACTGGATGAGATACACGATGCCCGTCACCTTGAGCATGGCTGCGATGTACTCCGCCGGGATGCCGAAGCCCTCGACGTATTCCGAAAGCTCGCTGAAAATACCGCCGACCTCGCCGAGCGCGTACAGAAGCAGCATCAGCCCGGTCGCGACGCCTATCTGCATGCCGAGCTCCGGCTTGTAGGAGCGCACAGTCAGCGCGGCCGCACAGGCGGCTATCGCAAAGCCCGCGATCTTGAGCGCGCTCATGGTCAATACAGGCCGAATATACTCTTGACGTTCTCGAAGAGCGTCGCGATCAGGTTCACGATCATGGCGAGCGTGATCACGAGCCCTGCGACCGCCGCGAGCATGGCCATGTCGTCCCGCCCGGTCTGCTTGAGCAGCTGGCAGATGATCGCGACCAATATCCCGATCCCCGCTATTTTGATGACGATAGCAATATCCATATTCTTGCGCCTCCTATATCACAAGCAGGGCGAGCGAAAGCCCGAGCAGCACGCCCAGCGAGGAATACACCTTGCCCTTTTTCTCGAACTCTGCCGAAAGCGAGAGCCTTCTCTGTTCGATCTCCCGCATGAGAAGCTCGAACGCGTTGAGCTGCGCGCGCATCTCCCCCGCGCGCAAGGCGTCGCCGAAGCCCGCGACCAACTCCCGATCCTCGGCATATTCGGGGGAATCGTCCAGCGCCTTTTCCCATGCGTCACGCGCGTTGGCCTCCTCCACTTCCCGCAAAAAAAGTTCCCATATCTCGCTTTTAAGTCTCCCTGCGGCCTCCGCAATTGGCATGGGCGAAAGCTCCATGATGTCCCGGAGCCTTCGTATGTCCGCACCGAAGGATGAGATCGCACAAAGCCTCGCGTTGAGCCGTGCACGCCTTCTCGCGCCAAACCACGCGCACGCGAGGAACACCGCGAGCGCGAGCACCGCCCTCAAAGCGGCCGGAAGCGCGCCACGCGGATGGTCGCCTTCTCCCCGTCGCGGCGCAGCACCAGGAATTTATCGAAACATCCGGAATCGGCAAGCTTTTTCAGGTGGGGTTTACGCATGGCTTCCCGCTCGTCGCGCGCGTGCGCGCTCGCAAGCACGGACACGCCTGAGGCGGATGCGAGCATGACGGCCTCCGCATCCTCGTCCGAGCCAATCTCGTCCGTCACGAGCACCTCGGGGGACATGCTGCGTATCATCTGCCGCATGGCCTCCGCCTTCATGCAGCCACCCGTCACGTCCGTGCGGACGCCCAGATCGAAGCTCGCCTGCCCAAGGTATGCCCCCGCGAGCTCGCCCCGCTCGTCCGCGACGCAGACCTTCCTGCCGCGCTCGTTTCGCCAACCGTCCGAAAGTATGCGCGCCGCATCGCGCAGCAGGGTGGTTTTCCCTGCGCCGGGCGCGGAAAACACGAGCACGCTGTTCACGCCTCCCTCTGCGTCGTAAATTTCGTTCATCGCGGGCTCCGCGCAGCCGCGCACCTCGCGCGCAAGGCGCAGGTTGAAGCCCGTCACATGCGAATAGCGCGCAATGACGCCATCCTTGGCGACCGCTTTGCCCGAAATGCCCGCGCGGCAGCCGCGCACGGTGATATAGCCCTGTGCAAGCTCGCGCTCGTAGGCCGCAACGGAATGCTCGCACAGACACTCGAGCAGCTCCTGGCAGAGCGCTGCGTCGGGTGAAAGCGGCAGCATGGCCTCGCGGCTGGCATACACGAGCTGTATGGGCCGGCCGACGCGCACGCGGATTTCCTCGAGGGCATTGGTATCCTCGACCTCGATTGCTGCGCGCAGCCAGCGCGGTATGAATGGCTGTAATATTGAGATCGGATTTTTGAAATTCGCTGCCATTGTGCATGTCCTCCATAGTCGTTCTATGGATATGAACATGCCCCCGCGATTATCACACGGCTTTTTTCTGGGCGAAGCGGAAGCTCGTTACCGCAAGATCGAGCGCAATGAGCGCGTACTGCGCGAGGCAGACCGCCCGCGCGCGCAGCGTAAAGTATGCATAGGTCGTCATACACATCTCGTAGAGCGTGAAGGCAGCGCTCGCCGCGATGGGCAGCATCGCCGCGATGGAAAGCCGCGCAAGCGTACGCGCCGCGGCCGACTCCCTTTTTATAGATAGGAGCGCGAGCACGACGGGCAGCGCGAGCGAGGCGAGCTCGATATCGAACTCGATGATGGGCTTGATGCGAAAGCTTGAGAGCGCGAGCACGCACAGCGCGGCATACGCAAGGTCCGCGCGGCGGATTCCCGCGCGCTCGAGCGCGCAGTCGAGGCAGCCGAATGTGGACAGGATGATCGCGCATACGCTCGCAAGGATGTAATTCTCCATTAAAAAAACCTCCGGGATACAAAAGAGTGTTCCCGAAGGTTTTAAGCGTTTTTCATGCAATTTCAAGCAATTTTAATAAAACCAGCCATATCTCCCGTGCCGTTCCTGTCGCGCCTGTGCGAAAACAGCGTTTGCGGATTTTCAAAGGTACATTTTTCCATCAGCGTGATGCGCCCCGCCGTGACGCCCGCGTCCATCAATTGGATCGCCGCCGCCGCTTCGAGCGAGAGCTGCGCCTTGCCGGGTCTGCCGGGGTATGCGCACGCCTCCGTTTTGAACTCCTTGGCGAAGCGCAGAGCGAGCTCCTCATCAACCTCGTAGCACTTTTGGCAGATGCAGGGGCCGGTCGCGGCAATGAGCTGCGCCGGGTCGCTCGCGAATTCCCGCGCCATGAGCGTCACGAGGTTTGTGCCTATTCTGCCCAACGTCCCCTTCCAGCCCGCGTGCGCGAGGCCGACGGCCTTGTTTACAGGATCGTAAAGGAAGATGCAGCCGCAGTCCGCATGGTCGGTCACGAGGGTCACGGCAGGGTCGTTTGTGGCAATGCCGTCACAGGCCGGCAGAGGCTCTCGGCAATAGCCGCGGCCCGCGTCCGCATCTGTAACGCGGAGCACGGTGTTCCCGTGCTCGAAGCTGACGATGGTAAGGCTCTCTTGCGCGATGCCCTCGCGCGCGCAGAGCCTGCGGAAGTTCTCGCGCACATTCCCATCGGAATCGACCTTGCCAAGCCGGAGGTTGAGCGAGTCGAAGGGCGGCTCGCTTACGCCGCCGACGCGCGCGGTGAAGCCGTGCAGCACACCCTTCGCGTCCGCAAGACTCTTGGCGCGGAACACGCCGATGCCGTCCTTTATTTCATAAATACAGCCGTGCTGCATGAGCGCGGCCGCATCGCGATAGGCGTCCGGTTTCGGCGTCATTGCTCTCCCAAAAGGAGCTTTAGCTCCTCCATGAAGGTGTTGATGTCCTTGAACTGCCGGTAGACCGAGGCGAAGCGCACGTAGGCGACCTCGTCGAGCTCCTTGAGGCGCCGCATGACGCAATCGCCGATGTAAGAGCTCTGGACCTCCTGCTCGAGCGTGTTGAACACTTCGCGCACGACATCCTCGACGAGCTTGTCCATGTCCGCGGCGGAAACGGGGCGCTTCTCGCAGGCCTTGCGCACGCCGGGAAGGATCTTCCCGCTGTCGAAGGGTTCGCGGCGGCCGTCCTTCTTGATGACCATGATGGGGATCTCTTCAATTTTTTCGTAGGTCGTAAACCTGCGGCCGCAGGAAATGCATTCGCGCCTACGGCGTATGCTTGTCCCGTCCTCGGTCGGACGCGAATCAACCACCTTGCTCTCGGTCCCCAGGCAATACCTGCACTTCATGGAT
>JAPXSN010000010.1:0-29594 GCA_033813015.1 Clostridia bacterium | reverse complement strand
CGATAATCTGCTCTACCCCATACTGTTTCCTTGCCATTTTCCCAGCTCCTTTTGTTTTGTTTATTATATCTCAACTAACTCTGGGACTGGTACAAGGATTGGGGGGCAGGTCATTCTGTCGATGAAACGCCCGTATCGGGCACGGCTCGCCTGAGCGAAAGCGAGGACAGCCAACAGTACGTCCGGGCGTGGGTGGAGGACGGCAACGCCCGCCTTGCTCTGGATAAAACCTTCTGGCAAGAATATCTGGGCGTTGAAATCATGCAGGAGTATTATGAGGTCAACGGCTTGAACGGCGCTTGCGCAGGGGTATATGTCGATACGCTGGGGTGGTATGTAGCACCGATGGTGCTGTTTCTGATGGAGGACGGCACCGTGGAGTATCTGGATATTGCAAACGCACTGCTGCAATCCACCGGCCCTGCGGAAAAATTCACCAGCATGGGCGCTTTGCCGGGTCTTGCCGGTATCGTTGACTTTATCGCGGGCTATTCGGGCGATGCCGAAGCCTACGATGGGGTGTATGCCGCCGACAATAAAACCGTTTTTGCCATAGATGGCTCCGGCCAAAAATTTGATGTACTCCTTGCATATACAGCTAAGGATCGGGTTGACGAATAATGTGATATGTCTTCTTATTGGCCTACACCCGAAAGAATGAAACGGGCGGACAGACGCAATTCAGAAAACGGAGGAAAGCAAATGACTGATCTGTTAATTTCCATCGTTGTGGTAGTCTGCGTTGGCGTGTTTATCATTGCTATTTTTGCGGTGATTCGCGCTCGAAAGCAAAAAAGCGAACAAGCGCTGGCCGAGTATTGCCAAAGCCGGGGTTATTCGTACAACAAGCTGAGCGAACCATTGCGCACGGAGCTGCGTATTGAAGGCGATTCGTTTTCATTGACGAGCACCATGGCCTCATTGCGCCACGAAGCACAGACCGGATCGGCGTCATGGGACAAAAAAACAGTATGGATGACGCGTGGCGGGAACAGCGCCCGGCCCTCCTTTGCTCTTGGCAGTATTCCCGCCGCAGAAAACTGGGAGCGATTGCCGGATTGGATTAAGCACGCCGCTGTGGAAAAACTCATGAGCGAAAGCGGGCTTGTACTACAGTCCGGAAATGTGCAGCCGCTGCGCATAACAGAGAAATCAACCTTTCTCCTGTTTGAGCAAATGCCCGGAGAGAGCCGCGACGCCATACAAAGGCTTAATCCTTTACTGAGTGAATGGCCTGCCCAACATAAGTTGATCATCCATAGCGGCCCGGCGGAAATACGCATTCAGCTATTGGATTGTTTTATTAAGGACGCTGACTTGCTGGAAAAGTTAATACGTCTTGGAGCGGCCGCGGGAGGTATGTGATGAAGGCTGTATTGATCAGGAATCAATACCCCCATAATGATAAGCTGGAGGACATGCTCGGACATCTTCCTGATATCGAAATTGTCATGCAGTCAGACAACGTTAGCGATGCGCCGGAGCTATGCGCAACATATGTCCCTGACATGATAATCATGGATTGTTTCGCAAAAGATGATAGAATTCCGGGATGTGTCGCGCGTATCAAGCAGGACTTCCCCGGCATCAAAGTATTTGTGCTGATAGGCGCAAAGGATGATAGTTTGGCTTATGAGGCCAAGGAAGCGGGCGCTGATGTCGTAGCCAGAAGAAACATTTCACCGAACGAATGGCGACGGCTTATCCGATACGTAAAAAAACACTACCGCGTTTATCTGAAGCGAAGTACCGAAAAGGGGAGCACACCACCGGCAACGCACCGTATGGGTATCTGCTGGAGGAAAAGCAGCTCGTTGTGAATCCCTTTGCGCCGAGCATAAACTCGCTTTTTGCCGAGAGCGCCGCTTCAAGCGGAATGCTGCTGAGTAGCGGTTTCTGGCTGGCGTTTATTCTTGTCTCCGTGATCCCATGCAAAAAGAAGCGCCGGAAAAAAGCCGTCAAACCCGCCGACGACGCCGAACCTGAAGCCGATTTTGATGGCGAACCGCCTGTCACAATGGCGCGGCTGATGGAGCATACGGACGGCTATGACAACAGGCTGGAGGAAGATTATCAGAATGGTTGGGATAAAAACGACCCGTCCTGGCAATGCGGGTGTGGGAAATGGAACACGGGGAATTTCATTGATATGGTTCAGTTATATCTGACAAACCTACAGGACTTATCTCCATCCTATGGCAGCGGAGAGAGTGGCTGGCACCGCGTTTGCGGCTTCAGTTTTCAGTCAATGCTTCATCTTGATTAGCTACGCTTGTTTCAAATAGCGTTTCGGTGTGTTGTGAGCGATTACGGGTAATGAAAACTTAAATCAATATAGACCTCAATACTACACAAAATAACGCAAATGAATTGCAACTCGCCTTCTATGCTGATATGATTATCCCATACGTTTTATTGGGCATATCAGCCGTAGAGGGTGCTTGTATGCCAAAAGACACAAATCGGGATAGATGGATTTCTTTGCAGGAAGTCAGTGATTACCTTGCGTAAAACGTCACACCACTATGCGCCGGATCGAACAACGCCATATGCCGGCTTCAAAGGTAGGAAAGCTGTGGCGTTTCAAGACCGCCGATGTTGACGCGTGGGTGAGAAGCGGCGGCGCTTCGGATGAACAGGAGGCGCCAGGGTGAAAAAATTGCTTAAAGATGACAGGTTCATTTCCGTCGCCGCTTTTTCGTTTCTCTTTGCTTATCTGCTGTCTTTTGTGTTTGAGGGACGGGTGCTTTACAACCTGCTGGCACAATACAATCTCGAAACCAATACCTACATACTTGCCGCTATCATCGCGCACTTTCTGGGGCTTTTCTCATGCGGGTTTTTCGTAAAGTCGCCGCAGGCGGCAAAGCGCGTCTCGGTTGGTGGCGCGATTTTATCTATCATCGCAACCATCCCGTTCTTCTTCGCGCCTTCGGCGCTATGGTTGGCGGGGCTTGTAGCAGCGGGCTTAGCCGGAGGCTACTCCGTTGCCGCATGGGGCTATTTCCTGAAAACCTCCACCCCGAAAAACGAACGCATCAAATCTTGCGCCGATGTGCTGATACTCTCCAACATCCTTATGATTGCTGTCAACGTAGTGGCAATGAACGCCTCAGCCTGTGCTGGATTGTCGCTTTCCGTTCTCTGCCTTGTGATCGGAGGCATATTCATATGGCGCTTGCCCATCGGGCAAACGGCAAACCCAAAAAGTGAAATTGGGAAAAAACTGCCCGGCGATCTGAAAAAACCGATGGTGATACTATTCTTGTTCGTTGCAACCATTACCATTAATGCCGGGCTGATGTACCAAATCATAAATCCTGCGTTTGAGCATTTCACTTCTCTTGTTAGTTGGTATTGGGCCGTGCCGTATATTGTTGCCCTTCTGATTATGCGAAACCTTCCCTCAAAGGCAAAGCGTTCTGTGGCTCTTTATATTGGCATGGCTATGATTATGGGCGCGTTCCTCTGCTTCATGCTGATGGGGCGTGGCACTGCGGACTACCTTGTGATAGACACGCTGATGCTTGGAGCCTGTGGCATATTCGACCTGTTCTGGTGGAGCATCATCGGTGAAATGCTGGACTATACGGGCAATCCCGTTAAGGTGTTTGGCATCGGTCTTTCGGCCAATGTGTTCGGCGTACTGCTCGGTGACATGCTGGGCATGGGCGTAACCTCTATTGCACTGCCCGGCGCGGAGGTAACGGTGATTGCCCTAACGGTCGTCTGCGTCACGCTTGTTATTCTCCCGCCGCTGAACAAGCAGCTCGCCATGCTTTTGAAAAGCCATGCCTATTTGGCAGCGTATTCAGGCATGAGCGAAACACAGCAGACCGCCATCATCCGCTGCACGAAAATGCTCGATCCGCTTACGGACAGGGAAAACGAGGTGCTGGGGCTTATTCTTTCCGGCAAATCCAACAAAGAAATTGCCGGAGCGCTGTTCATCAGCGAGAACACCGTCAAGACCCATGCCCGCAGCATCTACTCCAAATACGATGTCGGCGTCCGTGCGGAGCTCATCAGCACCTTGCTCAGAAACCAGATCGACGCATAACGGCAAACCCCTCAAATATTGCGTTAATTGCCTCTCGTCCGAAAGATGAGGGGCTTTTTTGCGTGAAATCATCCTTTGGGATGAGGTCAGATACCCTCTCTTTTCCTATGATGGTATTAGGAACAGGAGGTGAAGCAGGCGGTGAAAACCATAAAAGAAGAACGGAACATCTATGCCGCACTTGTCGCGGCGGGCGTTCTGCTGACGGTGCTGTTTCTTGCCACAGGGAAACCGGAGGCGGCGATTGCCTGCGGCGTCGGCGGTGTTGCCGCACTGGTTTTTCTGTATCGGCAAAGCCGCCTGCTTTATGCGGCAAAGCTGATTTGTGACAATCGGATTCTCTCTGTGCCTTCATCCATCATTACCGAAGAAGGTCACGACTCCAAAAAGATAGTTGAAGAAACCGTGGTATCCACCTTTGGCCTGCTGCTGGGCAAGCGGGTTTATCGATGGGGCTGCGACGGGAGACACGGCGTGCGTTTGCGAACCATTCAGATTGACAGAATGCGCATCCGGCTGACGTTTGGAGAGCCGGACAAAACGCTGAGCGTCGAGCTGCCGCACGGCCTTACCGACGCGCAGGCGGTTTCCAGCGTCAAACACCAGCTTTGGCATGAGACCGGCGTGGAAGCGGCAATTTGTGATTGGGAATGACTTGCAGGAGAACTGAACAAGTAAATAAAAGGAGATATTTTTATGAATAATCTTGGAATCCCCCTGTTGCTGGCAGGTATCATCATGCTGATTATCACGCTGGCGCAGTTTCTGAAAAACCGCGCTTTCAAAAACGCGCAAAGGGTAACGGGAACGGTAACGCGCAAGGAGCGGAATGTGCGGGGCGGGAAGAATAGAACTACCGTATACGAACTGACCCTCTCCTACACGGTGGACGGGACTGCTTACGAAAGAGCGGTCCATGTGCTGCGCGACGAGTACGAGGCCGTCGATGTTGGCGGGCGGTACGAAGTCCTGTATCGGCCCGACAACCCCCAAAAAATCATGCGCCCCGGGAACGAGGATTCGAGAAACGTCCGAACTTTGCTCATCATGGGGGTTGCGGTGACGGCCGTGGGGGTTGTTCTGATTCTAACAGGTAAATAGGTTAAGAGGAGAGAACCCATGAAAAACTTCATTGCTTTGTCGCTGTGCCTTGCGCTGGCGCTTACGCTGTGCGCCTGCATAAGCGCCACGCCGCCGGCCGAGCCGGAAGAAAGCGCGGCTTTTTTGCCTGAGAAAACCGTGCCGGAGCCAACGGCCGAACCAACGGCGGAACCAACGGCTGTTCATCCGTATGCGTGGCTGGGCTATGAGGCTCTGCCCGATTGCACGTATATGGACGGCATCGCCGGCCAGGTGTTTTACCGCGAATACGATTATTATATGTCAGGCTATTCAGGCTATGTTCTGCCGTGCGTCGAGGCCAGCGATGGGATTAACACCTACAGCTTCGACGGCAGCAACGTCACCCTGAACCTTGAAGGCATGTTGTATGTATTTAACGAGAGCAACATGACATATATGACGCAAGACATGACCAGCGTCTATCCCGCCACACTGGAGGCGCGCAAGAAACAGATGGAGACCGGCACAAACGCCACCGGCAGAGCGTTTAAGAGCACCGGCAGCGAGCCGGTCCCGCTCTACCGCGACGAGAGCGGCGACAGCGCAGGCTATGACTACTACGAGTTTCTGATCGACGGGTCGGCGGACGGCACGACCTCGCTGGAGCGCGTCTATTTCAAAGACGGCGATGTATTTGCGATATGGTCCCAGGTTACGATAGGCGAAAAGATCATCGGGACGACGCAGGTCATCACCGCCATAAGCGGCGAGCCCGACCCCGCGCTGCTTGCGCTCCCCGCGAACTTCGACGACTATGAGCCGTATGAGTAATAGCAAAAAGGTGTTGCCTGCCGCGCCGAAATAATGGCATAATCATCCGTCAGTTGAAAAGGAGGAGGGTGTATTGAAAAAGCTGATAGCCACTATATTGGCGATTGTTTTCCTGCTGACGCTGTTTTCGGGTTGCGGCCTCGGGTCGGTGCGGGACGTGCGCAAGGTGTCCTTTGAGGATACGGAACTCACCGTCACGTTGGGTACAAACAAAAGCACGGGCTACGAATGGAGCTTTGAAATAATCGGCGGCTGCATCAGGCAGTCCATCAATAAGTCTTTTAAGATAACGGGCAGAGGCCGTGAAGCCACCGGCGAGGTGAATATCGGGTTTGAGGGGCGTTCCAAGGATATGCGGCTGATTGCATGCTGTCCCAAAACTCCGAGGTCAGACAACATCACCCCCGTTTCTGTATAACTCATGCTGCTGCCGCTTTTGAGACGGCGCTTCAAAGCATAAAACTGATCGTGAAAAAGTGCGTGAGTTATTGCGTCTTCGGGGCACAGGGCGGATCATTAGCCTTTAAAGGCACATTCCGCTTTGGGAGGATATGGCATACTACCGTCGAGCAGTTTTGGAAAGCGGCAGAGAATAGCGGTTACCGCCTCAAAATTACCTGATAATTTCCCGGCGCATGCCCTGAATAATGGAACGGATAGCACATCACCAGCACGAGGGAATTACCCTCCATGCTCGGCAGCCGCCAATCGGCGGTGTTTTCATATACGGTGATCTCTGCTACGATATAGGAGGCTTTCGTCCCGCCCGGATAGGTAAACACGGCCTCGTTTCCTACCTCCACCTTTTCCAGCACGCGCAGATGCTTGCGGTTGCGGTGACCAAGGATCACGCACATGCCATTGCCCCCGGGCAGGGAGCTGTCCGGCATCCAGCCGGGGCCTTTTTCGCGCGTTGCTTCGTCCACATTATTGGCTATGGGAATAACCTGGCTACGAATGGCTAGCTTTCCAAGAAGATTTGCCGCTGGCGGCGGTGAGGTTTCCAAAGATTCGGGCGTAATCGAGGATATAGGCCTAGGGCTTATATGATTGGGTCGAACAATTATGCCCGCCGTCGCCTCGATTTCACAGATATTGCCGCTCCGCATATCCAGACACAGCCATGCCAACAAGAATACGGAAATGGAAAGGGCGGCGCGTACCGCCGCCCTTAACATCGTTCGCTTTTTCATTTTGAGCATCTCCATATGCTACACATGCGGGCGCGCGTACAGCACGATCTGCCATGTATCCCCATTCCAGAGGCCGCGCAGGACTGCCCGGCCATTTTTCGAGCTGACGTCTACGATTTTGCCGCCCCCGATATACACGGCCACATGGTGTATTTCATTCCGGCGCCCATAACGGCAGGAGTTTTTGCTCCAAAAAATAAGGTCGCCGGGTTGGAGTTGGGAGGCGGATGTGGTATATCCATTGTCATAGCAGAACTTAGCCTGCGAGACCGAGGTGCCTGGGATAGATACCCCCGCTTGCGCACAGGCGTACTCGGACAGGTCGCTGCAATCGAGCTTGGAGTAGGGCGTACCTACCCGGCCTATGGCTGCCTGCGCTATGACCCCTCCCTTTGTTCCCATGGGCAGGTCGTTCACCAAATTGGTAAGATCGCCGATATTGAGGCCGCCGTAAATATCCACGTTCACAAGCTCCGCGAAAAAGGAATAGTATTCCGGCGCCATCAGCTCGTCGAGCATATCCAATTGATCCGAATCAAAGGCATATCTACGGAAAACCGTTCGCGGCACGAACGAGCGTAAGAATACAAAAAAACCCAGATAAAATCAGGGTTTCTTGCGACATATCTATTTTGATACATCAGTTTGGTACCCGGTAGGGGAGTCGAACCCCTGTTCCCGCCGTGAGAGGGCGGTGTCCTAGGCCACTAGACGAACCGAGCACTTTACTCGCGGCGTTGTCCATTATACAAAAACGCGGCACCTCTGTCAATGGCTTTTTGTGAAAAGAGGCGGATTTCGCCGCCCCTTTTTCATCGTGCCGAATCAGATTTTGATCAGTTCATGTTCGGAATTGCCAAGCCCCACCTTTGCGCCGTGTTCGATCTGCACGCGCCAGTTTGTTTCGGGATGGATGGCTTCCATATGGTCTCCGTGAGGATGCTCCGCAAGCACGCTCGCGGGATTCACGGGCATGGCATTCACGGCCTGCGCGCAGGCGAGGTCGAGCGCCACGGGGTCGGTCGAGGCGAACATCCCCACGTTTCCCACGACGGGCACATCGTTGTAGCCCTCGCAGTCGCAGCTGGGCGATATGTCTATGGCGAGGCTGATGTGGAAGCTCGGCTTGCCCTTGACCACCGCCAGCGCATACTCAACCATGCGGCGGTTCATAATGGCCTTGTCCACGTCCCACAGGCTTTCCACAGCGTCCGTCGGGCACACGCCAAAGCACATGTGGCAGCCCACGCAGCGCTCCTCGTTGATGGCGGCAACGCCCTTGTCAAAGGAGATGGCATCGTGCGCACAGACTGTGGCGCAGGTTTCGCAGCAGATGCACTTTTCCTCGTCGATGCCGGGCTTGCCCGCGCTGTGCATCTCCATTTTGCCCGCGCGGGAGCCTCCGCCCATGCCGATGTTCTTGATCGCGCCGCCGAAACCCGCGGACATATGCCCCTTGAAGTGGCTCAGGCTGATGATGACGTCCGCATCGGCGAGCGCGCGGCCGATCTTGGCGTGCTGAACCTCATCGCCGTCAATGTCGACGACGACCTCGTCCGTGCCCTTAAGCCCGTCCGCGATGAGGATGTGGCAGCCCGTCGAGAAGGGCGAAAAGCCGTTGGCGTAGGCGCTTTCGAGATGGTCGAGCGCGTTTCGCCGCCCGCCGACGTAGAGCGTGCTGCAGTCCGTAAGAAACGGCTTGCCGCCGCGCTCTCTGACGTAGTCCGCGACTGCGCGGGCGTAGTTCGGGCGCAGGTAGGCAAGGTTGCCCGGCTCGCCGAAATGCAGTTTGATGGCGACGAATTTGCCCGCCATGTCGATTTTGCCGAGACCCGCCGTGTCGATGAGGCGCGTGAGTTTCTGGGGCAAAGACTCCCGGAAGCTCGCGCGCATGTCCGCGAAATAAACCTTGCTCTTCATATCGTACAAAACAAACCTTGCTTTTTATAATGTATTCGGAATAATCTTAACCTTCAATCAAATCACGCCTTCGTACCGCATTCCGGGCAGAAGCGCACCTCCGCCTTGAGCTCGGTGCCACAGTTGGCGCAGAAGCGCTTGGCCGGGGCTGCGGGCGCGGGAGCCGGTGCGGGCGTGCCGCATTCCTGGCAGAACCGCGTACCCGGCATGAGCGGGACGCCGCAGGCGGCGCACTTAAGGCCGGCAACAGGCTGCGCGGGCGTGAAAACCGGAGGTGCGGGCGGCGGCACAGGAGCCGCGGGCTGCGCGGGCGCACCGAAATGATACTCGCCCTGCACGGGCGCGGCACCCTCCAAGCCGGAGGCGGGCTGCTGCGCTTCAAACGCCGGAGGCTGCGGCGCATAGGCCGGCGGCTGTGCTGCGTGCTGTGGTTGTGCGGCGTGTTGAGGCGGCGCGGCAAACGCGGGGGGAACCGAAGGCGCGGCCTTGGCGGCAGCTTCGGCGGCGGCTTTGGCTTCTGCGGCGGCCTTGGCGGCGGCTTCAGCGGCAGCCTCGGCGGCGGCGCGCTCCTCCTCGATTCTCGTGATCTCACCCTCGAAGCCCGCAATGTTGACAAGCGAGGCTTTGACCTTTTCCACGACGTCGGCGATGCAAGGGTCGGCTTCAAGCTCGCCCGCGGCGATCTTCTCCCAATAGCGCACGCCAAGCTCCGTCTTCAAGCTCATTATGGTCTGCTGTTCGGTTTTGATTTTGCCGTTCAGGCGGGTTATTTCGATTTTATCCCCCGCCTTTTCGGTGGTGGACTTTGCGAACTCGCCTATTTTGTCGAAAATAGCCATGCGAAACTCCCCCTTTTCATTGTTGGTAATATTATACAATCCAGCCGCGGCCTATTCAAGAGTGCGCTTAAGAATCCGAGCGGCGGCGGCAAATCCGGCATGCGCGCGGGCGAACGCTTCAGCCGCCGAAGCGGATCATGCGAATGGCTCCCGTCGGACACTCCTTTTCACATTGGCCGCAGCCGATGCATACGCTGCCCGTTTTTTCGGGAAAGGGCTGCTCCGGGTCAGCGGGATCCTGGAGCGTCATCGTGAGATAGTTCATGGGACACCAAAGCGCGCATTGGGAGCATTTGATGCAGCGCTCGTAATCGATCTGCGGGACGGCTTTGGCCATATATTTCCTCCGTTCGCGTATATTCGATTTATTATATCACGAATGATTGTTCCGTGCGTCTTCGATATGTTATAATCGCCCTCGTATGAATGAGCGCATGAAAAGCGTCGCGGGCATCGCGGCGGCATATACGGGCACGCTGTTCGGGGCGGGCTTTGTTTCGGGGCAGGAGATCCTGCGCTTTTTTACGGCGTGGGGCGGCTTGGGCATGCTCGGCGCGCTGCTCGCGGGCGCGGGCTTCGCGGCGCTGGGCGCGGTCATCATGACCGTTGCGCGCAGAAAGCAGACCTCGAATTACGAGCAGGTCATTTCCCCGTTTGGCGGGATCGTGCCGAAGATCATTGAGGCATTGATGAGCGTGTGGCTTTTCGGCATCGTCACCGTCATGCTTGCTGCCGCCGGAGATCTGTTCGGCGCGCTCACGGGACTGCCCGCGCTCGTCGGCGCGGCGCTGCTGACCGTTGCGGTCATCATTGTGAACCTGCTCGGCGCGAAGGGCTTCACGAAGGCGCTTTCCGCCGTAGTGCCCGTGATGATCGCCGTCGGCTTCGGCACGGCTGCGGCGGGTGTGTTCACCGGGCCGGACGCGGCGCTTAGCTCACTTCCCGCGATCGAGCTCGCCGTCGCCCCGAACTTTGCCGTGAGCACGGCGCTTTATATTTCCTACAATATACTCGGCTGCATCGGCGTGCTTGCGCCGCTGGGGCGCAGCGCTGTCCACGCGAAGGACGCGCGGCTCGGCGTGCTCCTGGGCGGGATCGTGCCGGGCCTGTTCGCGGCGCTGCTGTGCGCGGCTATGCTCAAAAACCGGGCGGCCGCAATATCGAACGACATGCCCATGTTTGCCATCGCTCGTGCGATCAACCCGACGCTCGGCATCGTCTACGCCGCGGCGCTGTTTCTCGGCATCTTTACGGCCACGAGCGGCATCTCCTTTTCGCTGCTCTCGCGGCTGCAGTCCTACAAATTGCCCGGCATCCTCGGCAAGCGCGCCTTTCTCGTGAGCGCCGTCTGTCTCGTCGCGCTCGCGGGGAGCCGCCTCGGCTTCGCCTCGCTCGTGGGCACCGTCTACCCTGCCTACGGCTGGCTCGGCTTCGCCGTCATCGCGCTGATGACTGCGAACCGAATCAAGGCCGCGAAGCTGCCGGAGCCCGACGGGATGCGGGCGGAAGAAACGCTGACATAATGCAAACGCCCCGGTTTTGCCGGGGCGCTTTTTTTGTGTGTTTGTGTATCTCGATTCGCCTTACTTCCTCAGGCCCAGGTCGCCGATGATCTTGCGGTAACGCTCGATGTCGGTATCCCTGAGGTAGTTGAGAAGACCCCTGCGCTGGCCGACCATCTTCAAAAGGCCGCGGCGCGAATGGAAGTCCTTCTTATGGATCTTGAGATGCTCGTTGAGGTGGTTGATGCGCTCGGTCAGAAGCGCGATCTGCACCTCGGGGGAGCCTGTGTCTCCCTCGTGAAGCTGATACTTCTCGATGATTTCCTGTTTGGTTGGCATAACTTTCCTCCTAAAATAGTGATCATCGCCCCGGGCCGTGTAATGCGTCGGAGTCGTCGCAAAACTCAGCGGAGGGTTCTTGACCATGGCAGTATATCACAGATATACGCGGTTGTAAACCAAGTCTTTACTGGATTTTCAGCAATTCCGCGGCGTTTTTCGCGTCGCGCGAAATGCGTGCGCGAAGCGCCTCAAGTCCGCCGAAAACCATTTCGTCGCGAAGGCGAGCGACGAATTCCAGGCGTAGTTCCTCGCCGTAAACGTCTTGTGAAAAGCCGATCAAATGCGTTTCGACGCCCCGCATCTGCCCGCCGACGGTCGGGTTGCTGCCCACGTTTGTGACGCCGGCATACGTCATGCCGCGAACCGTCGCACGCGTCGCATACACGCCGTCTTTGGGCAGGACAAGGCCCTCAAAGCCTGCCAGGTTCGCCGTCGGGAAGCCGATGCTCCGGCCAATGCCGCGGTTTGCGACGATGGTCCCCTCGAGCGCATACGGAGCGCCGAGCATCCCGGCCGCAAGCGCGACCTCTCCCGCCTCAAGCGCTGCGCGGATGCGCGTGCTCGAAAGCGGCGCGTCCTCGTAGAGCACGGGCGGGATCACATCCACAGCAAAGCCGAGCTCCTGTCCGAGGGCTTCGAGCAGCGCCGTATCGCCCGCGCCTCGGCTCCCGAAGGTATAGCTGTAGCCTGCGACGGCGCGGCGCATGGCAAAGCGCGAAACCAGCATTTGGGCGAACGTGCGCGGCTCCATGCCCGCGAATTCCAACGTAAAATCGTCCGCGACGACCTCGCCGTGCGCCCCGAGCGCCGCAATGCGCGCCTCATCTGCCATCAGGAGCGGCGGGCACTTGCCAAACGCCGCCATAGGGTGGCGCGAAAAAGTATAGATGAGCGGCATGACGCCATCCTCCCGCGCGGCCTCGACAGCGCGCGCGAGTATTGCCCTGTGCCCGAGATGCACGCCGTCGAACGTGCCGAGCGCGACGACCGTTCCCTTCATGCGTCCTCCCCCTCCCCTCCCGCCGCGAGGTTTAGGCGGATGTGGAGCTTTCCTTCCCGCGCGACCCCCACGCCGAGGAATTCCCCGTTCGCATAAACGCGAAGCGCGATTTCTGCGGGATGAGGAGAAAGCCCTTCCGGCGCGATTTCCGCGCCGTTGACGAGCAGCCTGTATTGGTGCGCCGAAAGCGCAAGCCTCACCTCGGGAAGCCCCGCGAGCGCATCCTCGACCGATATGACAGCCTCACAAAGCCTGCCTTCGGCCGCGAGACCGGCGAGCTCCGTGAGCGTATAAGCATCCTCTATGGAAAAACGCCCCGCGCGCGTGCGCAGCAGGAACGACATGTGCGCGGGCACGCCGAGCGCCCTTCCGAGATCCGCGCAGACAGAGCGCACATAGGTACCCTTCGAGCAGACCATTTTGAGCAGGAACCTGTTTTCGTCCGTTTGGTCGGTAAGCTCCAGAGAATATACCGTGATGCCGCGCACGCGCTCCACCGCCTCCGCGCCCTGCCGCGCGAGTTGGTAGAGCTTTTTTCCGCCGACGCGCACGGAGCTGTACATGGGTGCCACCTGATCGATTCCACCCGTGAACGCAGGCAAAGCCGCGCGAAGCTCATCGGCAGAAACGGCTCTTTGTGCGCGCGACAGAACCGCCCCGTAGGAATCCTGCGTGTCGGTTGAAACGCCGAAGCAAATTTCGGCGACGTATTCCTTTTGCTTGTCCACGAGATAATCGAAAAGCCGGGTCGCACGCCCTATGCATATGGGGAGCACCCCCGCCGCACCCGGGTCGAGCGTGCCCGCATGGCCGACGCGCCGTGTGCCAAAGAGCTTTCGTATATCCGTCACGGCGTCGCTCGAGGTCATGCCGGGCGGCTTTAAGAGGTTGACGACGCCCCCGCTCATGCGTCCAGCACTTCCTTTGCAAGCCTCAGGGCGGTGTGCGCGGCCTCGTCCATCGTACCGTAGGCGTTGTAGCCCGCGGCACGCTGATGTCCGCCGCCGCCCATGCGTGCGGCAAGTGCGCCGACATCCGCAAAATGCTTGGAGCGAAGGCTCACCTTGAACGCGTTCTCGTCCGTGCCGCGGATGAGGATGGCGATCTCCACACCCTCCACATCGCGTATGTGGTCGATGATACCCTCAGTATCCTCACCCGATGCGCCGCAGGAGGCAATCTCCCCTGCGCTCAGGCAGGCGATGCCGACTTTGCCCCCCGCGTGCAGCGCGAGCTTGGCGAGCGTCACACCCAGAAGCTTCTGCTTATGCAGCGGGATCGTTCGGTATACACGGCGGTTGATCTCGGCATTGTTCGCGCCGCGCTCCATGAGCGCGGCCGCGACGCGGAGTGTGTCCGACGTGGTGCTCGAATAGGCGAAACTGCCTGTATCGGACATCAGCGCCGTGTAGAGGCAGGTCGCCGCCTGCGCGTCCGGCTCGACGCCGAGCCGCAGGAGCAGCCGGTAGACGAGCTCTCCCGTCGCCCCGGCCTTCTCCACGCAGTTGCGATCCGCATAGCCTGAGTTGGTGGCGTGGTGATCGATGTTGACGGTCGCTTCCGCCGCACGGAAAAGCGGCAGCGCGGATCCCAGGCGCTGCGCGTCCGCACAATCCACGGTGATGGCGACGCGCGCGGCCGCGGCGTTCTCCGGCCGAAGCACTTCCTGCGCGCCGGGCAAAAACTCGTAGATATGCGGTACCGTGTCCTCGCAGACAGTCTGGACGCGCTTGCCCATACGCTTGAGCGAAAGCGAGAGCGCGAGCGCGGAACCCAGCGTGTCCCCATCCGGGGAAACGTGGGCGATGACGAGAAAATGGTCGTTTTCCCGGATCAGTTCCGCGATCGGCGAAAGGGAGTCCATCTCATTCCCCTGTGCGCCCGCGGTTAAGCTCTTGGAGTATGCCCGAGATGCGCACGCTGTACTCGATTGAATTGTCGAGGATGAACTTGAGCTGCGGGAGCTGGCGAAGCTCCATCCTGCTGCCGAGCTCGTGACGGATGAAACCCGCCGCCCTGTTGAGGGCCGCAACCGTCTCCTCGCGAACCGCGTCGTCCTTGTCGTAGACGCTGACCTTGACTTTAGCCTGCTTCTGGTCGTTGGTGACCTCCGCGCCCATGATGGTCGTCATAGGCGAAACGCGCGGGTCCTTCAGGTCTCTGACGATCTCGCTGATGGTTTTTTTGACCTCTTCGTTGATGCGGTCGTATCGTATGTTTGCCATTGCGTTCCTTCCGTGCCGGATACGGGCGAAGCCGCCCGGTTATCGCTTGACTTCCTCCATGACGAAGGCTTCGATGACGTCGCCCTCCTGAAGGTCGTTGAAGTTCTCTATGCCGATGCCGCACTCGTAGCCCGCGGCAACCTCCTTGGCGTCGTCCTTGAAGCGCTTGAGGGAGGCGATCTTGCCCTCGTGCACGACGATGCCGCCGCGAACGACGCGCACCTGCGCGCTGCGGGAGACTTTGCCCGCCTGCACATACGAGCCCGCTATGGTTCCCACGCCGCTGACCTTGAAGGTTTCGCGGACGGAAGCGTGGCCGAGCTCGACCTCCTTGAACACGGGCTTGAACATGCCCTTCATGGCGTTCTGGATGTCCTCGATGGCGTTGTAGATGATGCGGTAGAGCCGCATATCAACCTTTTCCTTTTCGGCTGCCGCGCGCGCACTCGCGTTGGGGCGCACGTTGAAGCCGATGACGATGGCGTTTGACGCAGATGCGAACATGATGTCCGTATCCGTGATCGCGCCGACGCCGCCGTGGATGCACCGCACGCGCACCTCATCATTGGAAAGCTTCTCGAGCGCCTGCTTGACCGCCTCGACCGAGCCCTGCACATCCGCCTTGACGATGACGTTGAGGTCCTTGACCTCGCCCTCGGCGATCTGGTTGAACAGGTCGTCGAGCGACACCTTCGAGAGATTCTTGAGCTGCTCGGCCTTTTGCTTATCGCGCCGCTCCTCGGCGACCTGGCGCGAAAGCTTGTCGATCTCAGCCACGTTGAGCGTATCGCCCGCGCTTGGTACCTCGGAAAAGCCGAGCACCTCGACCGGCGTGCTGGGGCCAGCCTCGACGACGCGCCTGCCCTTGTCGTCAACCATGGCGCGCACACGGCCGTAGGCCGTGCCGGCGACGATGGTATCCCCTATTTTGAGTGTGCCGTTTTGCACGAGCACGGTGGCGATAGGGCCGCGGCCCTTGTCGAGCTCGGCCTCGATGATGGTTCCCTTGGCAAGCCGCGTGGGGTTCGCGCGAAGCTCCAGCACATCCGCCTCGAGCAGGATCATCTCGAGCAGCGTGTCGAGCCCCATGCGGGTTTTAGCGGAGACGGGCACGCAGATGGTGTCGCCGCCCCACTCCTCGGAGACGAGGCCGTACTCGGTGAGCTGCTGCTTGATGCGCTCGGGGTTGGCGCTCTCCTTATCCATTTTGTTGAGCGCCACGATGATGGGCACGTTGGCGGCCTTCGAGTGGTTTATGGCCTCGACGGTCTGCGGCATGATGCCGTCGTCCGCCGCAACGACGAGTATGACGACGTCCGTCACCTGCGCACCGCGCGCGCGCATCGAGGTGAACGCCTCATGGCCCGGCGTGTCGATGAAAGTGATCTGCCTGCCGCCGCTGGTCACGGTATACGCGCCGATGTGCTGCGTGATGCCGCCCGCTTCGCCCTCGGTCACGCTGGTATGGCGGATGGCGTCCAAGAGGCTCGTCTTGCCGTGGTCAACGTGGCCCATGATGGTCACGACCGGCGGGCGCACGACGAGGTTCTCGTCGGCATCCGTTTCGTCGCTGCTCTCATTGAGCACTTCCTCAGCGGTCTTTGCGATGTTGCGTTCGAGCTCGATGCCGTAATCCGAGGCGATGAGCGAGCAGGTGTCGAAGTCGAGCTCCTGGTTGATCGTCGCTAGAGTGCCCAGAATAAACAGCTTTTTGATGATCTCCGCGGCAGGCTTGCCGATCTTTTCGGAGAGGTCCTTTACCGTTATCGTTTCCGAGGTGATCACCGCCTTTTCGATCTTCACCGGCTCCGGCTTGGGCGGCGGAGCCTGCTGCTTCTTCCTGCGGCGCGCGCCGGAAGCGCCATCCTCATCCCAGGCGTTCGCGCTCGGCGCGGCCTCCTTCATGAGGGTTTTTTTGTTCTTGTTGTGCCTGTCGTCCTGGCTGCCCGTGCGGGGACGCGTTGCGTTCTTGCTTGGGTCGTAACTGCGCGTGGGCTGTTGTGCCGTTGCGGGGGCACTCTCTCCTGCGCGTGGGGGGCGCGCGCCTTGCGGCGGCCTCGCTCCCGGCGCACGCGGCGGATAACCGCCGGGTCTTGCGCCATCCCTGGGCGGGAAGGCGTCCTTATTCTGAAAGCCGCCCTGCGGCCTATATCCGTCCCTTTGCTGATACCCGCCCTGCGTGCGGGGCGGGTAGCCGCCCTGCTGATAGCCTCCCTCGCGCGGCGGCCTCGTATCCGTGCGGGGCGGATAGCCGCCCTGCTGCCCCCGCGCGTCTGTGCGCGGCTGGTACGGCGGCCGATTGTCCGTGCGCTGCTGATAGCCGCCTTCGCGCGGCTGGTATGGCGGGCGGTTGTCCGCGCGCTGCTGATAGCCTCCCTCGCGCGGCTGATACGGCGGACGGTTGTCCGTGCGCTGCTGATAGCCTCCCTCGCGCGGCGGACGGCTATCCGTTGCGGGCCTCCTGTCGCGCGATCGGTCGTAATTCTGCACCTGCGGCTGCGCGCGATAGCCATCATCCCTGCGCGGCGCGGCGGGCTGCTGCGCTTGCGCCTGCGGCGGTTGCGCTTGCGGCTGTTGCGCGGGCGCCTGCGGCTGTTGCGCTTGCGGCTGTTGCGCGGGCGCCTGCGTCGGCGCAGGCGCGGCCTTTTGTTGCGGCTTTTCCTCTGCGACGGCCTCAACCGCCTTCGGGGGAGCACTTTCCTGCGCCTTCGCAGCGGGAATCTCCTGAACCTTCGCGACCGCGGGCTCCTCCGTTTTCGCGGGAATGCCCTCTTCCTTCGCAACGAGCTTTTCCTTCGCGGGCGTGCTCTCCTGCTTCGCGGGCACGCTCTCCTCCCGCGCGGGTTCGGTTTCCGTCGGCTCGTCGCCGACGTGATAGGCGTGCTCCCGGTCGGACTCAAGCAATTCCTTGAGCCGTTCCGCGCGCTCCGCCTCGATGCGCTCCTGCGCCAGATTTCGTTCCTTTTCTATGAGCACGGCTTCAAAGCGCCGGAGTTCGCCCAGCGTCCCGCCCATGTCCGAATGGGTCTTTTTGATCCTTTCGAACAGCTCGCGCGCCTGCGTTTCAAGCTCCTTTGCCGAATCCATGACTTTCGCTTTTGCCATCATTCCACCCCCGTGTCGTTTTCCCGGTGCGCCGAGAGGATCAGCTTTTTGAATCCCTCGTCCGTCACCACTGCGATCATCCTGCCGGGCTTGCCAATCGCGTTTCCCAAATCCTCAACCTCGAGGAGCGGGATTCCTCCGCGCACGCACATGCCCCGGTATCTGTCCTTTGTATTGTCGCTCGCGCCCGCGTCGAGCAGGGCGAGCCGCGCCCCGCCGCCCTTGACGAGCTTCTCGCAGGCGAAATCGCCGGCGCTGCATTTGCCTGCCTTCATCGCAAGCCCGAGCGCCCCGCGCAGCCTTTTGTCGTCAGCCAATGCCGATCTCCTTCTCGAGCAGGGCGAACACCTCATCGCCGACCTTATGCTCGAGCGCCCGTTCGAGCGCCCGGGTCTTCTTCGCGCGCTCGAGGCACTGGGCGTTCCGGCACAGGTACGCTCCCCTGCCGGAGGCCTTGCCCGTCAGATCCGGCTTTATCACGTCCTCCGGAGTGCGCACGACGCGGATGAGCTGCTTTTTGGCAGTCATCTGCCTGCACGCGACGCACATGCGCATGGGAATCTTCTTCTCGGCCATTATTCCTCCGAAACGTCCCCGGCCTCGTCGGCCTCTTCCTCGAGGGATTCCTCGTAAAGGTCCATCTCGCGCTCTGCCTGGGACTGGCTCTTGATGTCAATCTTCCAGCCCGTGAGCTTGGCGGCCAAGCGCGCATTCTGCCCTTCCTTGCCTATAGCGAGCGAAAGTTGTGTGTCGGGCACGACCACCTTTGCGGCCTTCTCGGTTTCGTTGATGTAGACCATCAATACCTTGGCGGGGCTCAGCGCCTTTGCGATATAGACCGCGGGGTCGCTGTCCCACTCGATGATGTCTATTTTTTCATTGTGCAGCTCGCTCACGATGCGCTCCACGCGGATGCCCTTCTGGCCCACGCACGCGCCCACGGCATCGACCTGCGAATCGGTCGAGTGCACGGCGACCTTGGTGCGGAAGCCCGCCTCGCGCGCGATGGACTTCACCTGCACCACGCCGGACATAATTTCGGGCACCTCGAGCTCAAAGAGGCGCTTGACGAGCCCCGGATGCGTGCGGCTGACGAGCACCTGCGGGCCTTTGCTGGTCTTCCTGACCTCGAGCACGTAGACCTTGATGCGCTCGCTCGTGCTGTACTCCTCATTGGGGATGGTTTCGTTCATGGCGAGCAGCCCATCCGTCTTGCCGAGCTCGACATACACGCCGTTCTTCTCAACGCGCTGCACAATGGCCGTGAGAATCTCGTTTTCCTTCTCGACATACTCCTCGAATATGACGCCGCGCTCCGCCTCGCGTATTCTCTGCACAACCACCTGCTTGGCGGTCTGCGCGGCGATGCGGCCGAAGTTCTTGGGGTTGGATTCCTCCTCGAGCACGTCGCCCACCTCGTAGTGGGTGTTGATGCGCTTGGCCTGCTCGATGGAAATCTCGACCGTGGGGTTCTCTACGACCTCGACGACGGTCTTGCTCGCGAATATCTGCACCTCGCCCGTATCCCTGTCCACCACGGCGCGCACGTTGCCGGTGGTGTTGTAATTGCGCTTATAGGCCGCGACCAGAGCCGCCTCGAAGGCGTCGATGAGCACTTCCTTGTTGATGCCGCGCTCCTTCTCTATGTCGTTCAATGCCTTGATGAATTCGGGATTCATGTTCTCTCCTCCAAATCTCGTTCAGCTTAAAAATCGATCCTCGGGCGCACGAGCGCGGCTTCCTTGCGAAGGATGCGCATCTCCCCCCCGCCGTCGAGCGCGAGGGTGAAGCTTTCCGCGTCGAAGCAGACGAGCGTGCCCGCAAGCTCTTTCTTTTTATCGACGGCCTTGTAGAGCTTGACCTCGACCTTTTGATTCAGGTTCCGCTCGAAATCGCGATCCTTCTTGAGCGGATGGTCGAGCCCCACGCTCGACACGACCAGGCAGTACGGCTCGCTGATGGGATCCGCGGCATCGATGAGCGGCTCTATGGCGCGGCTCACGCGCTCGCAATCCTCGATTTTAACGCCGTTCGGCGCGTCTATGATGACCATAAGGTTCATCTGGCCGAACTCCTTGACGAATTCGACCTCGTAGAGCGCGAAGCCAAGCTGCTCTATTTTCCCTTTGACGATGCCCTCGACCGCCTCGGCGACCTTCATGCTGCGCTCCCCCCTGCCTCTCAAAATAAAAGAGCGGGAAATCACCCACTCTCATCACACCATAACGGCTTTGCCGCCCAACGCAGTCCATTATAACATACCCAAATGGCAATGGCAAGACAATTATCTCCCCTGTTTTAGGCGCATTTTTATTGATGCCCTGCGTTTTTTCTGTTATACTTTAACAAACATCATATCGCAACGGAGGTATCGAAATGGTCTTTTCCGCTTATAAAAAAGCATTGGGCATCCTTTTGCGCAAGCCGTTCCGGCTTTGGGGCATTTCGTTGCTCGGAAGCCTGCTTGTCGGGCTCGCCTGCTTCTTCGGTGTGCTTCCGATCATCGTCATACCGATTGTGTTGGTGCTGGGCTTCGGCATGGTATCCGTGTACTATCGCGGTTATCACGCAGAGGAGATCAATTCCGACCTGCTCTTTACGGGCTTCAAGAACTTCTGGAAAACTGCGTCCACGATGGGCTGGCAGTGGCTGTGGACGTTCATCTGGGGCATGGTACCTGTGATGAACATCATCAAAATGTATTCCTACCGCTTCGTGCCATATTATCTGCTTACCCGTCCCGAGGTGGATGGCCCCGCGGCTCTGCGCACCTCGATGGAGGAAACCAAGGGCTATCGCTGGAAGCTCTTCGGCGCGGACATACTCGCTCCGCTGATGGTCGGCGTCGCGCTCGGCATCGTCGGCCTGCTCGCGCTCATCCCGTATGTGGGCGTTGTATTCGGCATCATCCTCTTCCTGGTCTCCGTCGTGATAGGCCTCGTTTTCCCGCTGTTCATGGGCCTCGTGCAGGCCATCATGTTCGACGAAATTCAGGAAGCGCGGCGCATGGAAGCCAGCCGCCCCAGGGGCAAGGTCTGCCCGGGCTGCGGCTCCTCCGTGCTCGAGGACGCGAGGTTCTGCGCCAACTGCGGCTTCAACTTCGCTCAGCAGCCGTATCAGCAGCCGTATCAGCAGCAATATCAGCCGCCGCAGTACCAGCAGCCCTATCAGCAGCCACAATATCAGCAGACCTACACGCAGCCCGTATACCCGCAGCAGCCGCAGTACCAGCCGAACGCCGAGGGCGCGCCCGCCGCGGATGCTTGGGGCGGAAACTCAGGCGAGTATCAGCCGCCGCAGCAGGGATGAAGACTAAGGCTGATTGAGTGTTGGCAACTGAGATTTGATAATAGGTTTCGGCAGACCCGCGAGCCGCGGGTCTGCCGAACGAACGAAAAACGGGAGGAAGCGCGTTGGATACGCGGGCGCGTTTCCTCTTTGTTCCAATAAAAATTTGTGGAAGGTTGGTGGGCGCATGAAGGCACCCGGAGAGAAGAAGCCCGTCGGTTTTATCGAGAAACTCGGCTTTTGTACGTTCTCAGGCGCGAACAACATCGTATACCAGTTCAAAAACCTGTATTACCTGTTCTTCCTGACCAACGTCGTCAAACTGGATATCTTCTGGGCGGGCACCATCTTTACGATAGGCATACTCTGGGACGCGATCAACGACCCGCTGATCGGCTATTTCGCGGTCAACCGCAAATTCAGGAGCGGCGAGAGCGTGCGGCCCTTCGCGCTTTGGTACTCGATCCCGTGGGCGGCAACAGTGGTGTTGCTGTTCACGGACTTCAATGCGCCGGATACGACCGCCATCATACTCTCGCTTGTGATCTATCTGGCCTTCGAGGTGTTCAACACCTTCGTCGGCATCCCCTACAACAGCATGGCGGGGCTTGCCTCGAACCGCGACGAGGACAGGAAATCCATCAACATCTATCGCAATCTGGGCGGCTGCATCGGCTCCGCGGTCGGCGCGGTGGCCTGTCTGCCTCTGCTCAAGGCGTTCGGCGCGCTGGATGAAACGGGCAACCTGATACCGGATACGGCAAGCCGCGGTTTTCTGATGGTGGCCGTCGTCATGGGCGCCATCGTCGTATCCGGCAGCCTCACCCACTACTTCACCACGCGAGAGCGCGTGAAGCAGGTATCCGAGGGAACGGAGCATCTTGGTTTCTTCAAGCTCGCCGGCATGCTGCTCAAGTGCAAGTCATGGATCTATAACACGGTCTACATCGTATGCTATTTGGTCATCAACATGCTTTTGATGACCTGCCTGACCTACTACGCCACCTATGTGCTCGGCAGCACCGCGGCGGCAACGCCCATACAGGCCGCATATCTTGGGGCTTACCTGCTGACATCCTTTATCGTCGGGGCTGCGGATAAAAAGCTCGGCCGGCGCAAGACCATGATGCTGGGCGCGTTCATCGCCATTCTCGGCAAAATATGGTTCCTCATCGCGCCCGCGGCGCCCGGCGCCATTTATGTGAACGCCATCACCGTGGGCTGCGCCGTGACGTTCGCTTTCGTTCTGTTCAACACGAACCGCAACAACATCGTGGACATCATCGAGGCGGATACGGGGCGGCGCATCGACAGCATGATCGCCTCCGCGGACAACCTCGCGGGCAAGCTGGCCGTCGCCGGGGCGACACAACTGGTCGCCATATTCCTTTCGCGCGCAGGATACGACGCAAATCTCGCGACGCAGCCGCCCGCGGCGATCGGCGTCATCAACTTCATGCTCGGCTGGGCGCCCGCAGCGCTTTCCCTGATCATGATCCTTACCGCATACTTTCTGCCCATCGAAAAGGATTACGAACGGGCGCAGGCGAAACTCGCAAGCGCACGGGCGATGTGACGGGTTGGGCTTAAGCCTTTCAGAAAGCCTGCGCTAAAACCGCAGGCTTTTTTCGTCCTTGAAGCTCAGCGTTTTGTCCCCGAGAAAGAGCGTCAGCACGAGCGCGGCATTTACGGCGAACACGAGCGCTTCGCTCGCCGGCGTCGCAAGCCACAGGCCGCGCGCGCCCAGCAGGGCGCTCATCAGATAGATTGAGGCCGTGATGGCGACGATGCCGCGGCCAATCGAGATAACGAGCGCCTTGCCGGGGCGCTCCATGGCGTTGAAAAAGCCTGCCGAGCACAGGTTGAAGCCCACCAGCAGGAACGAATACGAGAAAATCCTGAGCGCCCCCGCGGTATAGCCGAACATCGCGCTCGTGCGCTCAAGCAACAGCCGCGTGATGCCTTCGGCAAAGCACTGGCAGGCAAGGAAGCACGCAAGCGCAGCGACGGCGGCTGTTTTGAGCGCGTAACCATAGAAGCGCACGCAGCTTTTCGCGTCGCCCGCGCCGTGGGAAAACCCCACGAGCGGCTGCATGCCCTGCGCCACGCCGGACATGACCATGAGAACGATGTTGTTGACGTAGGCGAGCACTGCGTAGCTGACCACGCCATCGTCTCCGAGAAGGCGGTATGCCGCGCGGTTAAACAGGAACACCGTGAGCGCAAGCGACGCTTCCCCGGCAAACTCCGAGAGGCCCAAGGAGAGTAAATTCCCATATACGCCGAGAAAGAGCTTTTTGAGCCGCACGAAGCGCAGGTTGGACTTTTTCCTCAGAAAATGAACGACGAAGATGAAGAAGCCGACGCCCTGCGCCACGACCGTAGCCACAGCGCCGCCCGCGATGCCAAACCCAAGCCACACGACGAGCACGAGGTGCAGCGCGACGTTCACGACAAAGCAGCTTAGCATGCTCACAAACGACATGGCCGGGTGGCCTCCCGTTTTGACGAGCACCTCGAAGCTGTATCCTACCATGAAGAAGAACGTGAAGGGCGCGACGATGCGAAGATAGGTCACGACATAACCAATCGTGTTGTCGCTCGCGCCGAGGAAGCGCGCAAGCGGCTCCGTAAATGCCTCCACGAGCACGGCGAGTATGAAGGAGAGCGCGAACAGGACATAGGTGTTCTGCGTGAAGACGCGATCCGCCTCCTCCCTGTCGCCCCTGCCGAGCGCGAAGGCAACGAGCGTGGAGGTTCCCATCGAGAAGAACACAGCAAGAGCGAACACGGCGTTGACATAGGGCATGACGAGGTTGATGGCCGCGAGCGCGTATTCGCCGACCGCATGCGCAAGGAATATGCCATCGATGATGGTATAGAGCGAATACATGAGCATAGACGCGACCGAAGGGATAGCGAAGCGGAAAAAGGTACGCGCGTTGGGACGAATGTTCGTATCCATAAGAAATGCGGCGGATGCCCATGCGATCCGTCAGCTCAGCGGGAGCCCCTCCTTCGGCTTCGCGCCGCCGAGCGCACACCAGAGTGTGATGGTCACAAGTATCACGGCGCCCCCGGCGAGCGCGAACGCATCCGGCGCTTCGCCCACGGCGAGCCATACCCAGACCGGGTTGAGCACGATCTCCGCCGAGCCGATGAGCACGCAGCCAAGCGGAGGACAATGATTGATCGCCACGCTGTATAGCGCGTACGGCAAGCCGAGCTGGAAAATGCCCATCGCGGCCACGAGGGCGACTGCCGCGGGCGTGACGGACGGCGGGTCCACAAGGCTGAAGGGGATGCCCACAAGCGCCGTCAGCGCGAGGCCCAAGAAGATGCCCGAAAGCCTGCGCGGCTCATCGGATTCGCCCACGAGCAGGTATACGAGGGCGAGCGTGCAGCCATCCGCGATGGCGAGGATGTTACCGGTGATGCCGCCCGGCGTCAGCTTGCCGAAGAAAAAGAGCGCGACGCCCAGAAGCGTGAGCAGCACCGCGCCGTAGTCGAGCGTGCGGTACTTCCTTCGAAAGAATGCCATGCCCAGCGCCACCATCCACACGGGCGAAGTGTACTGGAGCACGATGGCGTTTGCCGCGGTCGTCAGGCGATTGGCGGCGATGTACAAAAATCCCGTCGCGCACACGCACAGGCCGATGAGGAACGTGCGTCGGCTCAAGCAAACGGGGTATTTCAGCAGCTTCATCGCGGCGAACAGCGCGAGCGCCGCGGCAAGTCCCCGCCAGCCCGCAAGCACCATGGCGCTCCACGGCACAAGCTTGATGGAAAGTCCGTTGAGGCTCCAGAGCAGTGCGCAGGCAAGCATCAGCAGCATGCCTATATAAGGCTTGTTCTTTCGCATCGAGCGCCTCCGACCTGTTGGGAAACAAAAGGGCGGGTACACAACCCGCCCTGATGCGCTGTGTACTTTTTCAGTCCTGATGGGGTGCGCCGACCGGGCAAACGCCTTCGCACGCACCGCAATCAATGCAAAGATCCGGGTTGATCACATAGATGGTGTCACCCTGAGAAATTGCCTCTACCGGGCACTCGGGCTCGCAAGCGCCGCAGCTGATGCAAGCGTCGCTGATCTTGTATGCCATAGCTTTATCCTCCGTTCATAGTTTCACAGGGTATTTTAACGCACTCATTCCGAAAAATCAAGAGGAATAGCGTCCGAAGAATCCTCTGCCTCACCATTTGTCGCGCTGTCCCGAGCAGATTCGACAGCGTTCTCCATGTCCGGCTTACCGCCGCCCCGGGGCCTGAGGTCGCGGAAGGGATATTCCCGCACATCGAAGGTGCCGTCCGCGAGCGTCACGCGCACACGCGTACGCTCTGTGATGACGTTGTTCTCGAGCACGGTTCCCATGCCGTCCGGCGTCGAAATCTCGCGGTTGACGCGCGGCATCTGGCGGCGCATACTCTCATAGCAGTCCTGCTCGTATTTGAGGCAGCACATGAGCCTGCCGCAGATGCCCGAAATTTTCGTGGGCGAAAGCGAAAGGTTCTGCTCCTTGGCCATTTTAATCGACACGGGCGTGAAATCTGCGAGGAAAGTCTTGCAGCACACGGGTCGCCCGCAGGAGCCGAGGCCGCCGAGCATCTTGGCCTCGTCGCGCACGCCGATCTGGCGCAGCTCTATCCTCGTTTTGAACACGGAGGCAAGGTCCTTGACGAGATCGCGGAAGTCCACGCGGCCGTCAGCCGTAAAGTAGAAGACCACCTTCGAGCCGTTGTAGGAATACTCAACGTCCACAAGCTTCATGTCAAGCTTGTGCTCCGCGATCTTTTTGAGGCAGACGCCGAAGGATTCCTTCTCCCTGGCGCGGTTCTTGTCGCGCTGCTCCCTATCGTGGGCGGAGGCGACGCGCAGCACATCCTTGAGGGGCTGCACGACCTTGTCGTCCTCCACCTCCTGCGGGGCGCTGACCACATCACCGAATTCTGTGCCCCGGGCGGTTTCGACGATGACGCCGTCCCCTTCCTTTATTTCAAGCTCGCCGGGGCTGAAAAAATACGTTTTTCCATCCTCGCGAAACCTGACGCCGATTACGGTTTTCATTTATTTACAACCTCCGAAACGTCCAGAAACAGCCTGTTGAGCGCGGGCTGGTTGAAATACCAGCCGCTGTTTACGCGCGCAATCTCGGCGTTTGTCCCGGACAGTAATTCTATCATACACGCGATTTTTCCGATTGTAAAGCTTCCGGCGCGGAGGCGAAGCTCGTCCGCCCTGTCCGGATTATCCGAAACCTCCCCGCCCAGCTTGAGCCGGAGCAGGTCGGAAAGGTATGAGAGCATGAATGAAAGCGCGTTCAGGGCGTCCGCCGCGAGCGGCCTCGACGCGCCGGGCAGTCCTCCCGCGAGAAGGAGCGCAAGCACGTCAAGGGCGGTTCCGCGGCGTGCGCGGTACGCTTCATCCTCATATAGCCGCTCGCCCCGACTCGCGCTGCCGCCGCTCTGCGCGGCGTACAGGCGCGCCTCATCCTGGGATGCGCCGCGCTCGAGTAACCGAGCATAAACCTCATCCCTGCCCGAAAGCCCGGCGCGCAGCACGCAGCAGCGCGAAACGATGGTGGGCAAAACGCCCTCGACGTTGCCCGTGAGTAAGAGCACCACATTATCGGGCGGCTCCTCGAGGGTCTTCAAAAGCGCGTTCTGCATCTGCACCGTGAGCATGTGCACGTTGTGTATGTGCAAAACGCGGCCAAAAAATCCGCGCGGCCTTCGGATGAATTCCGAGAGATACGCACGGAAATCCCCTATATTAATGTGAACGGAAGCGTCGAGCTCGAAGTAATCCGGATTTTTCCCGAGCGGCAAATCATCCTTCGCGCCGCAAGAAAGCACGCGGCGCACAACCCCAAGCGCGAGCTCCGCAAGCAGCGCATCGTCCTGCCCCGACAGGAAAAAGGCATGGCAGGCTCGCCCCGCCAACAGAGCCGAGGCAATCTTGTCGCGGATGATGTTCGACGCCGTACTCAAAACTTATGGAATTCCCCAACATCCACGATGAACACCGTCGCGCCCCCCAGCGTCACCTGCACCGGGGTAGGCGAGCTGTCGGCATAGCCCGGCAACGTCGAAGGGATCACCATAAACTCCTTGCGTGTGCTGGATTTGGACTTGATGATGTCCAAAGTTTCGGACACCTTGTCCTTCTCGACACCGATCATGAGCGTGGTGTTGCCCCCGTGCAGGAACCCACCGGTGCTCGAAATGCGCGTCACGCTGATGTTGTTCTGCACCAGCGTCTTGATGAGCCTCTTGGAATCGTCGTTCTGAACGATCGCAAAAATCAGCTTCATCCGGTTCACTCCTTTCGCTTCAGGATAGAAAATCTGTTTTGAGCAGCAATGCCTCGAGTTCCTCCACGCTCGCGACCGTATGGGTCGGTTCGCATGAGGCGATCTCGGCTGTGCTGCCGTAGCCGTACGTCACGCCGACGCAAGCGATGCCTGCATCCCGCGCCGCGAGCAGGTCGAAATGGCGGTCCCCAACCATGACCGTGCGCGCGGGATCCGGACGAAGGCCCTCGAGCGCGCCGCGGAGGATCGTCAACTTCTCCGCGCTGCCGCCCGGCACGCCGCCGCGCACGTAGTCGAGGTGCGGCGCAAGGCCCAGGCGCTCAAGATGCTCCCTGGCGGTAGGCGTGATCTTGGATGTCACGACGCCCGTGAGCGCGCCCGCCTCCCGCAGCGCCCGCAGCAGTTCCGGCACGCCCGGATAAGGTTTGATGAGCTCAACTCCCACGGTGTGCGACTTCTCGCGGTACAGCGCGAGCGCCTCGTCCATGCGCTCCTCCGGTATTTTGAGCACATCGCGAAAGCCGTCGCGCAGGGGCGGGCCTATCATGGCGGGCATCTCGTCATCCGGCCGGTCGGGCAGCCCCATATCGCGGAGCACCGCGCGCGCCAAGGCGAATATGCCGGGACCCGATTCGATGAGCGTTCCGTCGAGGTCGAAGAAAACAGTCGTATACTTCAGGGAGCTTTCCTGTTTCAGAATATGTTGATGATTCAGTATTATACCCCAAGCCTTTCCATCGCGCAAGGACGGCGCTCAGCGCGCCGCGTTTGCGGCGATCGCCTCCCGCACGCGCTCCGCCATGGCCGGCGTGGGCGAGAAGCGCACCGCGCGAAGTTGATCTTCCCTCCGGTATACCAGAAGGTGCGATTTATTCGCGGACTTCGCCGAACAGCGGACGATATCCCGCGCGGCGAGCCCCTCGGGCAGCGCTTCGCCCGGCGCCGTGAGCACGACGAACTCCCCCGGTTCCACCTTCTCGACGAGCCTGCCCTTGTTGGCGACCATGCGCTCGAAAAGCACGGTGCCATCGGCATAAGTCGGCGCGCGCCCGCCCTCTTCCCCATCCCCCTGCTCATCCCGACAGCAGGAAACAGTATAACGGTAATCGATGATGCGCCGGGTGAAAAACAGGTAGAACAACAGCGCAAGGCCGAGCACGGCCAGTATTCGTGCGACGACGCTCCACGGCGCGGGAAGGAGTTTGATCAGGGTCAGGATATTCTTTGCGAAAACGATGAGCGCTAAAATGAGGGCGACATAAAACAGATCCTGCCTCGAATCGTCCTTCGCGCCGGTCCTCTCCTGAAACATAAGCCACCTCGCCCGCATTTGTTACGCATATAGTAACATCGGATGTTTCGGGTGTCAAACCACTTGTTTCGTGCGCATCCGTCCTGTATAATAATGGCAACGGAGCGGCCGCCCCGCGCGGCGTCTGAAATTTTACAGGGGGGTATTCACTATGCGTTACTCGATTGAGGGCGGCGCGCTGCCCGTCGTGATCATCCAGCTCAATCCTGGCGAAGCTTTAATCAGCGAGGCCGGCGGGCGTACTTGGTCGCGCGGTGCGGTATTGACCGAGGCCACCAGTGAGGGCGGCGCGGGCAAGGCGCTCGGCCGCATGTTCACGGGCGAAAGCCTGTTCCTGAGCAAGTACACGGCACAGGGCCCCGCGGAGCTCGCGTTCGCCTCGAGCTTCCCCGGGCGCATCATCGCGCGCGAGCTCGCCCCGGGCGAAAGCATCGTGTGCCAGAAGAAGGCGTTCCTCTGCGGCACCTACGGAATCCAGCTCGCGGTGCAGTTCAACAAGAAGATCGGCGCGGGCTTCTTCGGAGGCGAGGGTTTCATCATGCAGCGCGTCACAGGCCCCGGTATCGCTTTCCTCGAGCTCGACGGCCATTGCGTGGACTACAAC
>JAPXSN010000009.1:0-35599 GCA_033813015.1 Clostridia bacterium | reverse complement strand
AAGCAGAACCGTCCCCGGCGCCCCATAAACCGCAAACAAAACCGTCCCCTAAAAGCGTTTTTTGATTGTCAATTGTCAATTATCAATTGTCAATTGCCCAACCGTCAGTCGATGAAAATTCCCCTGCGCGAAAGCTCGTGTATGCTCTTCCAGCCCTCGCTCAAAGGCTCTTTCAGGCAGGCTTCGATTTCCTCCTTCGGGCGGAGGGAGAACTTCGAGGGGTCGGGCACCTTGCCCGCGGGATAGGCCGTGATGATATCCTCGCACATGAGCGTGAGGTATTCGCAGATGGCCGCGACGGCGCGCTTGACCCGCCGCGGGTCTGCGCGGGTCGGCTTGCCGACGACGCCCTCGGGCGTGCCGAAGCGCTCTATCCAAGCGTTGCCCTCCATCTCCTGCCAGCGATTGGGCCTATGGAAGGAATCGACCGAGCCGTCGAAGAAGCCGTCCTGCAAAAAGCCGAAGTTCACGGGCGTCGCGTCGACGCAGACGGACATATCGACCATCTCCGGGAACATCAGAAGAGCCGCGCTCGTTTCGGACTCATCCGCATGGATGAAAGGAGTCGTCACAAAGTCCGGGCGCTCGTCGCCCAGGGGGTAAAAGAACTCGCGCACCGCGCGGTGCCACTCGACCACGCACGCGAAAGCGGGGAGCTGGTAGCGCTTGAAGAACTCCTGAACGGCGCTCTCGAGCATCCAGTCCTGCCCGTGGTTGTTGACGAGGATGATCTTGCGGAAGCCGTCGTCCCACAGGCCCGCCATAACATCGGCGAGCGTGTTGATGATGGTGGTTTCACTGATCATCACCGTGCCGGGCATGCCCAGGTGGTGGTAGGGATGGCCGCCGTAGTTGAGCGGCGGGAAGGCGAGGGCGACCTCGTGGCCGAGCGCCTTGGTCTTGCGGCGCACGGCCTCGCAGATGAACTGCACCATGAACGTGTCGAGGCCGGAGCAGTTCTGCGCGCCGTGGTTCTCCGTACTGCCTATGGGGACGAGCACGATGTCGTTCTTCCTGCGCTTCTCGATGAGGTGCGCGCGCGGTGTATTCTGGATATATGTGCCCGCGACGCCCAGCTCGCAGGGGGTGCCGATGCCGTAGTCGTCGAGGATTGCCTGTATCTCCTCCTCCGGAGCGTCCCAAAGGCGCTTCTTGAGGCGGCCGACCTTGCTGTCCTCGAAGAAGATGTTCGGGTAATCGGTGGTCAGATAATTCTTAAACGCCATTTCTTCCTCCTTGTCAGTCGTCCATCACGCAGGTGATCTTCATGTTCTTGCGGTCTGTCTGCAGCGCGAGGATGTTCTCGGGCACTTCGTCGAGCGTGATCTTCTTAGTGATCATGGGCAGCATATCCATGCCGGAGGCCATGCAGTCGATGACGCGCGGGAACGTGCCGTGGCCGCTGTGACCCTGCGAGCCGATGATGCGCGCGCGGCGCACCTGGAGCACCTCTCCCGTGACAGGCATTTTTGCCTCGGCGCGCGCAACGACCACGACGGTGGCGTTGAGCGTGCGGCCTTCCCAGATGCACTGCTCGATGCCGGGATACACGATGGTGGGCAGCCCCGTCGCCTCAAGGTAAAGGCTCGCGCCCATGCCGTCGGTCAGGCGCAGCACTTCGGACGCGAAATCGACCTTGGTCGGGTCGATGACGTAGTCCGCGCCCATCTTCTTTGCAAGCTCCGCGCGCTCGGGCTGCGGCTCGGATACGATCACGACGGCGCCGCCCATCCTCTTGAGCTCGCGGCAGGCAGCCAGGCCCACCGGGCCTGTGCCGCAGATGACCACGTTGTCGCCCGGACGGATTCCGCCGCCGCGCTCGATGACCGCGTTATAACCAACCGAGCAGGGTTCCACGAGAGATCCGGCAAGGAAGATATCCCTTTCATCCGCATACGCGCGGCGAAGGGGCTCGAGGCTCCACAGGCAGCGGTCCGGCAGAACGATATACTCGCTGAACGCGCCGTTGACGTTGAAGCCGATCTCATCGAGCCTCTCGCAGTGGTTGGGCCAGCCGTCCGCGCAGGGCTTGCAGGAGCCGCACCAGAGCATTTCCTCTGCGCAGACCAGCTCGCCGCCCTTGAAGGGCTTGTTGGTGACCTTGTCCTTGGCGCCCGGACCGGACTTGACGACGACGCCCGAAAGCTCGTGGCCGAGTATGCAGGGGAAGCCCGTCAGGCCGGGGTAGAAGATATAGCCGTCGTCCTTAGACTGTGCCATGTGCACGTCGCTGCCGCAGATGCCGCAGGCCTTGACCTTGATGAGCACCTGTCCGGGGCCGGGCTCGGGGATGTCGTACTCGTCTATGGTGATGTAGGGATTCTTCCAAACCTGGCTGCCCAGGTAGGTCTGCACATGATCAATGTCCTTCGCGCCGAGCTTAAAGCCGGGCTTGGGGTCCCAGGTCGCGTGAAGCGTCACGCCGCGCATTTTCTTGGCCATGCTGTTACCTCTTTCTTCGTTGAATTTAATTGGGTTTATCATCAGCCCCGAAGGGGTTTGCCCGTTATAAGCGCGAGGTGGCGGCCGATGTGGGCGCTCAGCGCGTCGGAATACGCCCGCCTTTCGCGCCGCCAGAGCGCATAAAGCCTTTCTTTGAGCATCCCGTCGCCCAGAATAAAGCCGTAGGTGATGTGGATAAGCTGCCGCGCATCCGGATTCTCAAAAAGCTCAGGGAGCGCGCTGTCACAAAGCGAATCGAGCGGCGGCACATTGCCGATGTTCGTCGTGACGTGGTAGAACTTTTTCGCCTCAGTGAAGCTCGCGAGCGCCTTCGCGTGTGTCGCGCGATACAGCGCGGGGTCTGCAATCGCGGTGACGCGCATCGCCTCGAGCCAGCTCGTGCCCGCGGTTTTGAGGTGGAATTGCCCGCCGACGTGTCTGGCGATGATCGGGAATACTGAGAACTTATCCGAGCCGGAATGGATGGAGAGCTTGTAGCCGTACTCGCGGGCGATCTCCGCGTGGGTCTCGATTTCCCGCTCGAACGCGGCAAGGTCGCCTATGTAGTCGATGCCCTTCTGGAATTCGCCGCAGAAGCGCGGCGCCAGCGTCGCGAAGCGCACGCCGCGCGAGAGCAGCTCCCGCGCAATCCAGCGGTGCTGTTCGGGCGAGGTCGGGGTATCGGTTTCGTCGATGGAAATCTCGAGGTCCGCAGCGAACTTGCCCGCGGCGAAAAATTCGTCGTACACGCGCTTTGCAAACGCGATTGCATCGCCGTAGATGCCCGGCGCGTCGGAAGCTTCTTTATGGATGTGGTCGCTGCAGTCGAGCGTAATCATGCTGTAGCCGGTTTCGAGCGCGCCGGAAATATCCTCGACGGTTTTGAGGTGGTCTCCGTCCGCGCCGAAGCCGCTGCGGTAGCCCGCGCGGAACACCGCAAAGCTCGCCGCGTCGACGACGTCCGCGAAAGTGCGCTTCGTGAGCTTCAGTTCCCGCATGGACTGCTGCGCAAGCACCGGAGATACGTCGGAAGCTTCGAACGCGCGGATGTGGCCGGGCGAGGCTATGCCGAGCCTATCCCCCACGCCGCAGGTCGCCGCGCGCGCGAGCACGGGTACGGGCTGCGTAAACGGGAAAAGCTTGCGCAGCGCCTCCGCGTTGGCGTGGTTCAGGGGCGCGACGGTATGGCCATCCCTGTCCTGCCCGGCGAGCAGGCCGGGCAGCGTACAGACGAGAACATCCTCTTCCCCCTCGTCCGCCATGAAGACGAGGCCGCCCCCGAGCGCGTTGACGCTCGCGGGATAAACGCCCCACCGCGCGCAGTCACAGCCCGCGGCGTTGTTGGTATAATCCCTGATAAAACCGGTGTAATTCCTCATGGAAGCCTCCGCGATGTGACGAAGCGCAAACGTTTGCAGAACATGATATTATTATAGTAACAGGGCGCGCGCATGTCAATCCCTCATTCGCGGTAGCGCGCGCCGGAACCCAAAACGAGCGAGTCGTAAGCGCGCTTGACCTTGGGCCAGTTCCCATCCCTGTCGAGCGCGACGCCGCGCCCCACACCGGATACGACGAGACCGCGGCCCTTGCTTTCCATCTCCTCGCCAAAGTCGCGAAGAAGCTTCGGCGCGCTGCCGGGCTCGGTCGAGCGGCCATCGAAAATGACGTGAACGTACACTTCGTTTACGCCGCGCTCCCGCGCGAGGTCGAGAAGAGCCAGCGGATAGTCTACGGAGCCGTGTGAGGATTTTTTTGTAAGAAGCGCCAGCAGGTGCAGCGCGCCTCCCCTCTCCTTCACGCCGTCGAGCGCCGCAAGGAATACAGGGTTGTTCGCAAAGGAGCCGTCCTTCATGGCCGCGTCGAGGCGCACATCATCCTGCAACACCACACGCCCCGCGCCGAGGTTGATGTGTCCGGCCTCGGAGTTGCCCGGCTTGCCCGGCTCAAGACCCACCGCCTCGCCCGAGGCGGATATGGCAACGTGCGGATTGTCGCGCAAGAGTGCATCCCAATTCGGGGTGTCGGAGAGGAAAATAGGATTGCCGTTATCCTCATTGCCGATGCCCCAGCCGTCGAGGATGACGAGCAGCGTCTTTCGCGGCGTGCCGTCGAAGGCGAAGAGTGCCTCGCCCGCCATATCCGCGGGCTTCTCGAGCCCCATCGCGCAAAGTATCGTGGGCGCGACGTCCGAAAGCTTGCCGTTCTGCTGAATTGCCCGCACGCCGGGTGCGGCGGCGACGCACTCGACGGGATTCGCCGTGTGCGCGACGTGAGGCTTGTTGTCCGCAGTCCGCATGGCCTCGATGTTGCCGTGATCCGCCGTGACGAGCACGCAATACCCCTCGGCTCTTGCTTTTTCAAGCGCGCGGCCGAGGTGATAGTCCACGACCTGGGCACAGCGCAGCTTGGCCGCGTCGTTTGCGGTGTGGCCGATCACGTCGCCGTTGGCGAAGTTGGTCACGATGAGATCATAGCCTTTGGAAAGCCCGTCGATAAGCCGGTCCGCAACCTCGGGCAGGCTCAGTTCCGGCACCGTGTCGAACGGCACGCCCTTGGGCGAGGGGACTCGCAAATCGTCCTCGCCGGGAAAGGGCTTCTGGTTGCCGCCGTTGAAGAAGAAGGTCACATGCGCGTACTTCTCGCTCTCGGCGAGGTGCAACTGCGTTTTGCCCGCCGCCGACACGGTTTGCGCGAGCGTGCCCGCGACCTTCGAGGGCGCGAAGGCGATGGGAAGATATGTGTACTTTTCGCTGTACATCGTGAGTATCACGAAATCGAGCGGTTCTATTTTTTCGCGCTTAAAGCCCGTGAAGGCGGGATCGGTGAATGCGTCGGTCAATTCGATCTCGCGCTCGCCGCGCCTGCAGCAGAAGATTGCCGCGTCGCCCGGCTTCACCGTGCCAACGGGCTTGCCCGAGGCGTCCTCGAGATTGAGCGGCTCAAGCGAATAGTCCGTGCCTCCCGCGGCGTACGCCGCCTCGACCGCAGCCGCAAGCGCTTGTGTTCCGCGAAGCTTATATTCCATATCAAACGCTCCTTTGCTCGATGGCGCCAATGTTCATTTCCGGCGCACCCGGGAAGGCCGCGAGCAGCTCGCCGAAGCTCCTGATGATGCCGTCCGGCCTGTTTTCAGGCGTGAGCTTCAATGGCGCGGCGTCCGGGTAATCCACGGCGATGGTCGCGCCAAAGCCCGTCGCCTTCGCGCCGATGATGTCCCGCTCGAGGTTGTCGCCCACAAAAACGCTTTCCTCCGGGCGCACGCCCGCCTCCCGCAGGGCGAGCAGGTAGATGGCCGGGTGCGGCTTCCTTAGCAGCGTCACCGAGCTTTGCTGCACCGTGCAGAAATACGGGCGGAGCTTTTCCTCGTCAAGCCACTCGTCGATTTCGACCGTGCCGATGAGATCGCTGATGATGCCCACCTTGTAGCCGCGCGCGACGAGCGTTTTAAGCGTATCAACGCCGCCTTCGACGACCACGCGCCTGCCCTTGGCGCGGCGGAGGGCGTAAGTCAGTTCGACCGCGTGCTTTGCAAGGCGCTTATGGTCGTATTCCGGCGCGAGCCAGCGCGTCCAGAGCATATCCTCGGGCGCCTCGCACATGTATTTGAGCGCCCAGGCGCGGTAGCCCTCGTAGCGCTCCATGATAAAATCGTAATACGCACGCGGCTCCATATCCGTGCCGACGAGCTCGGCGATAAGCCTTTTTGCTGCGTCGGTGTACTTTTCGTCGGGCGTGACGATGCGAAACGTGCCGCCGAGATCGAGGAAGAGCGCGCGGATGTTCTTTTTTATCATCAGACCCTCCTTACCCTATTCCACGCCACTTCCGGCGCTTTGGGGAAGAGCTCCTTCAATTCCGCGAAGTCGAAGATGACCGCGTCCGGCCGGTTCTCGTCGGTGATCTTCTCCTTTGCGAGCTTTTCGGGCGTGGTGTAGAGGATGAACATGCCGAACCCTGCCATGCGTGTGCCCTCGACATCCCGCTTGAGATTGTCGCCGATGTAGGCGCAGCGCGCGGGTGATACGCCGAGCAGCTCGCACGCTTTTTCGCTGATGCGCGGGTCGGGCTTGCGGATACCCTCCACGCAGGAAAGGAGCACCGCGCCGAAGTATTTGGCTAGGTCGTCATGCGCGAGCCAGTCCGGAATTTCCTTGGAGGTGACAAGGTTGCTGATGATGCCCAGCTTATAGCCGTTGGCGTGGAGATCCTTGATGGACTGCGCGCCGTTTTTAGCGACCACGCGCCGCCCGTCCTTGTTGCGGAATTCGATCGTCAGCTCCACAGCATTCTTTATGATGAGCTCGCGCGGATATTCCGGGGCGAGCCACTTCGTCCAAAGTTCCCATTCCGGAGCCTCGCGCATGGTTTCGAAACACCACTTGCGGTAGCCCTCGTAGCGGTAGTCAAGGAATTTGCAGAATTCGTCCGCGTCGCCTTTTTCGCCGCACAGTTCCGCGATGCGCTGCCGCGCGGCTGCTTCGAACTCCGCATCCCGCTCGACGAGGCGCAATGTGCCGCCCAGATCGTAAAAGATCGCGTCAAAGCCCTTTTCCATGGCCGTCTCCTCCTTCAGCCCGCCAGCGGCGGGAAGATATCGAGCAGTTCGGAAATTTCGACGATGGTGTGATCCGCGCGGTTTGCGACATCCTGCGGCTCGTTTGCGATGGTGTCCGGCTCGTCGATGCGAACCATCATGGCCCAGCCCGCGGCGCGCGTTCCCTCGACGTCGCGTATGGGATTGTCGCCGATATAGGCGCAGTTCTCGGGCAGCTTGCCTATAGCGCGGCAGGCGAGGTCGTAGATGGCGGGGTCGGGCTTCCTTAAACGCACTTTGGAGGAGAGGATAACCGTTTTGAAGTAGTGCGCGACTTTGTCCTCGATCATCCAATCCGGAATCTCGGTTTCGGTGATGGTGTTGGCGATGATGCCCATGGTATACCCGCGGCGCGAAAGCTCCTCGAGCGTGGCCTTCACGTCGTGGCGAGCGACCCTTCTTCCGTCGTGGTCGCGCCAGAGCCGCGTGAGCCTGCCCGCGACAGCGCAGATGTGCTCGCTCGGATAATCCGGCAAAAGGTGCTGGCTCCACAGCTCCATTTCGGAGGCTTCGAGCGCGCCGCCCTTGGCCGCCTTGCGGTATGTGTCCCAATTGGCCTTGAGCTTTGCGAAGAACGCGTCATGCTCCTCGTTCGTACCCACGAGGCGCATCAGCTCGGCCTCGGCAGCCTGCGAAAATTCCTTGTCCTTGACGACGACGCGCAGCGTGTTGCCGATGTCGAAGAAGATGGTGTCAATCATGCGTATGTCCTCCCTTTTAATGATGGGTTAGGTTGTACTCTCGGATGATGGCGGGGATTTCCTCAAGCTCGTCGATGAGATAATCGGGCTCAGGCCCCTTGTTCACGAACGCTTTGTCCCTATGGGCGATGGCTGGATTTTTGATTTTGATCATCAGCGCAAGGCCCGCGTTCCTCGCGCCGAGCACATCGCGCGAGACGGTGTCGCCGACATAGGCGGTTTCTTCCTTCGCGACGCCGAGCTCCTTCATGGCGATGTTGAAGATTTCCGCCCCGGGCTTGCGGCAGCCGGTTACGCTCGACATCACGATGCACTCCATATATTGAGAGATGCCGTATTCGTTGGCAATGTGCGGTCCGAACGAGGTCGAGATGATGTTGCTCACAATGCCCATGCGAACGTTCATGCGCCGCAACTCCTCCATGGTTTGCGCAAGGCGCGGGCGGCGCTTGTTGCACACGCGCTCGTAATCATAAAGGAAGCTCAATTCCTCCGCGATGGGGGCGAGCGTCTCCTCGCCGATGTTATACTGGCAAAGATAGTATTCGTTCCATATCTTCGGCGCGGGCAGCTCGCGAAGCGTAACCTCGCTCCAATGCTTATATGCCTCCGCGTTCTCATGGAGGCGTTTTGCAAACTCCTCGGGCGGCGTGGGAATTTCGATGCCGTACACCGCGAGCCGGTCGATAAGCCGCCGCGCGAACGCACGAGCGAGCGCCTCGGAATTTGTGACGGTGTGCAGCGTGCCGCCGATGTCGAACAAAACAGCCTGTATCATGGGTCACCTCGCCGCCGGATATGACAGGAATGCTCGCAAACGTTTGCGATATCAATCGAACAATGCCATTGTAATGCGTGCTTTTGCGTTTGTCAACAATATTCCGACTCTTGCGGACGTTTTGCGTCAGGCAGCCGCGCCCCATAAGCGCGAATTTGCGCATTGACAAATGCTTGAAGATGGTGTAATATCAACTGAAAGTCGCAAACGTTTGCGATTGTGAAGCATTATTTTCCCATCGGAGCGTACAGCAGAATATGAAAAATGTCACGATAAAGGATATCGCCAAGGTGGCAGGCATCTCGTACGCAACTGTGTCGCGGGCGCTTTCGGGCAGCTCCGAAATAGGCGAGGAAACGCGCGAGCGCGTGCTTCGCATCTGCCGCGAGATGGGATATACGACCAACTACGTCGCCCGTTCCATGGTCATGCGGCGTACGAAGATCATCGGCCTTATTGTCGCCAACATCGACAACCCCTTCATGAGCGAGCTTGCCTACCATATCGAAATCCGCGCGCGCGAGCAGGGCTACAATCTCATGCTCTGCAACTCCTCACACGACCTCGAGCTCGAACGGCAGGTGTTCTCGCTGCTCGTGGGCAGGCAGGTGGACGGCATCATACTCGTGCCCGCCAATTCCGAATCCTACGAGAACCTCAAGCCTTACATTTCAAAAGTGCCGACGGTGTTCATGAGCGAGAACCTGCGCGATCTGCCTGAGAGCTACATTTCCGTGGACAACTACCGCGGCACGCGCATGGGCACGGAATACCTTTATGCGCTCGGCCACAGGGAGATCCTCTACTTCGGCCGGCGCAAGAACAGCGTGACGCACCAGCTTCGCGCCGAGGGCTACGTCGACGCCTGTCGCGAGTTCAGCATGGAGCCGAGCTTCTGCAACAGCGGCTTCAGCTCCAGCTCCATCCAGACCGGCTGCCAGCTCGCACGCCACCTCTTCCAAAAGCCGCTCAGGCAGACTGCCATTTTTGCCGCAACGGACTCGCTCGCGCTCGGCGTGATGGAGGCCGCCGAGGAGGTGGGCATCCGCATCCCGGAGGATCTGTCGCTGCTCGGCTTCGATAACATCATGTACAGCGATTTGCCCAAGATCAACCTCACGACCATAGAGCAGCCCAAGAAAACCATGGCCTCCATGGCCGTGGATGTACTGCTCGAAAAAATAGGCGATGCGAGCGCGGGCTATTCCCACAGGATACTGACGCCCTCGCTCATCGAGCGAGGCACCTGCAGGCGCGTCGGGCTGCAGGCGAAACCAAATGAATAAGGAAGAATGCATGTATAAATACGACATCCATGTACATACCATGGAAACGAGCCGATGCGGCTATGTCAAGGCCCCGGAATTCGTCGCAAAATACAAGGCGCTGGGCTATGCGGGCCTGTGCGTGACCGACCACCTGCACGACCTGTACATCTCCCTGATGGACTGCCACGGCGACTGGCAGAAGTGCGTCGACCGCTATATGTATGGCTACAACGAGGCCAAAAAGGCCGGGGACGCGCTGGACTTAGACGTGATCTTCGGCATAGAGCTGCGCTTCCCGGAGAACGAAAGCGACTATCTGATCTACGGCGTGGACGAAGCGTGGCTTCGCGCGAACCCCTATGTCTGCCACATGGACCACGAGAGCTTCTTTAAGAAGTTCGGAGGCAGCGTGCTCATCATACACGCGCACCCCTATCGCTACTGCGACGAGGTGTTTTACGACTGCGTGCACGGGCTGGAAATCGCCAACTGCAACCCGCGCCACGATAGTAGGAACGAGCTTGCCTTGCAGCTCGCCAAAGAGCATCCGAACCTCTACCGCCTGTGCAGCTCGGACGCCCATCGCCCGGGGGACGAGGGGCGCGCCGCCGTGACATTTGAGCGCCGCATCCGCGACTCCTTCGAGCTTAAGGCCGCCGTCGAGGCGCGGGACTACCGGCTCTGGTGCCCGCCTTTTGCGCATATCATCCGGGAAAGCGAGGTCAGGCTGTGACGTACGACACGCTCATCGTCGGGCAGGTATGCCTCGACAGCAACACCGATTACGACGGCACGGTCAGCAGGGGCTTTGGCGGTGCGGTGCTCTTTTCCGGCCACGCCGCTGCGGCGATGGGAAACCGCGTAGCGGTGCTGCCCAAGGGGAACCCCGCGGTGCTCGATCTCGCGGACGCATTCGCGGGGCGGGAGAACATAACGGTGTTCCCCCTCGGCTCGCGCGAGAGTACGCTCATGGAAAACACCTATTTCACGGCCGACCGCGAACGCCGCCTGTGCCGCTGCGCCGCGGCCATAGACCCCTACCGCCCCGACGAGCTTCCGGAAATTGAAACGCGGCTCTACCACCTCGCCGGACTCGTGCGCGGGGACATCGGCTCCGACATGATCGTTGCCTGCGCCGGCCGAGGCGATACCGCGCTCGATGTACAGTGTATGCTGCGCGCGCGCAACGCCGACTGCACCATGGATTTTCACGACTGGGCGGAGAAGCGCGAATACCTTCCGTACCTGCGCTTCCTCAAGACGGATGCGGCCGAGGCGGAAATTCTCACGGGTCTGACCGACCGCGGGGAGGCCGCGCGCCTTCTGTGCGCCTGGGGCGCCAAAGAGGTCATGATCACGCACAACACGGAGGTAATCGTCTGCGACGGCAAAGACGTATACGCCGAGCCGCTTCGGCCCCGCAACCTCTCCGGGCGCACCGGGCGCGGAGACACATGCTTTGCGGCCTATATCACCGAGAGGCTTCGTGAGGACATCCCATCGGCGCTGCTGCGCGCCGCCGCGCTGGTTTCGCTCAAGATGGAAACGCCGGGGCCCTTCCGGGGCGGGCGATCCGATGTGGAGGAATACATCCACCTATTCTACCGAAGCTGACGCAACCCATCCCAACCGTCGGAAAGGAGAAGCTATGTTCGACATCATTGAAAGTCGAGGCCTCCTCGCGCTGAGCGAATGGACCATATTGCTCAGGCTCGCGCTGGCAGTCATATGCGGCGGCGTGCTCGGCCTCGAGCGCACACGCAAGCGGCGCCCCGCCGGTCTCAGGACATACATGCTCGTGTGCATCGGCGCCGCGGTGAGCATGATGACCGCCCAGTTCATGTCCCAGACCTTCGGAGGCGATCCCGGCAGGCTGCCCGCGCAGGTCATCTCCGGCATCGGTTTCCTCGGCGCGGGAACCATAATGGTGACGCGGTATTACAAGGTTAAGGGCCTCACCACCGCGGCGGGGCTCTGGGTTTCCGCATGCATGGGTCTCGCAATCGGCATCGGCTTCTACTTCGGCGCCGTCGTCACCTGCCTTGTGCTTATCTTCGTGATGATCTTCGCCGATAAGTTCGAAAACCGCTACACCAAGCGCCTGCACAAGCTGCACCTGTACATCATATTCGACAGCATACAGCACCTCAAGCCCTTCATGAACGATCTGCGCGCGAAGGACATCGATTTGAGCGATGTGGAGACCAGCAAGTCGGACAACAAGGAGGGCATAGGCCTGTTCTGCCTGCTCAAGTTCCCCTCTGCGCTCACGCATCAGGAGGCGCTCGCGTTGGTTGATTCGTACGAGGGCATCCTGTTCGTCGAGGAAATCGATTATTGAGGCGGCGATTTTTTATCGCCACCGGCGCAAACGTGTGCGGGATTTTGAACAGGAAAAAACTTTACGGCGACATCATGAAGCTGTTGCCGAAACGCAATCAACAGGCCGTGACGCGCGGGTTTTGCGCAGAATCAGTCAAAAATCACGGATTTCAGCAAATAGGAATTGACAAGATGAATTTCATCGTTTAGACTTTTAATGAATAGAGAGTTACGCAAACGATTGCGTATTTTATCGGGTGAATCCCGGAGCCTATCCTTTTTTGAACGCATCGACGCATATGCACATGCCGCCTCGGCACACCGCAAAGCAGAATGAACGCATCTCCCGAAAGGAAGTGTCAACGATTGATCAAAGCCGTTATGTTCGATATGGGCGGCACTCTGGAGGACCTGTATTCCTGCGAGGATAACCTGCGCCGCACGGCGCAGGGCCTCTACCGCATCCTGCAAAAGCACGGCATCGCGGTTCCCTACGGCGAAACCGAGCTGTGGGAAAGGGTCTATCCGCAGATACTCGCCTACAAGGCCGAGGCGGAAGCAACGCTCATGGAGCTCAAGCCCGAGCAGCTTTGGCCGGACTACGGCTTTCGCGGCATAGAGGTCGAGCGCGAAAAGCTCGTCGCCTGCAGCGAGGAGATTGCCCACATGTGGGAGGTCACCTACTTCGACCGCACGCTGAGGAAGCGTGTGCCGGAGACGCTGCGCGGCCTCAAGGAGCTTGGCCTGTACGTGGCCGCGGTGAGCAACACGGCGAGCGTGTTTCAGGTGTTCTCCACGCTCGAGGAATACGGCGTGCGGCAGTATTTCGACGACATCACGCTCTCGAGCATCGTGGGCTACCGCAAACCGCACCCGTGCATTTTCAAAATCGCACTCTGCCAGGCAAGGCTTGCGCCGGAGGAGTGCGCCTTCGTCGGCGACACCGTGTCGCGGGACGTCGTAGGTCCGCGCAAGATGGGCTTTGGCCGCGTGTTCAAGATCGGCTCCTTCCTCACGCCCATCAAGGACATCGGCGTCTACCAGGGCTACGCGCCCGACTATGAGATCGAGGACATCTACGACGTCTACACCATCCTCAAAAAGCAGAGAGAGCTTATTGCAAGCGGCGCGCAATGACCCCGCGCCCGGCACGACGCGACAGGAGTGATAAGATGCCAAAAGGAAAGTTCAAAAAGCCGTTCTCATGGGTCAGGCTGAAAAACCAGTTTCTCAGCCTGATCGGCAACCCGTTCAACATGATCGTGTTCTTCAGCCTGATCATGCTGTTCAGCCTGATCGTGATCCCTCTTATGACGATGATCGGCAACACCTTCGCCGTCGCCAAGGCGGAACTGCGCAACATACCGGGCGCCGAGATAGGCGATTTCACGCTGTTCTACTGGAAATACCTGCTCGCGAGCCCGCTCACGAGCGCCATCCTCTGGGAGCCGCTGCTCCACTCGCTGACCATCGGCGTGTTCGTGACGGTGATCTCCGTGCCGCTCGGCTCTGTGCTCGCGTGGTTGATGGTGCGAACCGACATCCCCGGCAAGAAGCTACTAGGCATGCTCATCATCATCCCGTACATGATCCCCTCGTGGTGCAAGGCTTTGAGCTGGCTCGCGGTGTTTCGCAACAGCACCTCGGGAAGCCTCGGCCTCTTGACCGGCCTCGGAATACCGATACCGGACTGGATCGCCTACGGCCCGTTTGCGATCATCTGCGTGATGACCATGCATTATTATGCGTTCTCCTACATCATGGTGTCGGGATCGCTGCGCTCCATCAACTCAGAGCTCGAGGAGATGGGCGAAATACAGGGTGCGAACAAGGTGCAGATACTAAAGAGCATCACGCTTCCGCTCGTCTTCCCGGCGATACTCTCCGCCATCATCATGACCATCTCGAAATCCATCGGCTCCTACGGCGTGGCGGCAAACCTGGGAACCCGCATCAGCTACTACGTGCTCGCCACGCGCATGAAGGAGTTCATCAACGACAGCCCCAAGGGCGTGGGCTACGCGATGAGCATATTGATGATCCTGCTCGCCTGCGGCACCATCTTCGCCAACCAGAAGCTCGTCGGCGTGCGCAAGTCCTACGCGACCATCGGCGGCAAGGGCACGCGCAGCAACCTGATGCGCATCGGCAAAGCGAAGTATCCGCTGATTGCATTCATCGTGATCTTCCTGTTCGCGGCGATGGTGATGCCGACCTTCGTCCTTGTGATGGAGAGCTTCCAGATCTACACCGGGCAAGGCTACGCGCTCTCGAACCTGTCGCTCTATGCATGGATCGGAACATTGGAGGACGCGCCGCTCGAGGCATACTCCTACAACGGCATTTTCAAGAACAGCGAGTTCCTGCGGGCCTTGGGCAACACGGTCAAGCTCTCGCTGATCGCCTCCATCCTCACGGCCTTCAGCGGGCAGTTCCTCGGCTACATCTCGACGCGCGGGCGCGGAAAATGGTACGGTAGACTGACCGAGCAGCTCGTGTTCATTCCCTACCTGATGCCGGGCGTCGCGTTCTCGGCCATCTACTTCGCGATGTTCAGCCAGCCGCGCCTGGGCGGCATCATCCCCTCGCTGTACGGCACGTTCACGCTGATCCTGCTCGTGTCCATAGTCAAGCACTTCCCGTTCGCGAGTCGCTCCGGCTCGGCCAACATGATGCAGATCAGCGTCGAGCTGGAGGAGGCGGCTGATATTTCCGGCGCGAGCTTCTGGCGGCGCATCGGCAGCATCATCATCCCGCTCGCCAAGAACGGCTTCATATCCGGCTTCATGCTGGTGTTCATCAGCATCGCCAAGGAGCTGGATCTGATCGCGATACTCATGACGCCCTCGAACTACACGCTCTCCTTCCTCGCCTTCGAGTATTCAAAGAGCGTAATGCCGCAGTGCGCCGACGCAATCGCGATTGTCATATTGCTGTTCATCCTCCTCTGCTACCGCGTGGCGAACATATTCGGCGCGGACATCAGCAAGAGCTGGGGTTGATGGAACCATATTCACACGAATGAGAGAGGGAGAAGCCATGAGCAAAATCGTACTGGAGCATATCGATAAATTTTACGGGGACAACCACGTGCTGCGCGACGTCAACCTCACCATAGAGGACGGGGACTTCATGACGCTGCTTGGCCCCTCCGGCTGCGGAAAGACGACGACGCTGCGTGTGATTTCCGGCCTTGAAAAGCCGCAGAACGGCAAAATGTTTATGGACGACAGGACCATGATCGACGCCGACGCCGCGTTCTTCGAGCTGCCGAGCAAGCGCGGGCTCAACCTTGTGTTCCAGAGCTACGCGCTCTGGCCGCACATGACGGCGTATGAAAACGTGGCCTTCGGGCTCAAAATCAAGAAGCTGCCGCGCCACGAGGTCGAGGAGAAGGTGCTCACCGCGCTGCGGGTCATGCGCATCGAGGAATATCGCGAGCGCTACCCCAACGAGCTTTCCGGCGGTCAGCAGCAGCGCGTGGCCATCGCGCGCGCCATCGCGACGAGCCCGAAGCTCCTGCTGCTCGACGAGCCTCTCTCCAACCTCGACGCAAGGCTTCGCATCGACATGCGCGCGGAATTGAAGCGCCTTCACATGGAAACCGGCACCACGATCATCTACGTCACGCACGATCAGGTCGAAGCGCTGACCATGAGTACGAAGATCGCCCTTTTCAAGGAAGGCGTCATTTCGCAGGTGGATACGCCGCTTGGCATCTACACGAACCCCGTGGACCTTGAGGCCGCGGACTTCATCGGCAACCCCCGCATCAACTTCATACAGAGCCGCGCGACCTTCGACGGCGAAACGCTCAGGGTGACGAGCGAGCTTGGCGAATACCTCTTCCCCAGAAGTGATATGAAAGAGGGCGAGGAGTGCCCGCGCAATGAGGAGTTCGACTGCGTACTCGGGGTGCGCCCGGAGATGATTGAAATCAGCAAGCAACATACCTCCCACCCCCGCGCCGTGGAGGCGAGCGTATACGCGAGCCAACCCGCAGGCAGCGAAACGCTGATCACGCTGACCGTAGGCAAGTCGGAGTTCCTCGCCATACAGCTCGGCCTTGCCGAATACGAGATGAACCAGAAGGTGTACGCGGTGCTTCATCCCGAGCGGATGAACGTTTACAACAAGGCGACCGGCCGCCTGATTAAGTACGCCGCGGCGAGCCATCAGGCATAACGCGCCCCCGCATCGACAGGGAGCTTTCATTTTGGAAAAGGAGGGAAAAGCCACCATGAAAGCCAGCAAGCACCTTGCCCTGCTGCTCGTGCTGCTCTTTGCGCTGAGCGCCGCCGCCTGCGGTGTGCCGCCCACGGAAACGAGCCCCGGTTCGCAGACCACCCCGGCGGCTACGCAGGGGGGCACGGTCGCCGACACGCAGGCGCCCGACCAGCCCGATTACAACAACATGTCGATGGAGGAACTCTACGAGCTTGCCAAGCTGGAGACCGGCGTCATCACAGTTTACTCCACGACCGCAACCGCGCAGATTGCGGTCAAAAAGTTCGTAAAGGCTTTCCCCGACCTTGCCAACAGGATTGAGTATATCGAGTCCGATACCGACACCGTGGGGGATCGCATCGAAACCGAGCACGACACCGGCAACATCAACGCCGATGTGCTGCAGGTCAAGGATGACAGCGGCGAAATATACTACGAGCTTGTCCAATACGACTACCTCGATGTATATTACCCCGCAAAGGTATGCGAGCATGTGGACGAGGCGCTGCTCAAATACGGCATGCCCGTTTATGCAACATGCAACCCCTGGTATTACAACACCGCAATGTACCCCGACGGATGCCCGCTTCAAAGCTGGTGGGACATCGTTGAGGGCTATAACACCGACACGAAATCCTATACCGACGCCTCCGGAAACAACACCCAGTTCTGGACGATCTATACAAAGGACATCACCGCGCCCTCCTATGCGTCTTTGTGGGCGCAACTGATCCTCGACGGGGACGCGATAGCCGCCCAATACGAGGCGCAGTACGGCACACCGCTCGTCTACACCTATATGGACCAGCTCAACAACACGCCGGGCATGATGGAGTTTCCCGAAAACAACGGCGGCGCCGAACTGTTCTGGCGCTTCACGCAGATGATCATCACCGAGCTGGATGACGGCGATCAGGTTGTTGCCGCCGTAGCCGAATCCCTCAACGGCCCGACCCTCGGCCTGTGCTCGGGCAGCAAGCTGGACAATGTGCACAACGGCCTCGCCATCAACTGGGTAACGGGTCTGCAGCCCTACACCGCCTTCCTCGCCTGCGACAATGCTTACGTGGCGAGCGGCTGCGATAATCCGGCCGGCGCAAGGCTGTACATTCTCTTTGAACTCGGCGGCGACGACGCTCAGAGCGGCTGCCTCTCCGCGTTCAACGCCATCGGCAAATGGAGCGTCCGCGACGACTTCGTCTTCGACCAGACCCCTTACAACGCGCAGGAAGTGAACCTCAAGAGCCCCGACTATGAAAGCATCTACCAGCTCTACCCGGATGTGAAGGCTTACTGGATCTACTGGCGGAGCCTGTCCCCCAGCACATAAAGGGAAGGAAACAGCGCGGTTTCGCAGCGTTTCGCGGCAGAACCGCAGCCAGTCAGGCCTGAGCTGCAACGCGCCTTTTAGGATGTCGCCCCCCAACATGAAAAAGGAGGAAACACCAACATGAAAGCCAGCAAGTACCTTTCCCTGCTGCTCGTGCTGCTCTTTGCGCTGAGCGCCGCCGCCTGCGGTGCGCCGCCCGCGCAAACGGGCTCCGGTTCAGAGACCACCCCGGCTATCACGCAGGGCCCCGTCATCGCCGACACGCAGGCTCCTGACGCGCCCGACTACAACAACATGACCATGGATGAGCTCTACGAACTCGCCAAGCAGGAAACCGGCAAGATCACAGTTTACTCGACCACTGCCTCTGCGCATACCGCTGTCAAGAAGTTCGTGAAGGCCTTCCCCGACCTTGCAGACAGGGTCGAGTACATCGAATCTGAAACGGACACGGTGGCGGATCGTATCGAGACCGAGCGCGACTCCGGCAACATCAACGCCGACGTGCTTCAGGTCAAGGACAACAGCGGCGAAATTTACTACGAGCTCGTGCAGTACGACTACCTCGACGTGTACTATCCCACGGCCGTGTGCGAACACATCGACGAGTCCCTGCTCAAATACGGCATGCCGGTGTACGCCTCCTACAGTCCGTGGTATTACAACCCCGAGAAGTTCCCCGACGGCTGCCCCGTCAAGAGCTGGTGGGACATCGTGCAGGGCTATGACCCGGCAACCAAATCGTACACCGATGCTTCGGGAAAGAACACTCAATACTGGACGATCTATACAAAGGACATCACCGCGCCCTCCTATGCATCACTTTGGGCGCAGCTCATCGTCGACGGGGACGCCATGACCGCCCAGTATGAGGCGCAGTACGGCAAGCCGCTCGAGTTCACCTACATGGACCACCTCAAAAACTCACCGGGCATTATGGAGTTTCCCGAGAACAACGGCGGCGTCGAGCTGCTGTGGCGCTTCACGCAGATGACGAGCACCGAACTGGACGACGGGGATCAGGTGATCGCGGCGGTGGACGAAAGCCTCAACGGGCCTACGCTCGGCCTGTGCTCCGGCGGCAAGCTCGACAATGTCAACAACGGCCTCAAGATCGCCTGGGTGACCGGCCTCCAGCCCTACACTGCGTTCCTCGCATGCGAGTACCTCTACGTTGTCAACGGCTGCGACAACCCTGCCGGCGCAAGGCTGTTCATCCTCTTCGAGCTCGGCGGAGCCGACGGACAGAGCGGTTGCCTTGCCTCGTTCGACGCCACGGGAAAATGGAGCATACGCGACGACTTCAACTTCACGGTGACGACCATCACCAAGGAGGAAGTCAACCTCAAGAGTCCGGACTTCGAGGATATCTACGGCATCTATCCCGACGTGAAGGCCTACTGGATCTATTGGAGGAGTTTAGCGCCGACCAAATAAACGCTTATTGAAAAGGCTCCCGCGGCGCGCGCTGCGCGCCGCGGGAAACGGAGGAATTATGGCAGGCAAAGGCGAAAACACGGTAAGGCATAAGCTCGACCGCTTCTGGGCGGCCCTGTTCCTGACGCAGGAGGGCAAGCCAAAGAGCGCGTTTTTGCTTTATTCCTTCTGTTTGAGCCTCGTTTTCCTCGCCGTTTATGCAGTTTCGTACTTCTTCCTGATCGACGTGCTCGAAGGGGCTTTCGCCCAAAGCTCGGTGCTCGTTCGCAACATCTTCGAGAGCGTCGTGCCCGGGCTTGCGGGAAGCGTCGTTTGCTGCTCTTTATGGTTCGTCATCAAGAACAAGCGCATGGTGCCGGCCGCCTATATATGGCTTGCGCTGTACGCGCTATCCGCGCTCGTGGCGATGGCGTTCCTCGTCGGAAGCGAGGGCTTTCGCTTCTTCCTTTACTTCTACCTGATGCTCGTGCCCAGCGGACTTATCAGCGGCGCGGTTTTCTCGATTTTGATGTTCCGAAAAACCCTGAAAGCGGAGGCCGGGGCGTTATGATCGCCCGCAACGCTATGCTGGAACTCGACTTCATCAACGTCGGCGACGGAGACGCCGCCCTCATCCGGGAAATTAGGCCCGGGGAGGCGGATTATGTGATGCTTGTGGACTGCGGCCGCCCGCACATCGAGTTCGTGCCGGGCTCGAAGCGGCGTCATGCGCTCAACTACCTCATGCGCGAGGGGATCGACCACATCGACCTGTTGATCCTCACGCACCTGCATTTCGACCACATCGGCGGTGCAGCCGCGCTGCTGCACCACATCCCCGTAAAGCGCCTCATGGCGCTGCACCTGCCGCCCGAGGGCGCGAGCTGGATTTTCGCGCCGGAGAGCGACGAGAAGACCATCGTCGGCATGTGCGACGCGCTCAATCTGTTCCGCGATATCACGGACATCGCCCGCGAAAAAGGCTGTGCCTGTGAGGAGGCAACAAACGGCGACGAGCTGCTCACACAACGCCTGAAACTCACGGTGTATCGCCCGGACGAAGCCCTGGCGCTTCGGCAGAAACAGGCCTTCGACGCGCTGTATCTCGGGAATGCGGCAACGCGCGACGAGCTCTTCGCCGTATCCAAGGAGCGCAACTGCTCGAGCCTGATCATCCGGCTCGAATACGCGCTCAGGAGCGTGCTGCTCACGGGCGACTCCTACGCAAGCTACTGGGAGGAAAGCGGCCAGCAGCGTTGCGACATACTCAAGCTGCCGCACCACGGCGATGGAAAATCCATGACGGAGAAGCTCATCAAAAGCCTCGCGCCGACCTATGCCGTAGCCTCCTGCCAGAACGACACCTCCGCCAAGAAGGAGCGCCCGAGCGCAGAGGTCATCGCTGCGGTGCAGAAATATGTGCCCAACGTGCTGTGTACCGAAAACCGGGAACTGCCCACGCTGCCCGCCTCGATGCATGAGGCAGTCCGGCTCATCATAGCCGAGGACGGCGAAATCTTTTGCCCGCAGGGACGATAAAAAGGTCTCACCCCCGCCTAAGTACGGGGACGAACATAAACTAATAGGAGGAACAATATGAAAAAGCTTTTGGCAATGCTCTTGACTCTCCTGATGGCGCTGGCAATCGCCGGCTGCCAGACGCCCGAACCCGCGAACACCGATCAGCCATCGACCCCGCCGCCCGCCACGGAGGCGCCCGTCGAGACCGTCGCGCCCACGGAAGTGCCGGTCGTGACAGAGCCTCCGGTCGTGGAAGTCACCTATGTTCCCTACTCGCTCGATTTCAAGAACAAGACCGGCTTGACCATCACCGGGCTCTACCTGTATCCCACGGGAGCAGCGGAGAAGGGCAACAGCATCTGCCCCGCCGAGTGGCTCGACAAGGACAACGATCCCGAAGAAACGCAATATGAGCTGTTCACCTTTATCGTGCGCCCGCAGGCTGCGACCTACGACCTCTACGTCGAGTTTGCGGACGGCACGAACGCTACCTGGCCGGGTCTGACGATTACCGACTACGACAAGCTCTCACTCAAGGGCGGCGCGGACCCCTCCACATGGGAGCAGGAGCCTTCCGAGGCTGAGGATATCGCCGCGCTCGACGCGGTGAGGGTCGTGGGCAAGACCGCGGACAATTTCTATCCCGGCTACGAGATACTTGGCCTTGAGATCAAGAACAAGACCGGCAAGGGCATCGTGGAGTTTTATCTCTATGAGACCGGCGCGGATCCCAAGGCATATCCCAACATGGTTCCCAACCTGATCAACGAGGATGGCAGCGCCGTAACCGTGTGGGCTAGCGGCAAGGGCGGACTGTATGTGTTCAACTTCTTCATCCGTCCCTACGCGGAGGCCTATGAGATACTCGTTGTGTACGAGGACGGCACGACCATGACCATCCCCGACATCGACCTGTTCACGCCCAACGGCGACGGCTTCCGGAGCAATGAAATCTCGATGAAGGATGCTGTAGATCCGGACCTGACCGAAGTCTCCTATGACGACGGCGATCCCGAGCCCATCCAGTTCATCAAGGACGCCATCGCGGCGGGCATCCCGGTCGACCTCTGGTATCCGACCTACTAAGACTCATCCATTGCGGCGGGCGGCTGAAAATCAGCCGCCCGCATTGCTGTGCTTTTCGTTTTTTCAGCGAATAGCGGGGGTAGATCATATCCGCCTTCGCAAGCTGCATGAACAAACGGGCGACCCCATGGGCCGCCCGTTTTATGGCTTTTCTCGTTGATTACGCTATCCCGAAATACGCCGCCGCATTATCGAAGCAGATACCCTCGAGAAGCCGATGCTGTTCCTTCTCGCCGTAGGGATATTCCCCGCGCTCGATCCACTCGCCCAAAAGGTCGCACAGGATGCGGCGGAAATACTCGTGCCGCGCGAAGGCGAGGTAGCTCCTGCTGTCTGAGGCCATGCCGATGAAGCTGCCTATTAAGCCCTGTTGGGCGAGCGTCGCGAACTGTGCGCGGATGCCGTCGCGGTGATCGTTCATCCACCACGCGGGGCCGTATTGAATCTTAGACGGGAAGGTTTCATCCTGAAACGTCGCCGCCAGCGCCGCGAAGGCCGCGCCGTCCTTGGGATTGAGGTTGAAGAGAATGGTTTTTGGAAGCTTTCCCTCTTCGCACAGCGCGTCGAGGAAGCCGCCCAGGCCGCGCATGAGCGGATAGTCCGCCATCGAATCGAAGCCCGCGTCCCGCCCGACAATCCCTGTCATGCGGCTGTTTCGCGCGCGCACGGGGCCGATGTGCAGCTCCATCACCCATCCGCGGCGCGCGAAGTTCGACGCGAGCCACAGCAGAAGCTCCGTGAGGTATCGATCGGTTTCATCCTCCGTCACCGACTCGCCCGCGAGCGCCTTTTTGAAAATCACGCCAACTTGTGCCTCCGTCGCACGGGCGAATGGCATGCGCTCCATGCTGTAATCCCCGCAGACACAGCCCAGCGCCGCGAAGGCATCCATGCGCTTACCGAGCGCGTCGAGCAGGGAAGGATAATCCCGGATTTCGACGTTCGCCGCTGCCGAGAGCGTTTCGATGTACTCCCCCAGTCCGCGCCGCGCCACATTTCCCCCGCCCGCTCGGGCCGGAAGCCCGGCAGCACTTTGACGGGGAAGGAGGAATCCTCCGCGAGCTTCGCGTGAAACATAAGTTCATCTGCCGGATCGTCGGTCGTAATGAGCGAAGCGACGTTGGAGCGCGCGAGGAGCATCCGCGGCGTGTAGCTGCCGCCGCGCATCAAATCCTTCGCTTCATCCCAGATATCCTTCGCGGTATCGCCCGAAAGCGGCGCGTCGATGCCGAAATAACGCTTGAGCTCAAGTCGGTTCCAAACCGGGAGCGGACTTCCCGCCGCAAGGGGCAGCGCTTTCGCGTAAGCAAGGAACTTCTCATATCCGGAAGCGTCGCCTGAAACGAGCCGCTCCGGCGCGCCGTTCGCGCGCGTGAGCCGCCATTTGTAATGGTCGTCTCCGAGGAAGAGGGATGCGAGGTCGGCAAACGGCACATCCTCGAGGATGTCCTTCGCGCGCAGGTGGTTGTGATAATCGAAAATGGGAATGCGTGAGGCGTGCGCGTACAAGGTGCGGCCCGTGTCGTTGCCCAAGAGGAAACTTTCATTGAATGGATGAATCATCCGACACCTCCCTCGAACCGCTCGCGGTCGATCCAGAGGCCGAGCGCGGGGTTCGGGATAAAATAGACCTCTTCCCCGTCGGGCAGCGAGTTATAGCCGTACGCGAGCTTTTGCGGGTCATAGCGACGCATCAGCTCGTCGCAGTCCGCGCTTTTGAAGTGCACACCCTCTATTTCGGCGCGGGAAATGTTCTTCACCGCGTAAGTGATGGCGAAGCGCCCGTCCGAAGAGCCGTGGATCAGGTGCGCCGCCGCGCCCATATTGGCGCGAAGGTCTTCGCACGCGGGCTTTCGGAATAACGCGAGCACCTTTTGCCTGCCGCAGTAGCCGTATTTGCGGATGAGCGCGTCCACCGCCGCATCCTCGCCGAAGCGCGCGACGCCGGGCGCGAGGATCAGAAGCTCCCCGCCGTCCGCCACGGCCATGCGCGTGCGGTAGACGGCTTTGTTGCCGAGCCATGTGCTGCGGAATTCCTTCGGGTCGAGGTAGACGACGCACTTTTTGATGCCGCGCGGGACGAAATCGATGTTCTTTTCTTGGGAGAGCGCGATGGCGGCTTCGAGCGCATCCCGCTCAGCGCCGCAAAACAGGCCGTGCGTGCGGGTGGCTCCTCCTGGCGCGGTCGTGACGGTCAGCAGGAACAGGATCGGCCTGTCTTTGAGAAATCGTTCGAGGGCGTAATCAAATATTTTGCGCACGGGCGTGTGATCCCGCCCCATCATGCGCTCCATGCCGAAGATCGCGCCGAGCATATGCGACGAGTTGATCATTTCTGCGCCGCCGACGCCGACGAAGAGGTTCTTTGCCTGATTCGCCATGCCGATAACCTCATGCGGCACGACCTGTCCCGGCGAGAGGATGAGATCGTAGCTTTCATCCATGACGCGGCGGTTGATCTCGACAGAAATGGCCTCATTCCAGAGCCCTTCGGTGATCTGCGAAAGATATTCCCCCGGCACCTCGCCGAGTTTCACGACGTCCGCGCGCCAGTTGTGGCGAAGGAAGCGGGAATAGGGGATATCCCCGAACATATCGGCAGCCTCGCCCTCCGTCACGGGCACGTGTGTGCCCAGAGCGGGCAGGATATCCACCTCCGCGCCCTGATCGGCGTAGTGATGATAGCAGACGTTCGTAAGAAAGCCCGCCTTGGAGTGATAGCGCGTATAGTCCGGCGGAACGATCAGCACCTTTTTTGCGGGGCGCAACGCGAGAAGCCGCGCGAGACCCGCGCGAAGCTCCCCGTCGGAAAGGCCCTGTTCATCCTTGGCGCGAAGGCAAAGCTCCATGAAAGTCCCTCCCTTATCAGACCGTGTAGGCGGACGCGGCGGTATCCCCGCCCTCGCCCGTCCAGTTCGTGTGGAAGAAGACGCCGCGCGGCGCGTCGAGCCGCTCGTAGGTGTGCGCGCCGAAATAATCGCGCTGTGCCTGCAGGAGATTCGCGGGGAGCTTTTCCGAGGTATAGCCGTCGAAATACGAAAGCGCCGCCGCGAACGCGGGCGCGGGTACGCCGTTCAATGCCGCAGCCGCGACCACGCGCCGCCACGCGGGGATCAGCTTCCGGATCGCCTCGGAGAAATACGGGTCGAGCAGCAGGTTTGAAAGCTCCGGATTCCCGTCGTACGCCTCCTTGATTTTGCCGAGGAAAACGCTGCGTATGATGCAGCCGCCGCGCCACATCAGGGCGATGCCGCCGTAGTTGAGGCTCCAGCCGTATGTTTTGGCCGCGGCGCGCATGAGGGTATAGCCCTGTGCGTAGGAGATCATCTTCGAGGCGTATAGCGCCTTTTTGATATCCTCGATAAAGGCGGTCTTGTCACCTGAAAACGCGCGTTCCTTTTCGCCAAAGCAAGCCGCAGCCTCCACGCGCTCCTCCTTCATTGCGGAGAGACAGCGCGCGAACACAGCCTCGCCTATGAGCGTGAGCGGCACGCCTTCGTCTAGCGCGGCAATGCCCGTCCACTTGCCCGTGCCCTTCTGCCCCGCCGTGTCGAGTATCTTATCGACGATAGGAGAACCATCTTCATCTTTGTAGGCGAGGATATCCCGCGTGATTTCGATGAGGTAGCTGTCCAGCTCGCCCTTGTTCCACTCGGCAAAAACCCCGCTCATTTCGGGAGCGCTCATGCCCAAAAGATCACGCATAAGCTGGTAGGCCTCGCAGATGAGCTGCATGTCGCCGTACTCTATGCCGTTGTGCACCATTTTGACGAAATGGCCCGCGCCGTCTTCGCCGACCCAATCGCAGCAGGGGGTGCCGTCCTCCACCTTGGCGCAGATGGCCCGGAAGATGGGCTTCACGATGGGCCATGCCGCCGCGGAGCCGCCCGGCATCATAGAGGGGCCTTTGAGCGCGCCCTCCTCGCCGCCGGAAACGCCCGTGCCGATGTAGAGCAGGCCGCGGCTCTCGACGTATTTCGTCCTGCGTATGGTATCCGGAAAGTGGCTGTTGCCGCCGTCAATGACGACGTCGCCCGGCTCGAGCACCTCAAGCAGCTTTTCGATATAATCGTCCACGGGTCGGCCCGCCTTGACCATGAGCATGACCTTCCTTGGCCGCTCGAGCGCGTCGCGCAATTCCTCGAGAGTATGGCAGCCGACGATGTTCTTTCCTTTCGCGCGCCCTTGTATAAAATGCTTCACCTTCTCCACGGTGCGGTTGTAGACCGCGACCGAAAAGCCCTTCGACTCCATGTTCATCACGAGGTTTTCGCCCATCACGGCAAGCCCCACAAGCCCGATGTCCGCTTTTTTCATATTCGCTCCTTCTTAGCGCTTCACGCGCGCGTTGCCTTTGTAAATGCTCCAAACCTGCTCCTCATCGGCAGGGCTCGCGTAGTCCGCGAGCTCCGTCACCGCCAGCGCGCCGCAGGCCCAGCCGAATTGCAGGCACTTCTCCGGCTCCCAGCCACGATAGATTCCGTAGAGCAGCCCGCCCGTAAAGCCGTCGCCCCCGCCGATGCGGTCGAGCACCGGGATCTCCCGTGCCTCCTCGACGAACCATTTTCCGTTTGCGTGGAGCAGCGCGCCCCAAAGATGTTCGTTCGCGGACTTCACCTCGCGAAGCGTCGTGGCGAAGTATTTGGCGTTTGAGTATTTCTTTTGCGCCTCGGCGATCATGCCCTTGAAGCCCTCGACCTTCGCGCCTAGGCCCTCCCCACCCGCTTCGGGACCGGTGAGTTTGAGCGCGAGCTGAAAATCCTCCTCATTGCCCACGAGCACGTCCGCAAGTGAAGCAATGCCGTCGAAAATGCGGTAGAGCTCCTCCTCGCGCCCCTTCCAGAACGAGGCGCGGTAGTTGAGGTCGAAGCTCACGAGCGTGCCGTACGCTTTGGCGGCCTTGGCGAGCGCGGCGCAGAACGCGCCCGTTTCGGGCGAAAGCGCGGCGATAAGGCCGGAGATGTGCAGGACGGAAACGCCCTCCTGCCCAAAGATGCGCGGGATGTCGAAATCCTTTATCGAGAGCGTACAGCCGACCTCGCCCGCGCGGTCGTTCCACACGCGCGGCCCGCGCAGGCCAAAGCCGGAATCCGCGATGTTGAACTGGTGCCGGTAGCCCCACGGCCCGCCCTGCGGCACGGACTTGCCCTCATAGCGGATGTTCCTCGCGCGAAGGGAGCTTTGGATGAACAGCGCGATGGGGCTGTCCTCGACGAACTTCGTGAGCGCGAGGCATTCGCGGCCAAGCGAGGACGCGACATTGAGCACGTTGGTTTCCGCGCTGGTCGCCTGCAGCATGTAGAGGCTCGACGTGTGCACGCCCTGCCTATTTTCCGGCGTGATGCGCACACCCATGCTCGTGGGGCTCGCGAGGGCGTATCTCTTTATTGTTTCCATTGCTTTATACCTCGTATTGATGTGTATTTGCGTATGTGCAGACTTTTCCAGTTCCAGTATAACTGAAATCGCGTAAATCTTCCATGCTCAAATTGCCCGCGACATTGCGCATATTGCCCTGTTGTGCTATGATGGTGCGCGGGGGGTATGCGGTTATGCTCGGACGGGATGAATTCCAGCTTAGGCAGCACATGCTGCGGGAGGATTACGAGATTTATCATTATGTGGATAGCAGCGAGCTGCATGTTTCGCTGCATTTCCACGATTTCTTCGAGTGCTACTGCCTGCTCTCGGGCCGCGTGTCATACCAGATAGACAACCAGGCGTACAGCGTGACACCCGGCGACCTTTTGCTCATCGGCCCCAACCAACTCCACCGGCCGCTCATCAGCGCCGCGAAGCTGCCCTACGAGCGCATCGTGCTGTGGATATCGCGCCGCTGCGTCGAGCGCCTTTCCACGCCGGAGGCCGACCTTTCGCTGTGCTTCACGAACGAGCGGTATAATTTGAGCCGCCTGGCGAAATTTCGCCGCGCCGCAATCGAGCAAAAGCTTTTCGCGCTGCTCGAGGCGACCAACACCGAGGGCTTCGGCCGGGATGTGCTCTGCCGCGCGAAACTCATGGATCTGCTCGTCGAGCTCAACCGAGATTACCTCGAGGCGCAATACCTGCCCGCGCGCGCGGGCGCGAGCGTCGGCGCGCTGGTGGAAAGCGTATCCGATTACCTCGACGAGCATCTCGCGGACTCCGTGCGCCTCGACGACCTCGCCGCGCGCGTGTACCTTTCAAAATATTACCTCGCGCGTACCTTCCGCCGGGAAACGGGCATCACCATATTCCAGATGCTCATGCAAAAGCGCATGATCCGCGCGCGAAACCTGATTCTCGAGGGCATACCTCTCTCGCAGGCGGCGGCGCTGTGCGGTTTTTCGGATTATTCAGGCTTCTACAAGGCGTTCGTGGCAGAATACGGCGTATCCCCGCGCGATTATGCGGGTAAAAGCGGCGGTTGAAATATGCCGCGAAAATCAGCAGTTCCCCATATAAACGAAGTTAAGGTTTTTTGCCGCGACGTCGCGCAGACGGCGCATGGTCGATACGGGTGTGGGCGACGCTTCCCGCATTTTATGCCGCGGAAAAAAGCGGCTGATATGGAGCGGGATATTCGGGTCGAGGGAGGCGAGCCACGCGGCCTCCTCTTCTATTTCCCGCTCGGAATCATTGAGGCCGGGCACGATGAGCGTCGTGACCTCGACGTGGCAGGCCGCGGCGGAAAGCTCGATGGTGCGCTTCACAGTGCCGAGCCAGCCGCCCAGCTTTTCATACGCCTCCTCGGTGAACGCCTTGAGATCGATGTTCATCGCGTCCACGAAGGGCAGAAGCTTGACGAGCGGCTCCTCGCAGATCGTACCGTTGGTCACGAGCACAATCTTGAGCCCTTCCTGCCGCGCAAGGCGGGCGCAGTCGTATACATACTCATAGCCAATGAGCGGTTCGTTGTAGGTGAACGCGAGGCCGATGTTGCCGCGCACCTTCTCGCGCAGGGCCGCCGCAACGAGCGCCCCGGCGGAAACATAGGTCGTATCGATATCGTCGCCTGCCATGGAAATGTCGCAGTTCTGGCAGAACGGGCAACGCAGATTGCAGCCGTAGCTGCCCGCAGAAAGGATAAAGCTGTCCGGATAAAAGTGCGCGAGCGGCTTCTTCCCGATAGGATCGAGCGCGAGCGAGGTAAGTCTGCCGTAGTTCGCGCAGACGACGGTTCCGCCTTCGTTTTTGCGTGCGCGGCAGAACCCCGCCTGCCCTTGCTCAAGCGCACAATGACGCGGGCAGACGGAGCACACGGCCTTCACTTGTGCCTCACCACCTCGAAGCGAAAGAGCCGGACCTCCTCACCCTCGCCGATGCCGGCTTTCTGTTTGGCAATCTTCACCTGCTCCCCGGCCGTATCGATGCCCGCGAGGTCGGGCAGCAGCAGCCCGCTCCGCGCCCCGCGCCGGACGATGACGCCGTAACGCTTCGGGTCAAGCTCTGCTTCGCTCGAAATATGCTCGGGCGCGCCGAGCACATCCACGCTGTAAACGAGGGATTCGAGCTCATCCTCTTCAATGGGCTCGAAGCGCGGGTCCTCGCTCGCGGCGGACACGGCGTTGTGCAGTATTTCCTCCGCGAGGCTTTCGCGCACAGGCTCTATGGTGCCGATGCAGCCGCGCAGCCTGCCGTCCTTTTTAATGGACACGAACGCGCCCGCGCGGGAATCGGCCAATTCCCCGGGCAATTTTTCCGTTATACGCGCACGTTTGCCGGTTTTGACAAAGGTTTCAACGCTCATCCGCGCGAGGCGGACATATTCGTCCTGCGCAGCCTTTCGCGCCGCACATTTTTCACGCTCCGCACGCCGGACCCGCTCGCCGATATCGCGCGTTTCGTCCGCGCCCTTGGGAAAAAAGCACGCCACGGCGTAGCCTACGCCGAAAGGCCCCTCGTAGGAGAGAAGCTCGCTTTCGACGCTCTGTCGGTCGAGAGCGCCCGCCAGGATCCAGAGCGAGCGAAGGCCGCACTCCCCCGCCCCCTCGCACAGCTCGGGGTCGAGCGTGAGCAGCGTTTCAAAATCCCCCTTGGCCATAGCTCTGATTGCGAGGCGGTCAAACTCCGGCCCTTCGGGCACAAAGCCGTAGGGTCCATCTTCGGCAAGCCTGTGGGAAAGATCGCCGCTCGCGATGAAGACGACGCGGCGCGAGAGCAAATCCGCGGTTTTGGCGATGAGCCGTCCCAAGCGGTAATGCTCTGCCGCACTCAGCCCCGAGAGGCCGGCGCGCACGAGCTTGCAGTCCGCCGCAAACTCTTTGAGAAAGATGAGCGGGATCATCGTGCCGTGGTCAAGCTTCTTTTCGCGCTCGCCGAGCGTCCCGGCGGAAAGGCTTTCTCGGCCGCAGGCGGCCGTAAGCGCATCCGCAAACTCCTCATCGTACGCCGCTTCGACCCGTGTATGCGGCGCACCGAAGCGCGCGAAACTGCCCTCAGCACGGGCGCCGGGGGATATGTGGAAATAATCCGCGTAAAGCGTCGCGTGTGGGCTCGCGAGCACGACGGTATCGGGCTTGAGCGCCGCCGCGCGGCGCATGGCTTCGCGGTAGGCTTCGGCGGTCTTGCGGATTTTCCTCTCCTCGCCCCGCCCGACATCGGGCAGTATGATGGGCGGATGCGGCACGGCGAACGCCGCGAGCATGGGCATAAACACGCCTCCCTTCTTCCGGATGTTTTTCGGCTCCATTATGGACCGGATGCGCCAAAAAGTAAAGATTCGGCAGCCTATATTGAATCGGCCCTACGGGGTTTACCGGCGCGTGCGGGCATGGTATTATTCTGTTTAGATCTCGCGATGCCGATGCGGAGGGTTTGTATGAGAATACTCGTCAGCGCGTGCCTCTTGGGCGTCAACTGCCGCTACAACGCGAAGCGCATTCCCGCGAGCGAGGCAATGGCACGACTTACGGAAAAGCACGAACTCATCCCTTTCTGCCCGGAATCGTACGGCGGCCTCGCGACGCCGCGCGAACCTTCGGAAATACGAGACGGGCGGGTATACTCCCGCGACGGGCGGGATGTGACGGAGAACTTCCAAAGGGGCGCGGAGGAGGCGCTCGCGCTTACGCGGCTCCTTAAGTGCGACTGCGCGCTGCTCAAGGAGAAAAGCCCTTCCTGCGGCGCGGGCAAAATCTACGACGGCACATTTTCCGGCAAGCTGATCGACGGGGACGGCTTCGCAGCCGCCGCGCTCAAAGGGGCGGGCTGCCGGGTCTACGGGGAATCGGAGATCGACGCGCTGCTCGCAAGCGCACAATAAGTGATGTCGAATAAAGCTTTGAGAATGGAGCTTGACTTATGAGTAAAAACAAAATCGTCGTCGCAAAATTCGGCGGCACTTCCGTGGCGGACGAGCGCGCGCGGGCCTGCGCGATAACGCGCATCGGGGAATACCGAAAGGCGGGCTTTTCCGCCGCCGTTATCGTGAGCGCAATGGGACGCCTAGGCGCGCCCTACGCGACCGACACGCTGCTCTCCCTCGTGCGCGGCGCGGACACTTTGCCCGAGACGCGCGACCTCATCATGAGCTGCGGGGAGACTATTTCCGCATGCGTGTTCGCGGACGCGCTGTGTAAAGGGGGCGTGCCAGCCGTGCCGTTCACGGGCGCCACCGCGGGCGTTGAAACCGACGGGGCGCATCTCAATGCCGAAATCACGGGCATGGACACAGCGCGCGTACTCTCGGCGCTCGCGGCTGGCAATGTGGCCGTGATCACGGGCTTCCAGGGCATATCAAAGTCCGGCGCGGTAACGACGCTCGGCCGCGGCGGCAGCGACACCTCCGCCGTGTGCGTCGCGGGTTACCTCAGCGCGGATGAAACCGTCATCTACACCGACGTGCCCGGCATCGCCGAATGCGACCCGCGCGTGGTGCCCGAGGCCAAGTTTCTCGATGAGATCGATTACGACGACATGCTGCTGCTCGCGCGGCTCGGCGCGGGCGTTGTGCATCCGCGCTCGGTCGAGGCAGGCAAGCGCTTTTCGCTGCCCGTGTGGGTGCGCTCCACGTTTGAAACGACGCGGGGCACGAAGATTTGCGCGCTGGAGAAAAAGCCGCAGGGCTTCGTGGGCATCGCCGTGAAGCACGTCGGCGAGAACGATATCGTGAGCATGGTATATCGGGACGCCGCGCGCGCCGCAGGCAAGGTCGCGGCGCTTTTTCCCGGCGCGCCGGTCGGCGTTGAGGGTGACGCTGTAAGCGTGACGCTGCCCAGGGCCGAGGCCGCCGCCGCGGCGAGGGCGCTCTACGCGGCGTTCGCGCGATAATACAAAAAGCGTGCAAACGCAAAAAGGAACGAAGTCATTATTTTGATTCTTTGATGAGCGGCACGGTGAGCACGAATTTCTCCACGCTGCGCGGGTTCTTCGGGCGTATGCTCGTGTAGCGCACGGGGTTGGGCACGTCGAACTGGCTGCCCATGGAAAAGGGCAGCTTGGTAAAAGTCGCAAGCGGGTAGACGAGCGTCACATGCTCGTCGTTGCAGGTGCCCTCGTAGGTGAGGGCGTGCCTGTCGAGCGTTACGACGCCCTCGCCGACATCCTCGAGCGCGGCGGAATTACGCTTGCTGTGAAATTGCAGATACGCCTTTTCGCAAAGCCTGAAGCCCTCCCCTTGTTCGGCAAGCTCCCGACGGATGCGGTCACGCTGCAAATCGATCCATTCCGGCGCGGTGCGGGGGATGGCGTCGTCCTTGCCCGCGGGATGCATAAAGCCGTATTTGTCCATGAAGCCGCGATTGCCGCACGCCTCGCAGAAAATTTCATCCTCGAGCGTGTTCATAGCAAACTCACGGTCGCAGCGCGGGCAGAGGTAAAGCATATTGTGCAGCCCTTCGGCGCAGCGCCTGTGCGCAAAGGGCACCATCATCGTTTCCTGCCAGGCGTAGTCGTTACTCTCGAGCGCCTCGCAGATGCAGTCGTACAGCTCCTCATCGCTCAAAGAGCGCAGCTTTTCGGCATCCACGACCTCAAAGGCTTCCGCCGTCACCCTGCCGCGCCGCACGCGCGGCCCCCACTTGGGCCGCGTGAGGTAGCTGCCGTGGGTACGCACGGCGAAAACCGGCACGTCGAGCATGCGGCAGAGCTTGACGATGCTGCGCTCCGGCTTCTCGCAGCGGCCCGTGCCGTTGACCTCGCCCTCGGGATAAATAAGCACGCTCGCGCCGTTCTTAATAGAGGCGCGTATGTCGCGAATAGCAGAAACATCCGCGCGGAACTGCTCCTTAGCGATACAATGGAAGAAGCGAAGGAGCTTGGCGAGGCGTTCGTTGTTGAAATAATAGCTTGTGACGACGGCGTTGAATCGCTTTTTTCGAAGAAGGGGCAAAGCAAAGAGAAAATCAAGGTTGGAGGAGTGCGAGCCCAGCAGCAAAATCGGACCGGGCGGCAGGTCGGGGACTTTTTGCGGCAGGGAGAAGTTGTACATCAGCTTGAGATAAGGCCTTAAAAGCGCGCAGACGAGCGCATACAGGGCCGCATTGTTTTTTTTCGTGCTCGCCCGTTTCCGCATCGTCCCCATCCCCCGTTCAGCCGAGTATGAGCATCAGCACCGGTATCGCCACAAGGCAAAGCAGCGTCGTGAAGCTCATGCCAAGCGCGTTGTAGTTTTCATCCGCCCCGGCCATGCCGGATACGACCACGGACTGCGTCATCACGGGCATCGCCGCCTCGATGAAGAATACGCTGCGCGCGAGGCCCGTTATGCCGAAAACGTGGCACATCAAAAGCATCAGCGCGGGCGCGCCGATAAAGCGCATGGCGCTGGCAATCCATATGCCGCGGTCGGGCTTGAGGTTGCCAAGACTCGTTTCATAGATGAGGAAGCCCACATACAGCAGAGCGAGCGGCGTCACCGTGGCGCTCATGTAGGAAGCAAAGGTCAGGACGAGGCGCGGCAGCGTCACGCCGGCAAGCAGCAGCGCAATGGCGCCCAGAAGCGCAACCAGCGGTGGAGACACGAGCTGCTTAAGAGAGGACTTAAGGGAAAACTTCTTGCCCGCGTCCCCCGAGCGGTAGATGAAGAAGCTCCCCAGCGTCCAGAAAGCCGCCGTGTTGATGATGTAATAGAACATCAAATACGGCGTGCCCGCGTCCCCGAAAAGCTCGTGCGCGATGGGGAAGCCGATGAAGAGCGAGTTGGAGAAGGCGCACATCACCGCGAAGCCGCCGAAGCGCTTTTTGGGGATGCGCGCAAGCCGCCCGATGCCCAACGCCACGGCGAAGGTCATGAGGTTGAAGAGGATGGGGACCAGCAGCAGCACGCCCGCCTGCCGGAACATTTCCTGCGTGAAATACTCGAACACGTTCTTGACGCACATGCACGGCACCGCCATGTAGATGAGGAATCGGATCACGATGGACTTGTGCTCGGCCTTCATCCATTTGAACAGACCGAACAGATACCCGACCGCCACCATCAAAAGCACCAGCAGCACCGCAGAAACGGAGTTCCATATCCCCGCCATATCTCCTAAAATACCCGTCGCGCACGAAAACAGGGCATCCGCGCGCGCCCCCCTGACTGAATTCGCCGGGGCGGAAGCACTCCGCCCCGCAACCGCTTTACTTTTGGATTTTACGGCACTCGAGATAGTACCGCTTTTCGTTGGCCTCGCCCATGGAGAAGGTCTTTCGCGGCAGCGCGCCGTCGAAGATGACCGTGCGGAAGAACGCTCCCTTTTCCATCGGCGGCAGCAGGAAGCCCATGTTGCCGGGCTTGCGGCCGAGTTCAAATACGACGTCCGCGCCGTGGATATAGTCGATGACGGCATCCTTCATTTCGCAGCGCATCGCATCGAGCGCGTTCTGCAGCGTGCCGACCTCAAGCTGCGCAGAGGGCTTGTCTATCCTGAAATAGCCATAGGCATCCGCCGTCACGAAGGGCAATATGTGAGCGCCGACGCCCGCGGTCTTCGCCGCGTTCTGCTCGCACTCCTCGCGGGATGCGTACAGCGCGACCTCGCAGCCGCCGTTATCGAGGGCGAGCTTCTTTTGCAAATAGGATATCGCAGCGCCCACATCGAGGTTGAAGAGCACGCGGTGGATGGGCTCGAAGATGATGCCCGCGTCGTGCACGTTCTCGATTTCAACGAGCGCGTAGCGCGCAGGGTGATCCTCGCGCTCTTCGGGCGACAGGTATGCCTTGAGGTTCTCCCAGTTGGTTTTGGCGGTCGCGAGGGAATGGTTGCCGTCCCCCATCGCAAAGAGAAGAGGAGGCTGATCGCAGCCGTACCTTTCGGCGAACGCCGCAGGATCCGCGAGCTTTTCGAACGCGCGCAGCACGGCGTTTATTTGCGCCTCATCCCCGATGAACCAGCCCTCGACGTGGCCGCCGCCCTGCATGAGCTCAAAGTCATACGCCTTGCCGCCCGGGCGGAGTTTTTCCGCGAGAGGCTCGATGACCGTACGCTCCGGATCATCGATGAGCACGAGTATGTGCGGCAATTCCAGCGGCGCGTCCTTTCGGATGCGAAGGCGCGGCGGTATGCGCTCCACAATGGTGCCCTCGGTCGCGCGAATCAGCGAGGTGGAGCCCTTTGAAAAATCGTACCGCTCAAGGTCGAGCGCGAGCACGAGGCCAAGGCGGCTCCTCCCCGCGACCGTGCGGCGCACGAACACGAAGCCTTCGCCCCGGTTCTCGAGCACGCCCGTGTCGAGGTAATGTTTCATTGTGGCGTTGATGGCCTCGATCCGCTCGGCCTCGCCGGGCTTGTCGAGATACATTTCCGGCAGCATCAAGCGAAGCGTCGAGGGCGCGTCCCCCGCGATGCGCTCCGCCTCTTCCCAATAATCGGGCTGCGAGGTGAACTGGTCGCACGCGACGACCGCCCATTTGGTCATGTCCGTGCCCGCGCGGGGCAGGAGCACCTCGGGCACCTTTACGCCCGCGCTGTTGCGATAACGGCTCATATCCGGCCTCCCTTATAT
>JAPXSN010000008.1:2092-37405 GCA_033813015.1 Clostridia bacterium | reverse complement strand
CTTGTAAACTGTTTTAGAAGCCGTTTCGCTTTATTTTACCCGCATTTGCTGTATCCGCACGCGCGGCAGATCGTGCAGCCGCCCTCGTGCTCCATGCCCGCGCCGCACTCGGGACAGGGTTGGCTCGCTGCCTTCCCCGGCTCGTCGCAGCACTCCCCCTCGGCGAGATCTTCCTTGGCGATGGGCACGTCGAGCCTTTGTCCGTTTCTTTTGGCGTCCTCCTCGGCTTTTATTTTGGCGACCTTCTCGAGCACGCGACCTATGGCGTCCGGACAGGAGAGCACCTTGATGTTGCCGTTGAGCGCCCGCTGGCGCAGCGTTGAGTGACAGCGGATACCCTTTAGCTGCTCGATGATGGCGTTTGCGTCGAGACCGCTTCGCAGAGCGGTCGAAATGAGCCTGCTCGTCGCCTCGCTCTGGCTAGGGCAGCCGCCCGCGCGGCCGAGGTTGGCGAACACCTCGCAGATGCCCTCATCATCGTAATTGACCGTCACATAGAGGTTGCCGCAGCCGATGACGACCTTTTCCGTGATGCCGCGCGTGACCTCCGGGCGCGGGCGCGGTGCGATCTTGTGCGCGGCGACGATGTTCGCTTCAGGCGCGGGCGATGCGGGCGCGGCCTTGTTATCCCCCACGTAGAGCACCTGATCCTCGCGGCTGCCGTCCCGATAGATGGTGACGCCCTTGCAGCCGAGCTTATAGGCAAGCGTGAACACTTCGGCGACCTCCTCGCGCGCCGCGTCGTGGCGGAAGTTGACGGTTTTGGATACGGCGTTGTCCGTAAACCTCTGGAAAGCGCTCTGCATGCGGATGTGGTATTTGGGCGAGATGTCGTGCGCGGTGACGAAGACGCGGCGCACATGCTCGGGCACCTCGGGAATGCCCTCGAGCGTGCCCTCCTTTGCGATGCGGCGCATGAGCGCATCCGAATAGAAGCCCTCCCTCCTCGCGACCTCGGCGAAGTACGGGTCCACCTGGGGCAGCTCGTCGTTGTCCATGACGTTTCGTACGAACGAGAGCGCGAAGAGCGGCTCCACGCCGCTGGACGCGCCGCAGATGATCGAGATGGTCCCCGTGGGCGCGATGGTCGTGCAGGTAGCGTTGCGGTAGGGTCGGCCAAGCGCGGCGAGGCTGCTTTTTTCATAGAGCGGGAAGGGCCCGCGTAATTTGGCAAGCGCGATGGAAGCTTCGTGCGCGCGCTCGTTGATGAAGCGCATCACAGCGGAAGCGGTCGCGATGCCCTCCTCAGAATTGTAGGGGATGCCGAGGCGGTAGAGCATGTCCGCAAAGCCCATCACGCCGAGGCCGATCTTCCTTGTGGCGAGCGTCCTTTGAGCGATGATGTCGAGCGGATACCGGTTGACCTCGATGACGTTGTCTAGGAAATGCACGGCACTGTCCACGGTCTTGCCGAGCAAGTCATAGTCGATCTCGTATGCGCCGCCCGCCTTTTTGAGCATGCGCGCGAGGTTTAGCGAGCCGAGGTTGCAGCTCTCATAGGGCAGCAGCGGCTGCTCGCCGCAGGGGTTTGTGGATTCTATTTCGCCGCACTCTTCGCGAACCACATTGTCGCGGTTCATGCGATCGAGGAAGATGATGCCGGGCTCGCCGTTCTTCCACGCCATGTCGACGATGAGCTCAAACACCTCGCGCGCCATCTGCGTGCCCACGACCTTTTTTGTGCGCGGGTCGACGAGCTCGTAGGTCTCATTGCGCTCGGCGGCATCCATGAACTTCTCGGTCAGCCCCACGCTGATGTTGAAGTTGGTGATCTCATGCGAGTCGCTCTTGCAGGCGATGAAGGCCCTGATGTCGGGATGATCCACGCGGAGGATCCCCATGTTCGCACCGCGCCGCGTACCGCCCTGCTTGACGGCCTCGGTCGCCGCATTGAACACCTTCATGAAGCTGATGGGCCCGCTCGCGACGCCGCCGGTCGACTTCACCATGGCTCCTGCCGAGCGAAGGCGCGAGAACGAAAAGCCCGTGCCTCCGCCGCTCTTATGGATGAGCGCCGCATTCTTTACGGTTTCGAAAATCTCCTCCATCGAGTCGCCCACGGGCAGCACGAAGCAGGCGCTGAGCTGACCCAGGGGCTTGCCCGCATTCATCAGCGTAGGCGAGTTGGGCATGAAAAGAAGCCCGTCCATCATGGCGTAAAACTCGCGCGCGACGGCGGCGGCGTCCGCTTGGGGGTCATACGCGAGGTCGGCCGCGGCGACGGCATCCGCCACGCGGCGGAACATGCCATCCGGCGTTTCGATCACCTTCGAGTCCCCGTCTCTCGTCAGATACCGCCGTTCGAGCACGGTCAGCGCGTTTTTTGATAGTTCCGCCATGAATACCTTCCTCCACAATATATAAGATGCTTTTTTATCGTACTCCACAAAATATGGGGTGTTTTGTTATTTTATCATCGCGAAGGATAGCTGTAAAGAGGCATTTTTGTCAACCTCTTCCAAAACTTTTTCATGCGAAAGGCCGGAAAAAAGGGTTTCTTCAATCCCTCTTCTCCGGCCGGCAATCCGCATCATATACGGGCGTTCGGAAAACCCGGGGCTTCGTCGCCCTTACGCGCCGGTTTGCAGGCTCCCGCCGACCGCCGCGCGGCAATGGGCAAGGCGCGCCGGCTCGTAAAGCGGTACTGCCGATCTGTTGATGAGCAGCTCCGCGATCTGCACCGCGTTGGTCGCCGCGCCCTTCCTCAACTGGTCGCCGCTGCACCAGAGCGCGAGGCCGTTGGGGTTGGCGAGATCGCGGCGAATGCGGCCGACGCAGACGAGGTCCTGATCAGAGGCGGGCAGGGGCATGGGGTAAATATGGTTTGCCGGATCGTCCGCAAGTGCGCAGCCCGGCGCGTTGGCGATGGCCGCGCGCGCCTCGGCGGGACTCACGGGAGATTCGGTGATGAGCGTGATGGAAATCGAGTGCGAGCGCAGCACGGGCACGCGAACGCAGGTGCAGTTGACGACCAGCTCCGGCAGATGCGCGATCTTCCTGCCCTCGCGCTGCATTTTCATCTCCTCGCTCGTATAGCCTTCCCCCTCGAAGCAGCCGATCTGGGGGATGATATTCCGGATGATCTGGTAGCGAAATACATCCGGGGTGATCTCACCGCCCTCCACGACGGCGCGCGTCTGCGCCTCAAGCTCGCTCACGCCGAGCGCTCCCGCGCCGGAAACCGCCTGATACGTGCTCACATACATGGCTTTGATAGGCGAAATGCGGTTGACGGCGTTGACGGCGACCAGCGCGATGGTCGTGGAGCAGTTGGGGCTCGCGATGATGCCCTTGTGCACCAGTGCATCCTCCGGGTTGATCTCGGGCACCACGAGGGGTACCTCGTCAAGCAGGCGGAATGCGCTCGAGTTGTCTATAAACACCGCCCCGGCCGCCGTGACGGCGGGCGCGAAACTGCGCGCAAGCGGCGCCTGCACCGCGCCGAGCACGAAGGCGAGATTGTCGAACGACGTAACATCCGCCTCGCGCACCTCGATCTCCCCGCCGCGGAAACGAAGTTTTTCGCCCGCGCTTTTCGCGCTCGCGAGCAGGCGGAGCTTGCCCACGGGGAAATCCCTTTCCTCGAGGCATCGCAGCATTTGCCTGCCCACAGCGCCCGTCGCGCCCAAAATTGCCAAGTTATAGCTCCTCATAAAACCTCCTGTAATCCTTGCAATAAAATAAAGGCGGCAAGCGTTTGCGCCTGCCGCCCTGTTTACAGCAATTACCGTATCAGACGAATGCCAGACCCGACCCGCTCAAGTACGCCAAAGAGCTGCACATCAGCATGGTGCAGCCGGTACCCATCGTAGTCAGGCCGAATACTATCATCGAGTTTCCTCTGGTCGGATATATTTTTCGCTACATTACAGGATTACGGTCCGTTTGTCAAGCTCTTTCTTCGACGGATTCCCCTTGTATTTGAGATAAGTCGCCATGCCGCCGCGGATGTGGCGCTCCTCGCGGTTGCGGGCGAGTATCGCGCGCACCTGCTTGGCGAGCGCCGGGTCGAGGTTCTTGAGCCTCGTTTGCATGTCGTGGTGCACGGTGGATTTGCTGATGCCGAACTCGCGCGCGGCGCTGCGCACGGTGGCTCCGTGCTCGACGATGTACTCCGCGACGTTCAATACGCGCTCCTCGATATAAGCATACATAAAGATACCCCCGAACAAGCTTTGTTCATGCTTATGAGGGTATACGCGCAATCATTCATAGGCTGAGCGTGATATTTACATGGGGGCAAACCCGCGTTACATCCGATCCTCTGCGCCGGTTTCCAATCCGCGCGCGAGCACGGTGACGCAATAGACCGCCTTCGCCCCGGCCGCGCGAAGCGCCGCGGCGCAGGCGCAGACGGTGGCGCCGGTCGTTCTTACGTCGTCCACAATGAGCACGCGCTTGCCCGCCGCCGCGGGCGGAGCTTTGAATGCGTCCTCCACGTTGCGCGTGCGCGCGGAAACGTCGAGCGCGGTCTGCGAGCGCGTGTCGCGGGTGCGGACAATAAGATCCTCCTGCACGGGTATATCCAGCCGCTGTGCCAAGGTGCGCGCGATGAGCGCGCTCTGGTTGTAGCCGCGCGCCCGAAGCTTCTTTTTATGCAATGGGACAGGCGTAACCGCGTCGATATGCCAATCCGCAGGAACCTCGATGAGGGATGCGAAAAAAGGCGCGAGATACCGCGCGTCGTCGTACTTCATGCGACGGATGGCTCCGGCCGTGGCAGCGTCGAAGCGCGCGCCCGCAGCGTAACCGTCGAGCGCCGGAGGACAGGGCTCGTCCGGAGGCGGAGAAAGCCGCCCCGCGCAGTCTGCGCACAGACCCCGCCCATCGGTGAACGCTTCGCGGCCGCAAAGGAAACAGGTCACCCGGCCGGGAAATATCCATTCGACGAAACTAGTCACGGCGCTCTCCCCGCAAGCTCGGCGAAGTCCTCGAGAAAGAAGCGCAGCGCGCTGTAGCGCTTGCGAACCTTGGCGTTATCCACCATATCGTAGACGCTTTTGCTGCGGCCCACGATGTAGACCTGCTCGCGTGCGCGGGTCACAGCGGTGTAAAGGAGGTTTCGCGTCAGCAGCTGCGGCGGTCCGCCCGCGAGGGGCATGAGCACCACCGGAAACTCGCTGCCCTGGCTCTTGTGTATGGTCACGGCGTAGGCGAGGGCGAGCTCTTCGAGCATGGTAAAATCGTAGCCCGCCTCGCGCTCGTCGTCGAAAAGAACGGTCATTTCCTGATCCTCGGATTCAATCTTGATCACGGTGCCGAGGTCGCCGTTGAACACGCCCAAGCCTTCCTCCACTACGCCGCCGCAGACGCGCTTCCACTGGATTTTATAGTTGTTTTTGGTCTGCATGACCTTGTCGCCCTCGCGGAAGATCGCCTCGCCGTACTTGTGCTCGCGCTTCTTGAGCGTGGGCGGGTTGAGTGCCTGCTGCATGCGCGCATTGAGCTGAGCGACGCCGAGCGCGCCCTTCTTCATGGGCGAGAGCACCTGCACATCCTTTGCGGGATCGCGCGTGACGAGCTTGTTGGTCACGCCGGAGCACAGCGCGATGACGCGGCGGATGATCTCCTCCGCGTTGCCGGATTCCTCGAAGCGGAAGTCCTGGCAGTCCGCGAAAAGCTCGGGCAGCCTGCCGCGGTTGATGCGGTGCGCGTTCTCCACGATCATGCCGCGCTCAGCTTGACGGTATATGTCCGTGAGCCGGATCACGGGGACGACGCCGCTGTCGATGATATCCCGCAGCACATTGCCGGGACCGACCGAGGGCAGTTGATCCGCGTCCCCCACCATCACGAGGCGCGCGCCCGGCGGCGTCGCGCGAAGCAAGGCGCGCATAAGCGTCACGTCCACCATGCTCATCTCATCCACGATGATAACGTCCGCACAGACGGGGTCGTCCTCGTTTTTCACAAAGCTCTCATTGTCAAAGCCATACCCGAGCATCCGGTGTATGGTGCGGGCCTCCGCTTGCGTGGCCTCCGCCATGCGTTTGGCGGCGCGGCCCGTGGGCGCGCAAAGCTCATAGCCGAGCCCCGCCTGCTCGACGAGGCGTATGACAAAACGCAGTATCGTCGTTTTGCCCGTGCCGGGGCCGCCGGTGATGACCATCGCGCCGGACGTAAGCGCCGTAACGACCGCCTCATGCTGCTGCGGCGCAAGCTCTACTTTAAGCTCCCTCTCAAGCAGGCGGATGCGCTCCTCAAGGCCGAGCAGCGCGGGCGTCTCTACGCTGGCGATCAGGGAGGAAAGACGCTTTGCGCATTCCCCCTCCGCGCGGAACATATAAGGAAGAAAGACGCTTTCTTCGCCGCCGATGGTCTTTACAACCACGTCGCCCGTGAGCGCGAGCTCGTCGAGCAGATCCTCGGCGGGTTTGACATCCACCTTGAGAAGATCGCATGCGATCTCGACCAGCTTTTCCTTTGGCAGAAGCGTATGCCCTTCCTGCCGTGCCCACTGGAGCGTGTATTTGAGGCCGGCCTTGATGCGAAACGGCGAGTCGTGCTCGATGCCCGCGTTGGCCGCGAGCTTGTCCGCCGTGATGAAGCCGATGCCCTCGATGTCCTCTATAAGTCGGTAGGGATTCTCGCGCAGCTTGGCAAGGCACAGGTTGCCGTAGGCTCGGTAGAGCTTCAGACCTTGGTTGACCGTGATGCCGTAATCCTGCAAAGCGAGCATGATATCCCGAAGATCCTTGTGCTGTGCGAAGGATGCCGCAATACGCTCGGCGCGCTTCTTTCCGATGCCCGGCACCTCGCGAAGGCGCTGCGGCTCGTTTTCGAGGACGCCGATGGTATCCATGCCGAAGGCCGCCACGATCTGCCGCGCGGTGATCTCGCCCACGCCGGAAATGAGGCCGCTGCCGAGGTAGTTGATGAGGGCGGTCACGTTCGCGGGCGCGAGAGTGTGGTGCGAGCGTACCTTCAACTGCTTGCCGTAGGCCGGGTGCTCCATCCAACTGCCGACGATTTCGATGCGCTCGCCTATTGTGGCGAGCGGAAGCTCCCCCACGGCGGTGAAGGCGTGCTCCGCGTCGTCGACAAGCTCGAGCACGGAGTAGCCGTTCTCGGCGTTGCGGTAGATAATATTTCGGACCGTGCCGCGTATTTCTTCCACAGGACCTCCAATTTATGCGCGATATTATTCTATCATTCCGCGGCTTGTTTGGCAAAGTATCAATGCGACGTGCATATATTTAGGCACAAACATGCACTGGAGGGACGAATTGTGCCTATCGTGGTGATAACAAAGAAAACGCTGCTAATCGCACTTGCCGTGCTGCTCGTCATCATCGCGGGGGTCGCCATCGCCATCGCCGTGTGGGATGCGCCCGCGCGAGCCTCCTCGAACGAAGCCTCGGTGGAGGAATACGAGATGGAGGTGCTCGCGGGCAAGAAACGCGAGCTGCCCGTGTACAGCGTGCAAACCGAGGAGAAGAAGATCGCCATCACCATAGACGCGGCGTGGGAGGACGATAAGACTGCGTTCATACTCGACACGCTCGACCAGTACGGCGCGAAGGCGACGTTTTTCCTGTGCGGCTTCTGGGTGGAGAAGTATCCGGACATGGTCAAAGAAATCTTCGACCGCGGGCACGAAATAGGCAACCACTCGGGCACGCATCCGCACATGACCAAGCTCTCCGCCGCGCAAATGAAAAAGGACGTCGAATCGTGCGAGGTTATGATTGAGAAGATCACAGGCAAGCGCTGCTCGCTCTTCCGCGCGCCGTTCGGAGAATACAACGACGCGGTGATACTCGCCATGCGCGAGGCGGGCTATGAGGTGATTCAATGGGACCTCGATACCGTCGACTGGCGGCAGGAGCGCAGCGCCCAGACGATACTCGACACCGTCGTGCCAAAGCTCCATCCCGGCTGCATCGTGCTCTGCCACAACAACGGCTACGTCATCGCGGAGTATCTGCCGGCGCTTCTCCAGGCGGCAAAGGACGGCGGCTATGAGTTCGTGAGCGTGAGCGAACTGCTGCTCGACGGCGAGACCTACATCGACGTGAACGGCGTGCAGAAGTCGGCGAAGTAACGCGGAACTTATCGTGAATGGGAGAAAGAACAGCCCGCTCGGCTGTTCTTTTCCGTTTGGCGCGCCGTCATCGCCGACGGGGATAGACTCTGACGATCCGCACGCAAACGAAGACGGGGCCCTTGCCGGCAGCAGGGAGCCCTTCAGGCGCGCACAGCGGCCCTTTTCACCTTGAGCATGCGAATGGCGTTGAGTATCGCGAGCACCGCCACGCCAACATCCGCAAACACCGCCGCCCACATGGACGAGTAGCCGAATGCCACGAGCAGCAGCACCGCACCCTTGACCGAAAGCGCGAGCGCGATGTTTTCCTTCACGATGCGCAGCGTTTTGCGCGATATGCGCATGGCTTGCGCGAGCTTTGCGGGCTCATCCGTCATGATGACCACGTCGGCCGCCTCGATGGCGGCATCCGACCCGAGGCCGCCCATAGCGATGCCGATGTCCGCGCGGGCGAGCACCGGCGCGTCATTGATGCCGTCGCCCACAAAGGCGAGCTTGCCGCCGGGCGACTTCTCTAAGAGCAGCTCCTCGGTCTTTTCCACCTTGTCGGCGGGCAGCAGTTCCGCCCAGACACGGTCTATGCCGAGTTTTTTGGCGACGCTATGCGCGATTTCTTCCGCATCTCCCGTAAGCATGACGGTTTGTTTGACCCCCGCCGCACGAAGGTCCGCAATGGCCTTTTGCGCGTCGGGCTTTATCTCATCCGCAATGAGGATGTATCCGACATACGCGCCGTCCGCGGCAACGTATACGACGGTGCCGACCTCTTCCGCCCGCCGGAACGGGATGCCGAGCATTTCCATGAGCTTGTCGTTGCCCGCGACGATGCGCCTGCCGTCCACCGTCGCCATCACGCCGCGGCCGGGAATCTCCTCCACATCCGAAACGCGCGCGGGATCGGGCTTCCCGCCGTACGCCTGTCGCAAAGAAAGGGAAATGGGATGGTTGGAATAGCTTTCCGCGTGCGCGGCCAGCTCGAGAAGCTCCGCCTCAGGGATCCCCTCCGGCAGGATGCGCTGCACGCGGAACGCACCCTTGGTCAGCGTACCTGTCTTGTCGAACACGAATATTTCCGCGCGCGCGAGCGCCTCAAGGTGGTTGCCGCCCTTGACGAGTATGCCGCTCCTCGACGCGCCGCCGATGCCGCCAAAGAAGCTCAGCGGGATGGAGATCACGAGCGCGCACGGACAGGAAACCACGAGGAAGGAGAGCGCCCGGTATGCCCACTCGCGAAATGTCGCGCCCGGAAGCGCGAGCGGAGGAATGACGGCGAGCAGTGCTGCCGCCGCCACGACCGCGGGCGTATAATAACGCGCGAACTTCGTGATGAAGTGCTCGGAGTTGGATTTTTTCGCACCTGCGTTTTCGACCAGATCGAGTATTTTGCTGACCGTGGACTCGCCGAACTCCTTCGTCGCGCGCGCCGCAAGTACGCCGGTGATGTTGATGCAGCCGCTCAAAAGCGCGTCGCCGGGGCCGACATCCCGCGGTACGGACTCGCCCGTGAGCGCCGAGGCGTCCACACTCGAATTGCCCTCGACCACCTCCGCGTCGAGCGGGACGCGCTCCCCCGCCTTGACGACGATGATATCCCCGACGTTCACCTCGTTCGGGTCGACCTTATCGAGCGCATCGCCGCGCCGCACATTGGCGTAATCCGGGCGGATATCCATAAGCTCGGCGATGGATTTGCGCGACCTGCCCACCGCGTAGCCCTGAAACAGCTCGCCGACCTGATAAAACAGCATCACGGCGACGCCCTCGCGGTAATCGCCAACGGCGAAAGCGCCTATGGTTGCGATGCTCATGAGGAAGTTTTCGTCGAACACCTTGCCGCGCACGATGTTGCGCCCTGCCCGGCAGAGTATGTCGCCGCCAATGATGAGGTAGGCCGCGAGATAAACGCAGAGGGAAAAAATACCGTTGTCCGTTTTATACCAAAGCCCAAAAGCGTATACTGCCGCGCCAAATAGAATCCGCGCGAGTTGCCTCTGGTTTCGCGTAAGCTTCATAAAAAATCCTTTAGGCGCTCCTCACGACCACATCCGGCTCAAACCGGCGCACGACGGCGCGCGCAGCGTTGGCGATCTCCTCGAAACACGCATCCTCGCCCTCGATGGTCATCTTCGCCGCCAGGAAGTTCACGCTGGCGGAGCGCACCCCGCCGAGCTTCCCGATTGCGTCTTCCATTTTGGCCGCGCAGTTCGCGCATTCGAGCCCTTCGAGTTTATATGTCCGTTTCATATGCTGTCCCTCCTGTTCGCGTTCTATCAGTTGAATGATTGTTCAACCGTTTGTTATATTATAGTTGAGAACTCGTTCAACTGTCAATGACATTCGCGTTTTTGCGCCAAGAATTTTCAAACAAGGTGCGCAACGAATCCCGCGCTTGTTTCAAACGGGACTGCAATATGGTAGAATATTTAGGCCTACCGTATGCAAGAGGAGGTCTTACATGAAAATTCCGGAAATGCTGTGCGACTGCGAGGTCATCCATTCCGACGTCATAGCCGCCGTGCGCGACAAGATGCCGGACGAGGGTGTGCTGTATGATCTTTCCGACTTTTTCAAGATGCTCGGGGACAGCACGCGCATGAAGATCATGTGGGCGCTTGACGAGAGCGAAATGTGCGTGTGCGACCTGGGTGCGCTGCTTGGCATGACCAAATCCGCGGTATCCCATCAACTGCGCTCGCTGCGGCTCGCGAACCTCGTCAAGAACAGGCGCGAGGGCAAGGTGGTCTACTATTCCCTTGCGGACAACCACGTCAAACAGATATTCGAGATGGGTCTCGAGCACATCCGCGAGAAAACCGGCGAGGAAGGCGACTGAGCGCGGCGGGTTCTCCTTATGCGAATGCGATATGACACAACGGCGGGCGGAGAAATCCGCCCGCCTCGTTAAACTGAAGCCATGATGGAATTACGCCTCCGCGAGCACCGCGTCGAAATCTATGGCGCGCTCGTTGCGGCCCGTAGCGTAGAAGTCACAGTTATACACGACCGACGCCCATTTGATCGAAGCGTCCGTGATATCCGTGGGGATGTTGAGTCTGCGCCCGAGGCAGCTCACGGGCACGCAGCCGGTCTGGATATCCTCGTGGATGTAGCGCGTGTCTATTTCGGTCGGCGCGAACACGTTCTGGTAGGCGTGGGTATTCTGGATGCGCTCGTAGAGGTTGCCTCCTTCGGAGCCGTAACGGCCCTGGAGCCAATCGGACGCGTTGGGCACGTCGATGCCCAAGCCGCGCGCGACCGCGACGCGCTCGGAATCGAGCCGCTCGAGCACGCTCGCCACCAGCGGGGAGATGCCGTCGAGATAATACCGGAACTCCTCCTTCGCCTCGATGCGCGTGATGTTCATCAAAATGGGCAGCGGATGGAAGATCATGCCGATGTTCGTCAGTCCCGTCTGCAGCACGCTGTGTGCGGGCGCGACGTGCGGGAACAGCGCCGAGAGCGTTTCCACGAGAGGCAGCGTGTTTTCCTTTGCGTGGCCCGCGACCCTGACATCCCTCTTGATCTCAAAGATCACCGGGTGGCCGACCTGCTTACAGCGACAGGTGAACACAAACGTATCCGTTTCGCCGAGCACGATATCGGCGCGGCAGCCGTTTTCCCTGAGGGTCTTTTCGAACACATAGGTGCCGAAGGTTCTGCCCGGGTTGAGCACGACGGTCTGCCCGTGCTTAAGATACGGCGCCATGGCGCGCGCGACGATAGGGTGATACTGCGCGGGCGTCGTGACCATGATGAGATACGCATCCTCCACGACCGCGCGCATGTCGCAGCTTATCAGTTCGACCTCTGCCGCGTCGTCGAATATGCCGCCGAGCATGAAGCGGTTTGACGGGAACATATCGATGCGCTCCTGCTCGCGTGCGTAGAGCGCAACGCGGTAACCGTGCAGCGCCAGATACGCCGCGAGCGACTGGCCGCCGTTGCCTGTGCTAATGACTGCAATTTTGCTGCGATCCATAGAGCCCCTCCCTCTTACGGATGCGGCCGAGCCGCTCGCGTTCGTCCAAAAACCGCCCCGAAGCTTCGTCGTACGCGAGGCATTTGCCTTCGTGGATGCGCGTGGCAAGGTCGCCCCGGAATTCTGCATTCTTCACAATATGGGGCGCGTCAAGTATGCCGCGCCGGATGCAATCCGAAAGCGCCGCGGCATCCCCCCACGGATCCTCGCATGTATTCTCGTACTCCTCGCGGATGAAAGCGAGCAGGTATTTCGCCTCGTCTATCAATTCCTTCCTTCGCGCCTGCACGCGCGGGTCGGCCGAGGCGTCCGCGTTGCCGTAGAGAGTCGAGCGCACCACACCGCGCACGATCTTGCAGCTTTCTATGACGATTTCGGGCGTGGCCGCGCGCTCCGCCTCGCTGTAGCCGACCACGTGGATGATGTGAGGCGCAACGTTCATGGCGTTGGCTGTGGATGCGGCGAGCTGACCCTTGGCGATATCCGGATCTCCGTTGAGGAAGGGCAACCCCGCGCGCACCTGACGGTACACGCGGAAGTCCGCGTCCGCTATTGATTCGGACATTTCAACTTGCGCGAGAGCCTTGGCGAGGTCCATCGAAAAGCTCAGGGAGCTCGGGATGTTGAACATATACTGCGCGATGTAGTCCTTCGCGCCGTATTTCTTTGCGTTGTACGCGCTCAAAAAGGACATCGCGACCGAAACCGTGTCGTGCGCGTCGCGAAGCCCCCAGTGGTGCGGCTCGTTGAGCTCCACGGGAATGTTGCGCTCCCCGTGCCAGCGGATCATCTGCTGGCTCTCCCGCATCGCATCCTCCACCTTGCGCATGCCGCGGCCGTCGAGCTCGTTGTACCAGCAAAGCGGCACGGCGCACCAGGCGTTGTCGATGCCGGTGCGAAGGACCTCCGCGAGGCGGATCACGTCCGCAGTGCCGCTGTAGCAGCGCATGAGCGGATAGTTGCCGCGGCGCGACGCCTCCTTGAGCCGCGCGAACTCCTCCGCGCTTTTGACCGGCACTCCACCCGCGCCGTCCATGCCGGGGTCGCGCTGTTCAGGCACGAAAAAGAACTGCTGCGTATTCTGGTCGATGCCGAGGGAAATGACGTCCAGCACGCGGCTCTCGGCGATTTCGGCGACGCCCGCGAGGGTTTCCTCATAGCTCGGCAGACCGAAATGGTGCCGCAGCAAGGGATAGGGCTTCTTCTGGCGGATGCGGTCGGTCAGGCTCTGTGCGAACAATTCCGCGCTCCCCTCCCTGCGGCGCGCGCCCGTCCTGAGAAACAGGATGCACTCGTCGATATCCTCCGCGCCGTCGAATACGACGTCGAAAAAGCCGAGCTTTTCGATCTCCTGCGCAACCGGCCTCGTGCCCGCAAAAATCCAGACGGGCTGTGCGTCGAGAGTTTTGCTTTTTTTAATCAGCTCCAGCGCAAGCGGAACCGCGTTTGAGGGCGTGAGCCTATAGCCAAGCGAAACCATGGCTGGGCGGCGCTCGCGTATCTTTTCGATCACCGAATCCACGCTGTTTGCGGGGCCCAGAAACAGGGTTTCGTACCCTTCGTCCTTTGCGAGGTTGAGGAAATGCGCTGCGCCCGCGACGTGAACGCAGTTGCCCAGCGACCCCGCCATGACTAAACCTTTTTTCATTGCGACCTCCTTTGCAGGAACTATGCCTTTTCAATATAGCCGTATTCGGCCGTTTACCCGTTGACGAACGCACGCACGACCTCGGCTGCCTCGGGCCTGCACACGCAGAGGATCACATCCCCGCCGTAAAGCTCCGCGTACGGACCGGGCGAGAGGATGACGCTCTGCTTGCGCCGGATGGCCACGATGGTTGCGCCCGTCTGCTGCCAGAAGTGCAGCGCGCCTATACTCCTGCCGATGAGCCGGGAATTTTCGGCCACGCGCACCTCGTAGTTGGGCAAAGGCTCGCCCGAGGCGAGCGGGTGTTCGCGAAGGGAAAGCATCTGCGTGTAGGTTTCGTGCATCTGCTTGCTGATGGTTTGATGCTGCACGAAAAGCTCCTTCATCCTATCCTGAAGAGCCTGCCCCTCGTTCAACCCCTCGTGATTCTGCAAATACCGCTTCGCATTGTCCGCCGAGAGGATGATCACGCCGCATTTATCCTTGACCTCGACCGCCTTCATGTCGGCGAGCAGTTTGAGCGCGCGGCGGATGGTTTCGGGCGAAACGCCGTATTCGGAGGCAAGCAATGAGCGCCCGGAAATTTTTTGCCCCTCGGCCAGGTCTCCGTCAGCGATCTGCGAGGCGATGTCCAACGCGATCCTCAGGTATTGCGGATGTGAAGCGTCATCCATTTAGGCACGTCCTTTTCAATATTCTTTCAGATATCTATTTATATACTGCCAACTTGCGTTTTGCAATAGATATGTTAGTCTAAAAATGTAAACTTTTCTGCGCGCCGCAGCATAACGGTCGCGTTTCGACAAATGAGGCTATCATATAAATTGATGCGACAAAATCCCCCGCTCATCTTTGAGCGGGGGATTTTGCAAATATCGCTGCGTATTCGACGCCCTCGGTCGAGCTTCATTTGACGTTGCGCATCCGCCATGGCCTCGGTGGAGCCGATGGTCACGGCGGGCTTCCGCTCAGCGTATCCCAAGCTGCGCGTCGGAAACCGTCGCGAGGCCGTCCTTCTCCAGCAGACCGAGCAACCTTCCCTCGTCAGACACGCGGAAGACCATATACGCCTTGTCCTCGCCGCGGCCGATGAGGGAATACATATACTCGATGTCCACGCCTCCGTCGGCGAGCAGCGTGAGCACGCGCGCGAGGCCGCCCGGCACGTCGGGCACGGCCACGACCGTAACGCCCGTGATGCCCGCGGCGTAGCTGTGCGCATCGAGTATGGCCTTGGCTTTAGCCGTGTCGCTCACGAGCAGGCGCAGGATGCCGAAATCCGTCGTATCCGCAATGGAGAGTGCGCGGATGTCTATGCCGCCCTCGGCCAGCGCGCGCGTGAGCGCGGCGAGCTTGCCGGGCTTGTTCTGCAAAAAAACCGAAAGCTGCTGTACCATGATAAACCTCCTCAATCCAGTAGTTTTCTTTTGTCGATCACGCGCACGGCCTTGCCGACGCTGCGCTCGATGGTGTTGGGCTCGAGCAACCTCACCTTTGCGGCGATGCCGAGCAGGGACTGCAGCGCCTCTTCGAGCTGCCTTTCCTTCATCGAGAGCGCCTTAACGGTATCCGCAAAAATGCCGCTGCTGATCTCGACCTGTACCTCAATGCCGTCGAGGTTGGCGGAGCGGTCCACGACGATCTGGTAGTTGGCGGTGTAGCCATGCTCGAGAAGCACCGTTTCGATCTGCGAGGGGAAGACGTTGACCCCGCGAACGATGAGCATATCGTCTGTGCGCCCGCGCGGCTTCGTCATCTTAACGAGCGTTCGTCCGCATGAACAGGGCTTTCTGGTGATGACGCCGATATCCCGCGTGCGGTAACGCAGGATGGGAACCGCCTCCTTGGTAATGCAGGAGAACACGAGCTCTCCCTGCGTCCCTTCAGGCAAAGCCTCGCCGGTTTCGGGGTCGATGACCTCGACGAGGAAGTGATCCTCGTTGACGTGCATGCCGGTTTGCTCCTCGCATTCGTAGGCGACGCCGGGGCCGACGATTTCCGTGAGGCCGTAGATATCGTACGCCTTGAGGCCGAGCTGCTCCTCTATCTCGCGCCGCATGCCGTCGGTCCACGGCTCCGCGCCGAAGATGCCGGCCTTGAGGGAGATATCCTCCTTCGAGCAGCCTCCGGCCCTGAGCACCTCCGCGATGTGCAAAGCGTAACTCGGCGTGCAGCACAGTATGGTCGAACCGAAGTCCTTGAGTATGGTCACCTGCCGCGGCGTGTTGCCGGATGAAACGGGCACGGTCGTCGCGCCCAATTTGAGCGCCCCGCCATCCATGCCCAGGCCGCCTGTGAACAGGCCGTAGCCGTAGGCGACGTGCAGCACGTCCTGAGCGCCGCCGCCCGCGGCGACGATGGCGCGCGCGCAGCAGTCCGCCCAGAGGTCGAGGTCTTTTTGCGTGTACCCAACGACGATCTGCTTGCCCGTGGTTCCGCTGGATGCGTGGATGCGCACGACATCCCCGAGCGGCACGGCAAACATGCCGTAGGGATAGGTATCGCGCAGATCCTGCTTGTAGGTGAAGGGCAGCTTGGCAAGGTCATCCACGCTTCGGATGTCCTCAGGCCTCACGCCGCGCTCCTCCATGCGGCTGCGGTAGTGCGGCACGCGCTCGTAAACGCGATGCACGGTCTCGGCTAGGCGTTCGCTCTGCAGCGCTAGAAGGGTTTCGCGGGATGCGGTTTCGATTTCCCGCTGGTAATAGTTGCTCATGCTCTTTCTCCTTCCGATTCGGGCGCGCGCTGCGCCCGTTTGTGCTGGGCGGGTTCCCCTGCCCCGGATATAAAAAAAACCGTCCCCTGCCATAGAGCAGAGGACGGGATTTGCCGTGGTACCACCTCAGATTCGCCGCGAAAGCGGCCTTCGGATACAATCATATCCTTCGCGCTGTATCGGGCGCACCCGTCGTTGCCTACTATAGGTTCAGCAAGCCGCTCAGGAAGGAATTCACCGCTCCGGCTTCTGCCGCCCTCACACCTGCCGGCGGCTCTCTGAAAGAAGCGTCTGATCGGATACTGGTTTCCGTCATCGCGTTCATTTGATTTATGGCGTCAACTCTACCACGCGGTATAGGGTTTGTCAACAGTGCAGTTCGATCGCCTCGATAACATAGGCGCTTTACCCATCGGTTCCGTGTGGCGTTTTTTTCCGGAATGTGGTATCGTGTTCCCGGATATTATCGTTTTCCGGGGAGGGCAGCATGCCGGGTACTGTTTTCATCACGGGCGCTTCGCGCGGCATAGGCCGCGCGGCGGCGCTCGCTTTCGCACGCGCGGGCTGGCGCGTGGGCGTCGGCTACCGGGAATCCGAGGCTGAGGCAAAGGCGCTCATCGCCAAGCTCGGCGACATGGGCGTTATGGCCCTCGCCGTTCGCGGGGACGTCGCGAATTATGCGGACGTAGCACGCATGACAGAAGAGGTCGAGGCCGCGCTCGGGCCGATCGCGGCTCTCGTCAACAACGCGGGCGTTGCGCTTGACGCGGAGTTGGCGGATACCTCGTGTGAGCAATGGCGGCGCGTGTTCGCCATCAACACCGATGGCGCGTACAACGCCTGCCGCTGCGTGCTGCCGGGCATGCTCAGGCGGGGCGCGGGCGTTATCGTCAACGTGTCCTCGGTATGGGGCGTGTACGGCGGCGCGTGCGAAACAGCCTACTCCGCCTCAAAGGCCGCGCTCATCGGCCTGACCCGCGCGCTCGCGCGCGAGGCGGGACCCGCCGGCGTGCGCGTGAATTGCGTCGCCCCCGGCGTGATCGACACGGATATGAATGCGCGCCTTTCGGATGCGGAGTGCGCCGCGCTCATCGACAAAACGCCTCTTTGCCGCCTGGGCAAACCAGAGGAGGTCGCGGAGACCATCCTCTTCCTCGCCTCCCCCGCAGCGGCTTTCGTGACCGGGCAGGTCCTCGGCGTGGACGGCGGTTTCGTTGGCTGAAAGGAGAAATCATGAAAACGCGCTGGGCTGAAACGCTCGATCCGCACGCCCTTTTGCCGGAATACCCGCGCCCGCAGATGCGGCGCGAAGAATACATGAACCTCAACGGGCCGTGGGAATATGCCATCGCCAAGGGCGAGGCCGAACCTGAAGGATACGACGGCACGATACTCGTGCCCTTCTCGCCCGAATGCGAACTTTCAGGCGTGATGCGCCGGCTGCACGAGGATGAAACGCTCTGGTACAGGCGGCAGCTCATCCTGCCCGAGGAGTGGAAAGGCAGGCGGGCGCTGCTCCACTTCGGCGCGGTCGACCAAATGGCGGAAGTGTTTCTCAACGGGAAGCGCCTCGGCTCCCATACGGGCGGATACACGGCGTTTTCGTTCGACATGACGGCATCCCTTCGGGAGAGCAACGTGCTCGTCGTGAAGGTGAGGGATGCTACCGACGCGTCGTATCACTCGCGCGGCAAGCAGAAGACGCGGCGCGGCGGCATCTGGTACACGCCGCAGAGCGGTATCTGGCAGACCGTATGGGCGGAATCCGTGCCGGAAGCGTACATCGAGCGGCTGAAGATCGTGCCGCTGTTCGACGAGAGCGCGGTCGAGGTCACGGCGCTTCTTTCGGGCGGGGACAATCTGCCCTGCCTCCTGCGCTTTGGGGAGAAGAACATCGGGGGTACGACCGGCTCTCCCATCCGCCTCGCGCTCGGAGACTTCATCCCGTGGAGCCCGGAAACGCCCACGCTCTACGACTTTGAACTTATCGCGGGCGACGACGCGGTGAAAAGCTACTTTGCGATGCGCAAGTTCTCCGTACACAAGGACGCCGCGGGCGCGCCCCGCCTCTTTCTCAACAACAAGCCGTACTTTCATAACGGCGTGCTCGATCAGGGCTACTGGCCGGACGGGCTGTACACCGCGCCCTCGGACGAGGCGCTGGTCTTCGACATACTCGCGATGAAGCGGCTCGGCTTCAACATGCTTAGAAAGCACATCAAAATAGAGCCCTTGCGCTGGTATTACCACTGCGACAGGCTCGGCATGCTCGTCTGGCAGGATATGCCCTGCGGAGGGGGGAAGTACGACGGCGTGCTCGTCGGCGCGCCCGCATTCGTCGGCTCCTTCTCTTCCGACGGAGCAAAGCATTACACGCGCTTCGCAAGGAAGGACGCCGCGGGCAGGGCGCAGTATTACGAAGAGCTTCGGGAAATGGTAACGCAGCTCATCAGCATCCCCTCCCTCGCCGTATGGGTGCCGTTCAACGAGGGCTGGGGTCAGTTCGACGCTGCAAGGGCAGTGCAGGAAATCCTCGCGCTCGACGACACGCGCACCATCGACCACGCGAGCGGCTGGCACGACCAGGGCATAGGTCCGATGCAAAGCCTGCACGTGTACTTCCGGCGATATCGTTTGCGCAAGGACAGGCTTGGGCGCGCGGTGGTTTTGAGCGAGTTCGGCGGCTACAATTACAAAATCCCCGGCCACTGTTTTAGCGACGGGGACTACGGCTACCGACGCTTCAAAAGCGCGGGTGAATTGTGGCGCGCCTTTCGAAAGCTATATGAAAACGAGATTCTCCCCGCCAAACGCAAAGGCCTCGCGGCGGCTGTCTACACACAGCTTTCCGACGTGGAGGACGAGCTCAACGGCTTTTTCACCTATGACCGCGCGATATCCAAGCTTCCCGAGGCGGAAGTCCGCTTGCTGATGGAAAAGCTCGCGCAGGAGGATTGAGCGCTACTTCTGCGTATCGACGAACCAGCTTTTGCCGTCGAGCGTAAAGTGGATGGTGCCATCTTTGTCGGTGCGGAAAACGGGCCCGACCCATTTTCGAAGCAGCGCGCGGGTTTCCTTGTGCGGATGGCCGTAATCGTTGTTCTTTCCCAAGCAAATGACCACGGCCTCGGGCGCGGCGGCATCGAAGAAGGCCTTGCTCGTCGAGGTGCGCGAGCCGTGGTGGCTGAGCTTCATGACGGTCGCCCTAATGTATTCCGCGGGAAATTTCTCCAGCATGATATCTTCCGAATGCGTTTCCGCATCCCCGGGCAGGAGCACGGAGGTTTCTTCAAAGGCGATGCGGAGCACGATGCTCGCATTGTTGAGGTCATCCCTGAAGTCCTCGCCCGTCAGCGGCCAGAGCACGCGCACGGTCACATCCTTATCCCAATCAATTACGGGCGTTTCGTCCGCGTAGAGCGCGATGGTTTCAACATCCTTCTTCTCGAGCGCGTCGAGCATGTTTTCGAACGAAACCGTGTTGTTCGTCGCGGGCGAGGCGTAGAACACGCCTATTTCATAGTTCTCGATGACCTTTGCCATGCCGCCCATGTGGTCGCTGTGCGGATGCGTTTCCACGACGGCGTCGAGCTTCGTCACGCCTTGCGCCTCCAAAAAGCCGTCGATCACATCGAAATACTGGCTCTCGCCCGCGTCGACGAGCATGGTCTGGCCGTTGGGCGAACGAAGGAATACGCAATCGCCCTGCCCCACATCGAGGAAGTACACCTCGAGCGTTTTGAGCGCGGGGTTGGCCGTGGGTCGGACGACGCCCGGCTCGCCGGCAAAGATATCGCCCATCGTGTCCGTAAAGCCCGCGGGGTCGACGAGATAATAGATTGCGAGCGCCGCGAGCACAATCAAGCCGATAATCCGGCGCGACCATTTCGCCCGCGCCTCGGCGGCGCTGTCTGCTCCGAAGCCCGCCTGGGCCGCCTCGACGCCGCCGCGGTCGTTGCCGGTTTCCATAAAAATACCTCCGAATCGTTCAATGCAATGTCAATATATTGTATAATGTTTCATGCCGTTCTACAACCGATTGAACGGTGAAATTTGGCTTTCTTTGCGACACTTGACAATCTACACAAAGCGGGCTAGAATATATCATCATCATGACGTTCACGAATGTTCGCGCAAATACGTCATATTTTATTATCAGGCACTTATTCGGAGGTCTATCAATGTCGGATTATGAAAAGATCTGCGGGATCATCAGCTCTATTATGGGCGTGCCCGCGGATGCGATCCAGAGGGACCCCGCGTCCCTTGCGGAGCGCATCGACTCCCTCGATATGACGGAAATCATACTCGAGGTCGAGGAGGAGTTCGACCTCATCGTCGAGGATGAGGATGAGATCAGGACGATTGACGACATCTTATTCAGGGTGAAAGCGCAAATCGCGTAACGCGAAGCAAAAGGAAAGCGGCTCCGGCCGCTTTTTTGTTTGCCCTTTATGAAGTCTGTCCCCTGCCATACGGGCTTAGCCTTCGCAAAGCATCCTGTAACTTCCCCGCGAAGTTGAACGTCAGCACGCCCAGAAGGATCATCGTTCCTCCAATGATGGTGGCCGGATCAGGCACTTCGCCTGCGACGAGGAATCCGAACAGGCTCGCCAGCAGCGGAGTAACGAACATATAGTTGCTTACCTGCGAGGTCTGCTTCGCCTTGGCGAAGGCCTTCGACCAGGCGACGTAGGCGATCGCGCCTGAAAAGACGCCCAGAACGGCAATGTAGACGAGCTGAATCCCCGGCGCGTGGGAAGCCTCCCTGAGGGAAGCGGGCAAAAAAACGGCCAACATCAGCGTGCCGAAGAAGATGCCGTACGCCGAGGTCTGCAGCGCGGTGTAGGTTTTTGTGAGCCTGCGCTGCAAAAGGTTGTAAACGCTTAGCAGCAGCACGGCGAGCAGCATCCACAAAAGACCCTTGTTTACGGAGAAAACGCCGTTCATCAGCGTCAGCATGGCTACGCCGGCGAACTCGATTGACACGGCAATCCATTGGAACGCGCGCAGCTTTTCCTTGTAGATCAGCCGGGCGAGAAGGGCCGTCGCCACGGGCGCGGTAGCCATGATGACGCTCGCGGCGGAAGCCGTGACCGTTTGCTGGCCCTTGTTGAATGCGATCATGTATAGGAAAAAGCCGACCGCGCCCGCGAGCAGGAACCACGGGATATCCCCAAGGCGCGGGAGCTTCATTTTGCTCGCCACGGCCACGGCTGCGAGCGCCACAGAGGCGGTGAAGTAACGAAGGAAGCCCAGCGAGAAGGGCGAAAAATAGCGAAGCGTCAGCCTCGTGAGCACGTAGGCGAGGGACCAGAACAGGATCGTGACCATGGCGTAGGGGTGGTGGCTGTCTTTGAATCGCATGCGTACACCTTATCTCTTGCGCGGCGCGCAGAACTTCCGGGGCATGTATATTGTAATCCAAAAGGCGCGGCGGGAAAGAGGCGAAAGAGGCAGAGAAAGTTAAAAGGGCCGCCCGCAGGCGGCCCTTGAATCTATCCCGAATCAGCGTTCCGGTTCGATGAGGCCGTAGTTGCCGTCCTTGCGCTTGTAAAGCACGTTGATGGCTCCGGTGTTGCCGTTGGTGAACATATAGAAGGAGTGACCGAGCAGCTCGAGCTGGAGCATCGCCTCATCCACGGTCATGGGCTTGATGTCAAAGTGCTTAATTTTGACCACGCGCGGCGTTTCCTCCTCGAATTCGTCGGCGGCGAGGCTTTCGCTGTAAACAGGCTCGGGAGCCTTGAACGCGCCGGCACGCAGGTTCTTCTCGAGCCGGGTGCGGTGGCGCATGATTTGCTTTTCAAGCTTGGCGAGCACATTGTCCACGGAGGCGTACATATCGCCCGAGGTCTCCTCGCCGCGGATGATGCTGCCAGCGCAGGGGATGGTGACTTCGACGATGTGGCGGTTGCGCTCAACCGCCAGCGTGACATGCGCCTCGGTATCCTCATTAAAATACTTATCCAGTTTGCCTACCTTTTTCGTGATAAGGTCGTGAAGGTAATCCGAAACTTCGATGTTTTTGCCGATGATCGAGATTTTCATCTTCTTACCCCTTTCGGGCGCCGCAGAATATGCGCGGCACCGTGTATTCCTTTCTCCGAGTATAGCATATTCTCCTGCTATTTATCAGCACCTTTTTGGGGGCGTTTTTGTGAACAGCCTGCGGCGTAACCGCATTTTTCACAATTATGGCCGCATTTCTCGCAGCAGCCGCGCCGCCGGAAGTGCCGGGCCAGCATAAAGCCGCTGTATATGACAATGGCGGCCGCGATCAGATAATAGATGAACGTCATGCTCGTATCCCCCGTAAACAGTCCTATAATATGATATACCGCAAAGGCGGCAAGCCATGCGCTCGTGATTTGGTAGAACACCGCGAAAGCGGTCCATTTTGCGCTCTCGAGCTCCCGCCGCATCATGGCGACGGCCGCGAGGCACGGCGTATAGATGAGCACGAACACGAGGAAGCTGTACGCCGCCGCGGGCGTGAAGATAGCCGAGAGCGCGCCGCGCACAACCTCGCCGCCCGCGCTCGCCGCGAAGCCCGCGAACATCGAGAGGGAACTCACGACCGCCTCCTTGGCGACGATGCCCGTGAGCAGCGCGACGCTCGCCTGCCACGAGCCGAAGCCGAGCGGTGCAAATACGGGCGCGATGAAGGTGCCGACCCGACCGATGATGCTCTCGGCCGGCTCCGAAACGAAGGCGAAGGAGAAATTAAAGCTCTGCAGGAACCAGATGACCACGCTCATCGCGAAAATGATCGTGCCCGCCTTTTCGAGGAAGTGGCTCACGCGCTCCCACACGTGCGTGAAGGTGTTGCGCGCAGTGGGCCAGCGGTACGGCGGAAGCTCGATGACGAAGGGCGCTTCCCCCTTTTCAAAGAGCCTGCCCCGGAAGAGGAAGCCCGAGAGCACGCCCATGAGGATGCCAAGGATGTACAGGCTGAAGATCACGAGCCCGCGGTGCTTGTCGAAGAATGCGCTGGCGATGAGGCCGTAGACCGGCAGCTTGGCCGAGCAGCTCATAAAGGGCAAAAGCAGTATGGTCATCCTGCGATCCCTCTGGTTGTCCATGGTGCGCGCGCCCATCGCGGCGGGTACCGTGCAACCGAAGCCCATCAGAAGCGGTATGAAGCTTTTGCCCGAAAGGCCGAGGCGGCGCATGGGCTTATCCATAATGAAGGCAATGCGGCTCATGTAGCCGCTGTCCTCGAGGAAGGAAAGGCACAGGAACAGCAACGCGATCTGCGGCAGAAAGGTCAGCACGCCGCCGACGCCCTTGATGATGCCGTCGCAAATCAGGCTCACGAACCACGCCTGCGCGCCCGTCGATTCGAGCGTGGCGCGCACGAAGGGCGCGAAGCCCTCGTCTATGGCGGAGCCAACCACGTCGGACAGCGCCGCGCCCACGCTCGAGAACGTCAGCGCGAAAATCGCCCCCATGATGAGCAGGAAAACCGGCAGCGCAAGCCACTTGTTGGTAAGCACGCGGTCAATGCGCGCGTTGCTCTCGGCGATGACGTCCCGCTTGCCCTTATGCATGGCCGCCGCCGCGACCTTTTCAATATAAGCGTAGCGGCTGTCCGCCACGATGCTCTCGTTGTCTCCGAAGGGATTGGCCTTCGCGAAGCTGCGCACAACCTCATCCACCTGGACGGCGATCCTTTCAGGCAGGTTGAGCGCCGTCCTGACGCGCTCGTCCCCCTCGAGCAGCTTTATCTGCGTCCAGTGCCGCGGAAGGCCCGCCTTATCTGCATACTCGTCCACAAGCTGGCCTATGAGGTGGTGCAGCATGTGCGTGAAGTCGTCGTACACATCGTCCGGCTCGATGTGGAAGCCCTCGTGGAACTGCGCGTGCGCGGCATGGATGAGGCGCTGCAAGCCTTCCACAAGGTCGTCTATGCCCTCGCCCGTGCGTGCGCTGATGGGCACGACCGGGATGCCGAGTTCCAGCGAAAGGCGCTCGCAGTCTATGGAATCCCCGCGCTTTTCGACCTCGTCCATCATGTTAAGGGCAATGATCATGGGCCGCTCGAGCTCGAGGAGCTGTATGGTCAAATAGAGGTTGCGCTCGAGGTTCGTGCCATCCACGATGTTGATGATGGCCTCGGGCTTCTCGTTGATGATGTAATCCCGCGCTATGATCTCCTCCATGGAGTAGGGGGAAAGCGAATAGATGCCGGGCAGGTCCACGACGGTCATCTCGTGACCCAGCGTACAGATTCCGCCCTCGCCGCGCTTGCCTGAGAAGGATTTGACCTTGCCCTCCTTCTTTTCGACCGTCACGCCCGGCCAGTTGCCGACATATTCCTTCGCGCCGGTCATGGCGTTGAACAGCGTGGTCTTGCCGCAGTTGGGATTGCCTGCGAGGGCGAGGCGCACGGGGCCGCCGTCGTCCCCGAAAACCTCGCGCGGGCAGTAATCGCTCTGCGTGTCCTCGCAGCAGCCGCCCTTTTCGAGCATGAAGGCGGTCAACTCCGCCGCGCGCCTGTGCCCGGCCTCGTCGCTCTCCTTGGGCTGGGTCTGGGCGAGGCGCTTTGCCGCGCGCCGCTCGAACATCTCCCGTGCGCGAAGCGTACGCTCATGCCATTCACGGTGCTCCGCCTCGCTCATCAAAAGTATGGTGTCCGCATCCTGGCGGCGAAGGGACATCGTATAGCCGCGAAGCTCTATTTCAAGCGGGTCGCCCATGGGCGCAGCCTTGACGAGCTTTACCTCTGTGCCGGGAGTAATGCCCATATCCGTAATGTGCCGCCGCATGCGGCGATCCTCGGTGTTGACGGCCTTCACATGGCCGCTCTGCCCGATCATAAGCCCGCCGAGGGTTCTTTTCGCATCCGTTCCCATCGCTCTCTCCTTGGTTAGTCATCACTAACATGCTTATAGTACTCTCGTCTGCCCCCCGCGTCAATAGCAATTTGGAACAATATATGCTATCATCGTGTTGTTCATTATTCCGTTGCGGGGAGGCGCGTATGGAGATTTACACCGTCGATGCGTTCACGGATGTTCCCTTCGGGGGCAACCCCGCGGGAGTCGCCGTATTCGATCAGCAACTGCCCAATGAGGACGAAATGCGCGCGGCCGCGGCGAAAATGGGCTATTCCGAAACAGCGTTCGTGCTCAGGCTAGCGAATGGGGCGTTCCGCATCCGCTACTTCACGCCCGTCGAGGAGGTGCCGCTGTGCGGCCACGCCACCGTGGGCGCGTTCAGCCTGCTGCTTAACATCGGCATCGTCAAGGAAGGGCAAAGCTGTCTCGCGCACGTCGGCGCGGGGGATATCAGCGTCACCATAGCGGACGGCCTCGTCTGGCTCGACATGGCAAGACCCAAGGAGCTTTTCGCGCTTGACCCCACGGACACAAAAACGCTGCTTTCCATGTTCGCGCTGCCGGAGGATGCCTGCGGGGAGCTCTCCCCCGCCGCCGTGGACGCCGGCCTGCCGGACATCATGCTGCCTTTGAGGGATCGCGCGCTTCTCGCCGCGATGAACCCCGACTTCGACGCTGTGGCGCGCCTTTCGGAGCGCCTTGGGGTCACAGGCGTGCACGCTTATGCGCCCGGCGAGGGCGCTTCGGGCTATTGCCGCAACTTTGCGCCGCTCTACGGCATCCCCGAGGAGGCGGCGACCGGCACCTCCAACGGCGCGCTGACGTATTATCTCTACCTTCGCGGCAAAATAAAGCCTGGGGAAACCAATTTGTTCATACAGGGCGAGGCCATGGGCCGCCCTTCGAAAATATACACAAGGCTGACGCTCGATGATGGCGGAGCGGTGAAAATCCGCGTGGGCGGGCGCGGCGTCGTACGCGAAGGGGTTTCATGAAGCAAGCGATTTGCGCGCTGCTTCTATTGGTGCTTCTTCTGCCTTGTTCCCCGTACATGCCGAGGTCAATGCGACCGCCCGCCCCTCTCCCGCGCCGAACGCGGACGGGGTCCGGCTCGACGCGGGATGGTATGATTTTCCTTGAGGATAAGCGCATGGCGTAACGACAAAAATAAAATCAAAAATCAAAGGCGGTGCATGACGATGGAGTTGACCGTATTGGGACGCCACGGCCCCTTCCCCGCGCCGGGCGGCGCGTGCTCCGGATACCTGCTGCGCGCGGGTCAGGCAACGCTGCTTATTGACCTCGGCTCGGGCACGCTCACGCGGCTGCTCGCGCTCGTGCCGGAGCTCGAAATAGACTGCGTGATCCTTTCGCACCTGCACAGCGACCACATTTCGGATATGTTCGTGCTGCGCTACGCGCTGCGCCAGTTTGCCGAGCGTGGCCTGCACCCCACGCTGCCTATGCCCGTAATCGCGCCGGAGGAGCCCAAGGAGGAATACAGGATGCTGAGCGCTTCGGGCGTGTTCGACCTCGCATCCTCCGCGGACGGGCTTCAGCTTCGCGTCCGAGACGCGCGCATCCGCCTCAACCGCGTGAGCCATTCGGTGCCGACTTACGCCGTGAGCGTGGAGCATGAGGGCAACCGCTTCGTCTACACCGGGGATACCGGGCCGCGTGCGGACCTTGCGGAGCTCTGTTATGGCGCGGATTTGCTGCTCGCCGACGCAAACTTCCTCGACGAGGAAAGCCCCGGTCCCTCCGCGCCGCACATGAGCGCGGGGCAGGCGGGCCAGCTTGCGGCGGACGCATGGGTCAAGCGGCTGCTGCTCACGCACATACGTGGCGCGCTGTGCGACACCGACCGGCTCCTGAGCGAGGCGCGCAGGCGCTTCCCCGCCGCGGAGCTCGCAGAGGAGCTCGCGGCCTATCAAATCTGACGGGGTTGCATATATTCCTCCGGATGCTATAATAGGGATTGCGAAAACGGATAAACGGAGGAACCAATGGACTTTTTTGACGAAATCAACGCTCAGGCGGCAGCCGCCGCGGATGAGCTTTTCGCCGTCGCGGATACACTCAAAAAGGGCGATATCCTCGTCGTGGGCTGCTCGACGAGCGAGATCATGGGCAGGCGCATCGGCACCGGCTCCAACGAGGACGCGGCAAAGGCTGTGATGGACGCGCTGCTTCCCCGCGCCAAGGAGCGTGGGCTGTACCTTGCCGTGCAATGCTGCGAGCACCTCAACCGCTGCCTTGCGGTCGAGCGCGGCTGCATGGAAAAATACGATCTGCAGCAGGTCTGGGTCAGGCCGCAGCTCCACGCGGGCGGCGCGTTCGCGATGCAGGCCGTCGCGCGCTTCGAGGATCCCGTCATGGTAGAAGACCTGCGCGGCAAGGCTTCGGCCGGCATGGACATCGGCGGGACACTCATAGGCATGCACATGCACCCGGTCGTTGTGCCGGTGCATGCGGTGACGCGCAAAATCGGCGAGGCCAACGTTATCGCCGCGCGCACGCGCCCCAAGTACGTCGGCGGGCCTCGTGCTGCATACGACGAGCTGAAGAGGGCGCATTGATTTTATTAACATTCCATAAATAGATAGATGCGTTCTACACATTTCGCGCAACATATGGTAGAATAAGCTCGAATCATCATGCAAAAGAGCGATATTCCGCATTCGAGGTAAGAGATGAAACGAGCTTACGCCATCGCGCTTGTCCTGACGCTCCTTGTGATGCTGCTGCCCGCGCCCAGCGCGGCCGCGGCGGCGGACATCAGCGTCGTGCGCGTCCGCCTGACGACCAACAACGCCACATCCATCATCATGAGCGTGTCGGGCGAATACTTCATCAGCGAGAACGGCAGGTCGTTTTCGGGCGGCAGCTTGACGCTGCGCGCGGCGAACGGGGTAATTACCGTCACCCATTCGGTAGAGGGCGAGCTCTTCTCGGGCAAATCCCTTTCCGTCAAGCGTGCGAAGATGGACCCCGCCGCGGGCAGCATGTACTTCAATTCCAGAAGATATCTCGGGCACTTCAATGTAAAGCTGCTCTCCACGGGCTACATCCAGATCGTCAACGAGGTGCCGCTCGCGCACTACCTCTACGGCGTGGTTGCGTATGAAATGAACGACGCATACCCCCTCGAGGCTCTTAAGGCGCAGGCCGTCGCGGCCAAAAGCTACGTGCTGGTTTCCGTGCTCGCCTCGCCCAATGCCGATTACCACATTGGAGATACTTCTTCGGATCAGGTCTACAAGGGCTACAACTCGGCTTACACAAACGTCGTGAACGCCGTCAACTCCACCATAGACAAGGTGCTCGCGGTGAACGGGAACATCCTGTGCAGCTATTACAGCGCGAGCAACGGCGGCGAAACCAACCTCGTGACCTACGCATGGCCCACGAAAAACGCCACCAACGCAGGCTACGCCATCAGCATTGACGATTACGACATCGCCAACTCCGCTTCGCTCTGCGAAACCGTGGCGCTGCCCATCAACAGCGCGGGCAACATCTCACAGAGCATGTACAACCTGTTGCTCGCCAAGGCCTACGCGGCGCTGGGCGCGCAGCCCACGGGCATTTCGCTGATCAAATCCGCGGATGTGCACACGCCCAAGCTTCCGGGCACGACGCGCAACATGAGCCTCGTGAGCGTCGTCATGGATGTGACAACCGCGGACGCGGCCTATACCGACGTTTCCGTCACCTTCAACGCGACGGACCTGTATTCCTACGGCGCGATGACCAACGCCAGCCTGCGCTGCTACTGGGGCGAATATTCCTCGGACGGCACGCGCTATTACATTTACCACGCGCGCTGGGGACACGGCGTGGGCCTGAGCCAGCGCGGCGCGCAGAAGCGCGCGAGCCTCGGGGCGAGCTGCGCGGACATCCTCGCGTTTTACTATCCCGGCGCGGCGCTCGCGAGCGTCACGGTTCCGGTCGTCGCCGACCCCGTCAAGCCCAGCACGGTCAGGGACATGACCCCCATCGGCACAGGCAAAACCACGGCTGAGGTGAACCTGCGCACGGGCGCGGGCACGGACTATACCGCGCTTGCCACGCTCCCCAAGGGAACGGCGCTGACGATCTACGAAACCAAGGATAAATGGTATCACGTTCTGGTGGACGGCACGACCTCCGAGGGATGGGTCTACGCGAGCTATGTGAAGTTCCAGGCGCTCGCAACACCCACGCCCACCCCAACCCCGACGCCCACGCCGACCCCGCCGGGCTCCTCCGCATCCCCCGCGCCGACACCCGTGGCCTACGGCATATGCACGGGCGAGGGGGTCAACTTCCGCAAGGGGCCGGGCACGAACTACGAGAGTATCAAAAAGCTCGCCAGGAACGCGCCGCTCGCGATACTCTCTACCTCGAGCGTGTGGTATTATGCGCTCTGCGAGGGGGATTACGGTTACATCAGCGCCTCCTATGTGAAGCTTACGGAGGCTCCCACGCCTTCGCCCACGCCAACAGGCGGCACAACGCCATCTCCCACGACCACGGGCGGCTGGCCTCAAATCACGGGCAGCGCTTCGCCTTCGCCGACCCCAACCAACACGCCGGGCACATCGGGTTCTCCCTCGCCGAGTCCTACCGGCGGGAACACGCGCGTTGTGGATGCGGGCATCGTCACGGCGAGCGGCGTCAATCTGCGCAAGGGACCCGACGTATCCTATGACTCGCTCAAAAAACTCGCGAAGAACGCGGGCGTGTTTGTGCTCGATAGAGTCGGTCAATGGTGCCATGTGTACGCAGGCGATCTCGAGGGCTACGTCCACGAGGATTACGTCAGGATTACAGGCACCGCCATCATAGAGGTCGGCGCCCCCGGCGGCGCGCCGCCGCCCGCCAACGACTATGGCGAGGGTAAAACTACGGGCAGCGTCTTCATGCGCGTCGGCCCCGGCACGAGCTACCTCAAGATCAGGACGCTCGCCAAGAATACGGCACTCAAGCTCTACGAGATCAAGGACGGCTGGTATCGCATTAAGCTTGCGGACGGCACGGAAGGCTGGGTCAGCTCGAAATACGTTTCCGTCACCGTCGCCATCCCCGGCGGCCAGACGGAGACTCCGGACACAGGCTCCGGCAAGCAACCCATCGGCACGGGCGTCACAAATACGACAGTCAATTTCCGCGAGGGGCCGGGCACATCGAGCAAGGTCATCACGCAGTTCAAAAAGGGTGTGAGCGTGACGCTCTACGCGCTCAAGGACGGCTGGTACGAGGCGGAATACGACGGCAAGCGCGGCTACCTCTACGCGAAATACGTCACCGTCACGGCAAACCCGACGGGCGGGGACGGTTCGGGCGACGGCGTCACGCCCGAGGGCTCGGGCAACACCGTTTCGGGCGGGCTGACGCTCGCCTCCGGCGCGTCCACCGCGAAGGTCAATTTCCGCACCAAGGCATCGACCGCCTCCGACAGCGTCGTGATTGACACCTTCGCCGCGAACACGAAGTTCCATGTGCTCGGCGAGCGCGGCGAGTGGTATTATATCCTCTACAACGGCAAGACCGGCTTCGTCAACAAGGCCTACGCCAAGGTCACGGCCTCGGGCACGGCGGGCATACAGACCGTCGGTGATACGCTCACGCTCATCGTCACATCCACAAGCGCCGAGGTCAACTTGCGCGAGGGGCGCGGGACGGACACGGCTAAGATCAAAACCCTCGCGAACAAGACTCCCGTCACGGTCTACCTGATGATGGACGGGTGGTGCCTCGTGCTCGCGGACGGCGTCTTCGGATGGGTCATCGACGATTATGTGAAGTTATCATAGCGCTTCGCTGTCAAAAAAGCGGCTACGCCGCTTTTTTGAGTTTGCACGCTTTTCCTGTCGCTGCGCGACGGCCGCCAAAGCGCGATAAGAACGAAAGCCTGTGGCTTTCATCCGTTTCGGCGTACACGCCGCCGAAGCCGGAATGGAAGTCAAGGGGCCGCGGCCCCTTGACAATCCCCATGGCGATGAAAGCATAAAACCTCCTGTTGCAATTTGCCCTCCGAATGGATAGAATACCTTCGGAGGGTGTGTTATTCTGTATGAATTTTCAATCGATAGACGTTTCCATGAAGTCCACGGTCGAGGGATATGCCAAGCCGTGGAAGCTCAAATGTTCCGAGTATACATTCACGAATCTCTTCATCTGGGGCGCAAAGGGTAAAATCAGGATGGCCGAACAGAACGGCGCTCTTTTTTTTCTGCTCGATTTTGGCGAGGCTCCCTTTATGTTCGCGCCGCTCGCGCGCGACCCTGACGGGGATTATGAAAAGGTGCTTTGCGCCGCTGTCGCCTGGTGCCGGGAAAACGGCGTCGTGCCTGAGTTCCGTGCGGTTTCGGGCGCAATCAAAGATGCTTTTATGCGCTGCCCGGGCTACGCGCTCGAGGAGGACAGGGATAATTTCGACTATGTTTACACCGTCGAGGGCCTGCGCGACCTTGCGGGTAAGAAGCTGCACGCCAAGCGCAACCACATCAACCAGTTCATGTCGCAGTACGCGGGGCGCTACGAGTACGCGCGCCTGAACCGGGATATGCTTTTCGAGTGCATGGAGCTCTACAACGAGTGGCTGCAAGGCAAGCCGCCTTCTGACCCGGACGCCGTGGGCGAATACCTCGCCATCCGCGAGCTCATCACCCATATGGATGCGCTGGGCGTCGTGGGCGCGGGCGTGCGCATCGAGGGCAAACTCAAGGCGTATACGCTTGGCGAGCGCATGGATTCCGAAATGGCCGTCGTCCACATCGAAAAAGCGGATGCGAATATCCCGGGTCTGTTCACGGTCGTCAACAACCTGTTCATCAAAAACGAGTTTTCGGATTTGACCTACGTCAACCGCGAGGAGGATATGGGGCTCGAGGGCCTTCGCCGCGCGAAGCTCTCCTACAGCCCTGCGTTCCTCATTGAAAAATACGTCGGGAGGCCGCTGTGAGCATCGCAATCAGGCGCATCCGCGAGGGCGAATACCGTGAGGCGCACGCTCTGTGGGACGCTGTGTTCCCTGAGGATGCGCCGGGCTTTTCGGACTATTACTTTCGCGCGCGGACGAGGCCCGAATACATACTGGCAGCATTCGACGGGGCGCGCATGGTCGCGGATCTGCACGCTGTGCCGTACCCGCTGCGCTTCGGGAGCGCTGTCAAGCCCTGCGCCATGGTGGGCGGTGTGGCGACGCTGCCGGAATACCGCAGGAGGGGCATCGCAGGCGCGTTGATCCGCGCCGTGCACGAGGAGCTGCGCGAGCAGGGCTGTGTTGCGGCCGTGCTCAAGCCGGATGTGGACTTTTACGCGCAGTTCGGTTATCTTCCCTTCGCTTACCACGACGAATACGAGCTTGAGGCTGCACAAGCCGGAGGCTTTTCGGCAGCGGAGCCTCGTGAGGTCGGGCCTCGCGAAATGCTCTCGCTCTACGAGGCTTTCGTAGCGCGCTTTTGCGGCACTATGGAGCGAACCCTTTGCGACATGGAGCTGTATTGCGAGGAGGCGCTGCTCTCGGGCTTCGCCGTCACGGACGGGCGCGCCTATGCGCTCGGCTGCGCGGGCGAGGACGGCGCGGAAATTGCGGAGCTTGTCGGGCCAGACCCGCTGCCGCTTGCGGCCGCGCTCGCGCGGCAATACGCAAGAGCCGCCTTCCGCCTGCCCGCGGGGGCGGAGCATCCCGGGCTTCGTCCGGCATCGCGCATGATGTTTTCGATGATCTGCCCGCTCGACGAAAAAAAACTCGTCGAAGGCACGGGGGCCTCAAGCCTTGCGAATATCCTCGAGGGTGCGCTCGGCTCCTGCCTAACGCTTGAATTTTGTTAAGAATGTGATTTTTTGGCTCCGCAGGCGTTTTTTCTTGACGGACAGGGAAGCATATACTATGATTGAACCGGGTTCCGGCCTGTCCGGAAGCCGAATAACGAAGCAGGAAGGTAGTCCACATGGGAGAAAATTTTGGCCAAACTCTGACTAATTTCTTTTCAACGAACGGAAGCATGATCATCATCGTCGTTATGATGGTGGTGCTCTTCGCGGTGATGATTATCCCGCAGCGCCGCAGGGATAAAAAGATTAAGGATATGCTCGCCGCCATCAAAGCCGGCGATCGCGTGCGCACCATCGGCGGCATCTACGGCACCGTGACCAGCGTCAAGGACGACATCGTGACCATCTCCGTCGGCCCGGACAAGGTGCGGCTCGTGTTTGCGCGCGGCGCCATCGCTACGGTCGAGGATTCCCCGGTCGAGAACACCATCGAGGAAGGGGTCAAGTAATTGACAATTGAAAATTGACAATTGACAATGACGTGATTCGTCGCGGCCTTCGCTTCAAGCGAGGGCCGCGGTTTTTGCAGTGGCTTCTATGGCCGCCTTGCGTTGACACGCCGGAGCGAAGGTATTATCATTTGAATGGCGATGGAATATTTTCCACGTTCCGGAGGGCATATGAAGATGTGGCTCAAGCTCCTGCTCTGCGCTGCGGGATGCGCTGCGCTGCTGATCGTGCTCTATTACGGCATAGCCGCGTGCAAGCTCCTGTTCCCGCGCGCCGCAGAGCCGGAAGCCGACAAGATCCGCGTCGCCTGCGTGGGAGACAGCATCACCTTTGGCTCGCACGCGCCGTTTGCGAAGGAAAAATCCTTTCCCGTCGAGCTGCAAAAGCTCCTTGGGGATAATTATCAGGTGCTCAACTTCGGCCTGAGCGGACGCACGCTGGTCAACTCCGGCAACCATCCCTACCGCAATGAGAAGTTCTTTTTGCTTTCGCAGGAGGCGGAGCCGAGCGTCGTGCTCATGATGCTCGGCAGCAACGACTCCCGGCCCTATAACTGGGACGCCACCGCTTACGAGAAGGAACTCGAGGAAATGGTGCTGCTCTATAAAAATCTTCCCGGCGCGCCGAAGGTATACCTGATGACGCCGCCCGCCGCGTTTGTTGCCGAGGGCAAAACCAAGGTCGTGTACGACATCCGCGCCGAGGTCATCCGCGACGAGATTCGTCCCATCGTGCTGCGCGTGGGCGAGAGGACGGATACGCCCGTCATCGACCTCTACGCCGCGACAGAAAACCATCCCGAATGGTTTTCGGACGGCGTGCACCCCAACGACGAGGGCAACCGTCGCTTTGCCGAATATATTTATCGTTATATCAACAACGCCGCGGCCCCGGCCGGAGAGGTTCTTCGCTGATAACCATATACGTTCGCACGGGCCTGCGCAAAAACGCGGGCCCGTTTTTTGTTTTGTTTCCCTTCCCTTTTGCATCGCCGGGGACGGTTCTCGGTGTTATTCGGCACGCCACCTTCCGCAAGGCGGCGGCGGTGGCCTTTGCGAGCATCGCTCTCCGGCACCGAAAACCGTCCCCTGAAAGGAACGAATGGTTCTTCGTAGCTCGAGGGACGGGTTTGCGCATATGAGGGTAATAAAAACATAAAAAAGATCATCCGAATGCCGGAACAGCGCCGGAGGAGAAAAAGCAGAACCGTCCCCAACGTTCCAAAGAAACAGGGATATCCCGCCGCAGCGGTAAAGTCATTCACCATTGACTATTAGTCATTCACTGGCGCAAGCGACAATGAATTTGCCGCTTGCGCCATAACTCGCGTATATATGTCAATCATAGTGGTTATACTATGCAGGATGCGAAATTCGCGCGACGAAATCAATCTTGTTAATCCATTCAGGAGGCGGAACATGCAGATACGCTCGGAAACCGTGGGCACGCGCGCCGTCGCGCGGCTCACAGGCGAACTCGATCACCATTGCGCGGCGGAAACGCGCGCGGCGCTCGACGCGCTCATCACGCACTCCGGGATCGTCGAGCTGGAACTGGACCTCACCGGCGTCACATTCATGGACAGCTCCGGCCTCGGGGTCATACTCGGGCGCTACCGGACCCTCTCGCGCCGGGGCGGCAGGCTCGCGCTTCGCGGCGCGAACAAGCATGTGGACAGGATTTTGCGCATGGCGGGCGTATACGCGCTGTGCGAGCGCAGGGACGCGCAGGGAGGGATCGAACTATGAAAAACAACCTGAACGCGAGCTTCTCCGCCATCTCGCAGAACGAGTCGCTCGCCCGCAC
>JAPXSN010000008.1:0-2082 GCA_033813015.1 Clostridia bacterium | reverse complement strand
CGTGACCAACGCCATCATCCACGGCTACAGCAACCGCGGCGGCACGGTCACGATGAACTGCTCCGTCGAGGGCAGCGTGTTTTCCGTGGACGTCATCGACACGGGCCGCGGCATAGACGACATCGAGCTTGCGATGCAGCCCTTCTACACGAGCGCGCCGGAGCTTGAGCGCTCGGGCATGGGCTTCTCGGTCATGCAGGCGTTCATGGACGAGGTCAAGGTACGCTCCATGCCGGGATACGGCACGACGGTTTCCATGAAAAAACGCGTCAGCGCGGTGAGGGACGATGGATGAGCGTGAGCCGCTTTCCCACGAGGAAACGCTCGCGCTGATCGCCCGCGCGCAGGGCGGCTCGGAGCAGGCGCAGGAGAGGCTCGTCGTGTGCAACACGGCGCTGGTCAAATCCATCGTGCGGCGCTTCCTCGGCAAGGGCTGCGAATATGACGATCTGTTCCAGATCGGCTGCATGGGCCTCGTTAAGGCGATCAACAACTTCGACGCGGGCTATGAGGTGCGCTTTTCGACCTACGCGGTGCCGATGATCGCGGGGGAGATCAAGCGCTTTCTTCGCGACGACGGCATCATCAAAGTGTCGCGAAGCCTTCGGGAGCTCGCCGCGCGGGCGGCGTCCGCGCGGGAAGCGCTGCTCGTGAAGCTCGGGCGCGAGCCGGGCATACTCGAGATCGCCGAGCAGCTTTGCGTCGAGCCGGAGGAGCTTGCGCGCGCGCTCGAGGCGGCAAGGCCGGTTTCCTCGATCTACGAACCTGCTTACGGCGCGGATTCCGACGCGCTGTTGATGGACGTCGTCCCCGCGCGCGAGGAGGAGCTTTCCGGCGCGCTCGACCGCGTCATATTAAAAGAGCTCCTCGGGGAGCTCCAGCCGCGGGACCGCGCGCTCATCATGATGCGCTATTTCTTCGATAAGACGCAGAGCGAAACCGCCAGGGCTTTGGGCATCTCGCAGGTGCAGGTATCCCGGCTCGAAAACAAGCTGCTCGCCGCGATGCGCGGCAGGCTGCGGGAGAAGCCGGAGGGAGAGGCAATTGAAAATTGACAATTGACAATGGCACAATTGACAATTAAAGAACGCCGCCTGCGGGCGGGAAAAATTCCGCTTTTTGAAGCGTTGGGGACGGTTCCGCCCTGTTCTCGAGGTTGCTTTTCCAGCTCAGGCGCAACCTTCTCCATTCTCCAATTACCCTCATGCACGCAAAACCGTCCCCCGTGCGGAGAAGAACCTTTCGTTCCTCTCAGGGGACGGTTTTCGGTGTAAGAGGGTGATGTGCGCGACGGCAATCACCGCCGTTTTGTGGAAGACGACCCATGGAAAGCCGCCGAGAACCGTCCCCGACGCATCAAACGGAACGTCGCAGAGAACCGTCCCCAACGGCTAAAAGGAAGAAATTTTCCCATCGCGAAGATTGTCCTTCGTTCCCTACGCCCGTCCCGCGGCCTTATAGACCATCGCCTGGTGCTCCACGTCCGGCAGGCCGCCCACGTGCGAGAAACTGCCGTTGAAGAACATGCAGGCGTGGCCCGCCATGTCGTTGCCCGATATTTCGTCGTCGCCGTGCGGGTAACCCTGCAGGGAGGCGGCGATTTTGCGCTCCCCGATCTCGATGACGACGGGGCGCTTGGAGTAGTTGAACGCGTTCCCGAACGCCGTAAGATACGCGGCGGTGTCCGTGGCGGAGGCGCATTCCATCTCCGCGTGATTCTCGCCGCCGGTAAAGACCATGCTCCACGTCGCGCCCGTGTTGTAGTCGTGCACGGTATAGCTGTTCCCCTCGGCGAGCAGCCCCCCGACCTCGCTCCACTCGACCAGCTCGCCCGTGAGCGCGGGCGTACCGGAAAGCGCCGGGCCTATGGGGATCGCGGCGGCGATGTCCGCGCGCATGGCGTTGTGTCCGAATATGATGCCGAGCGTCTGCGTGCCCACGGTGCCGTCGGCGATGATGGGCAGGCCGTTTTTGTCGGTCTGCTTCTGCTGGAAGGCCTTTGTCGCCTCGACCGTCATGTTCTGGAAATTGCCCGTGGGCTTATAGCTGAAGTATCCGAGCTCGCGCAGCCTGATCTGTATG
>JAPXSN010000007.1:0-39291 GCA_033813015.1 Clostridia bacterium | reverse complement strand
GCAGAGCGAAAACGCTCTGCTTTTTCATTTAATCTCAGCCGCTGTTTGTTTTCCCGGGCCTTTCCGTATGCGCCGCTTCCTCCTCCCCCGCATATAATTGAATATGATGTTGGATCCGTGCGAAATGAACATGGCCATTGCGGCCCTGACCAATCACTTCTTCACTACCCTCTCGAAAGAGGATTTTATCTGCCTGAGCATCTTTTTGCGCGAATTGAGCAAATCCATGATAGGCACGACGGTGTTTGAAGGGCTTTGCTCGGGGGACGATAAAAAACTCGACTGAGGGCGCCGCGTTACGAAATGAAAACGGCGACGGCCGGCTATCAGGCGCGCGCATCGTTCTTGTTTGTCGTGTTCAAAAAGAATTTCGCTCACCGTTCGCCTTCCTGCTTCATACCATGAATACAGCATGGAGGAAAGGCGGGCGTTTTCATGGTTTCCATCCTGTCCATCGACGGCGGAGGCATCCGCGGTATCATCCCGGCTTTATTTCTCGTGGAAATCGAACGAAGGACGGGCAAGCCCATAAGCGAGCTGTTCGACCTCGTCGCAGGCACATCCACGGGCGGCCTGCTCGCGTGCGCCCTGATGGTGCCGGATGCGCAGGGCAAGCCGAAGCATACCGCGCGGGAAATATATGCGGCGTATCTCGAGCACGGCGGCGCTATCTTCCACAGGGGCGCTCTGCGCAAGGCGGCGACGCTCGGCGGCCTCGCCGCGCCCAAGTATTCCCCGCGGCCGCTGGAGCGCTGGCTCTCGGAATATCTCGGCGATGCGCGGCTGCATGAAACGCTCAAGGATATCCTCGTCACGGCCTACGACATGGCCAGCTCCACACCTTGGTTTTTCAAGACCACATTCGCCAAAACGCACCGCTCCGAGGAGGATGATCCCCTGCTCGCGCAGGCCGCGTACGCCACTGCTGCCGCGCCGACCTATTTTCCGCCGCTCGCGCTGGGAAGCCTGTGCTTGGTCGACGGCGGCGTGTTCGCGAGCAACCCCGCAATGTGCGCCTATGCGGAGGCGAGGAAGCTCTATCCCCACGAGCGGGATTTCCTGCTCGTTTCCCTGGGCACGGGCGTTTATGTGCAAAACCGCCCCTGCTCGAAGGTGGAGCGCTGGGGCATCGTCAAGTGGGCCGTGCCCATCACGGACGTCATGCTCAACTCCTCGAGCGCGACGGTCGACTACCAACTCCGCCAGCTTTTGTGCGATGAAAGCTACGCGCGCTTCCAGACACGCCTGCCCGCCGACGCCGCTGCCATGGACGACGCGAGCGTGGAGAACCTCGCGCGCCTCGAGCTTATCGCAAAGAAGGCAGTCGAGGACCATTCCGCCAAGCTTGAGCGCGTCTGCCGCATGCTGACCCGGCACGACTTGAAGCTCCTTCCCCTGGGGAAGCGCGTGTTCGTAGCGCGCGCGTAGGGAAAACGGCGCGAGAAACCCCAAGTTATGGGAAAAGGCAACCTGAACGCCCGCTGCGGCGTTCTTTTATATATGCCGCATGTTTTGCCGGGCTGGTCTAATACGGCGTGCCGGGGAGGGGAACCCATGTTTCGCAAATGCCTGCTTTTCCTTGCTGTGGCGGTGCTGCTCGCGGCGTCCGGCTGCGTGCGCCCTTTTATTGATCCTGTGCCGACGGATTCCGCCAATCCCGGCGTTTCGCCGGGCAACACCCCCGCGCTTGAGGAAATCGACGGCGTGAGCGTCAGCCAGGGGGATCAAACCGCAGCGCCCTACGAGAACTTCCTGTGGAGCTCGGATTATACGGAAAACGGCTGGCTTGCGGCGGACGGCTTCCCCTTGATTTACCTTTTGCCCGAACTGGCCTTGGAACTGCCTGTGCTCGACCGGAACGCCGCGTTTGAAATCGAGGTCCCCGAAAACGGAAAGATGGGTTCCTTCAGCGTGTTCGACGCGGCCTTCGTGCGCACCCACCACAACATTTCGCGGGCGGAGCTGCCCGCGGCCCTCGCCGCCGCGCCGGGCAATGTGTGCTATGTGGTCTTTCAGGTGATATACCGCGGCGAATACATCCCTTCCGAGCAGAAAAACGAGAACTCCTGCTGCGAATATGCCTTCGCCCTTGCATGGGACGACGAGCCCGCGCTTTCGGCTTGGGCGCTGGAGTCGGAGGACGTGGCATACATCGAGCGTTTCGACGATTCCCAAGAGCCCGGCACACCCTCCCTCATCTGGGCGTCCGACGAGCAGGTCGCCGGCGCGCTCGCGTGGCTCAAGGACATCGAGCTTATGGAATTCGTCGGCTTGCAGAACCCGGCTAAGGAAACGCCGGGAGGGAGCGTCCGCTTCCTTTTCCATTGCTTCGGCTTCAGGACGGTGAGCGTGTATTTTGTGCCGGGCGCGGTTTTGACCGACCGCGGGTATTATACTTACGAAGAGAAATCCATTATGCCCGCGGTGCCGCTCCTTTTACTGCGCGTATCGGAGCCGAGCTATTCCTATAAAACGGACGAAATTCCGATTGAGCTTGTCAACGAAACCGGCCAAACATGCGGCATGGCCTTCGTGCCGGTACTCGAGCGCCTGAGCGAGGAATGCTGGGCCGCGCTTCCCGTCCTCGGCGGCTTTTGCGGCACGCCGGACCCGTTCCCGCCGGGCGTGAGCGATGCGGGCGCGGTGCCGCTATCCCTATTCGAGGATGTGACGCCCGGCATCTACCGGCTGTCCTTTCTCGCGGCGGATGCCGAGGGAAAGGAATACCACATTTGCGCGATCCTCCGGCTCGAAGAACTGACCTGAAGCCGAAAAGCCCGCGTGCGTGAGTTTATCACGGACGCGGTTTTTCTTTTTTTATATAATGCAAGTGAACACAGGGAAAGTAAGCATCAGGAGGAATTTGCCATGTCAGTCATAACGATAACCAAGGAGAACTTCAACGAGGAAGTGCTCAAGAGCGCGAAGCCCGTGCTGCTCGACTTCTGGGCGAGCTGGTGCGGCCCGTGCAGGATGGTTTCACCCATCATCGACGAAATCGCCGAGGAGTCGCCCGAGATCAAGGTCGGCAAGATCAACGTCGACGAGCAGAACGAGCTCGCCGCCAACTTCAACGTCATGAGCATACCGACCCTCGTGGTTATCCGCGACGGCAAGGTTGTCAACAAGGCCGTGGGTGTGCGCCCCAAGCAGCAGATACTCTCCATGCTCGCCTAAAGCAGTTGACAATGGGCAATTGATCATCATAAGAGTCGCCTGTTAGCGGATTACGGGGAGTAAATTTACCTGCTCAAGCCCTCGTCTATAGGGGCGGATATCATCCGCCCGATGAACCCAACGAAAACCGGCTTCCGTCATTAAAACGGAAGCCGTTTCTTATTCACGCCATTGTCAATTACCCCGCGATCTCCTCAAGCCGCTTTCTGTCGAGCAGCTGTATCTCCCCGCGCGTCAGCTTCACGATGCCTTCGGCTTGGAAGTAGCGCAGCATTCGCGTCACGACCTCGCGCGCGGTGCCCATGTGATTGGCGATGCGCTCGTGTGTCAGGCGCAGCGAATCCTGCGCTTCGAGCGCGCTCTCTGTAAGCAGGAAACCCGCAAGGCGCTTGTCCATGCTTTTCCACATGATCTGCTCGATGAGCCACATGACCTCCGACAGGCGAGAAGCCATGATCTCGTTGGTATAGTTGGCGAGCACGGCGGAGCGCTCCATCGCCTTCTTGTAGATTTCTGCGGGGATGATGTACAGTTCGGAATCCTTTTCGGTCTCTATGGTGATCTCGAACTGGATGCTCGCCATCATGCACGAGGCGGAAAACAGGCAGATGTCCCGATCGAACAGGCGGTAGAGCGTCACCTCGCGCCCTTCGTCCGAGAGTATGTACGCGCGAATCTGCCCGGAGCGGACCAAAAGAAGCCCGATGCAGTCTGCGGCGCCGTTGTGCAAAATGGTTCCTCTCGGCGCGCTGCGCCGCGTGGCCGTGCGCTGAAGCGTCCCGCGCTCCTCCTCGGTCAATTGGCTCCATATGGGAAAATACTCGGCAAGGCTCATATACGCACCTCCACGGGGTATTCTTCCATTATAGTAAAATCCGGGAATAAGTCAAATCGTACCGAAGACAAAGGGCCCCCGCTTTCGCGGAAGCCCTTGCGTTTGTCTGCAGATGTTCAGTTCAAAAACAGCGCTATGTCATCCTCGACCGTGGTGATGCCCGCGATGCCGAACTTTTCGACGAGAACCTTGGCGACGTTGGGCGAGAGGAAGCCGGGCAGCGTGGGCCCCAAATGGATGTTCTTCACGCCAAGAGAGAGCAGGGCGAGCAGCACGATGACGGCCTTCTGCTCATACCAGGCGATGTTGAAGGCCAGCGGCAGGTCGTTGACGCTCTCGAGGCCGAACGCCTCCTTGAGTTTAAGCGCGATGAGCGCGAGCGAGTAGGAGTCATTGCACTGGCCCGCGTCGAGCACGCGCGGAATGCCGCCTATGTCGCCCAAGCCGAGCTTGTTGTAGCGGTATTTCGCGCAGCCCGCCGTGAGAATCACGGTGTCCTTCGGCAAAGCCTTTGCAAACTCGGCGTAGTATTCGCGGCTCTTCATGCGTCCGTCGCAGCCCGCCATGACGAAGAATTTTTTGATTGCGCCGGACTTGACGGCCTCAACCACCTTGTCCGCGAGCGCCTCGACCTGCGCGTGAGCAAAGCCGCCCACGATGGTGCCGGTCTCGATTTCATCGGGCGCGGGCAGGGTCTTTGCGAGCGCGATGATCTCGGAAAAGTCCTTTTTGCCGTTCGCGTCAGGCTTGATGTGCTTGCAGCCGGGGTAGCCCGCCGAACCCGTGGTGAAGATTCGGCTCCTGATCTCCTCGCTTCTGGGCGGGACAATGCAGTTGGTGGTGAACAGGACGGGGCCGTGAAAGCTCTCAAACTCCGTGAGCTGCTTCCACCAGGCGTTGCCGTAGTTGCCCGCGAAGTGCGGGTATTTCTTGAACGCCGGGTAGTAGTGCGCGGGCAGCATCTCGCTGTGGGTATATACGTCCACACCCTTGCCGGCGGTCTGCTCGAGAAGCTGCTCAAGATCCACGAGATCGTGGCCGGAAATGAGGATGGCCGGATTCTTCCGTACGCCGATATTCACCGACGTTATTTCCGGAGTGCCGAAGCGCGAGGTGTTCGCCTCATCCAAGAGGGCCATGGTCTTGACGCCGTACGCGCCCGTTTCGAGCGTGAGCTTAACCAGGTCGTCCGCGCCGAGACCGTCGTCGAGCAGCGCAGCGAGCGCCCTATACATGAAAGCGTAGATTTCGGGGTCTTCCTTGCCCAGGTTGCGCGCGTGCTCCGCATAGGCTGCCATGCCCTTAAGGCCATAGGTGATCATCTCGCGCAGTGAGCGGACATCCTCGTTTTCGGTGCGCAGCACGCCGACCTCGGCGCCCTTCGCCTGTTTTTCCTCGGAGGTTTCGGCCGTAAACGTCGCCGCCTGCGTTAGGTTGGGGATGTTCTTGCCTTCGCGCAGGATGTCGCGCAGGGCGAGCATCTTGTCGATTTGCTCCTCAATGGCCGGGCCGTCGAAGTTGGCATTGGTGATGGTCATAAAAAGGCTGTTGAGAAGCTCGCCGTTGAGCGTGGGGAGCTTGGCGACATCCGCGCCGCTTTTGACGACGATCTCGGAAATGCCGCGAAGCGTGTGGATCATAAGGTCCTGAAGACGCGCAACGTCCTCCGTCTTGCCGCAGACCCCGCGGACGGCGCAGCCGCGCCCGCCCGCGGTTTCCTGGCACTGGAAACAAAACATGCTCATGATCTAAATAAATCCTTCCTTAATCCATAACCTCGAATTCGTCTTTGCCCGCGAAGCAGATGGGGCACTGCCAATCCTCGGGCAGGTCTTCAAAGGCCGTGCCGGGCTCGATGCCGTTGTCCGGGTCGCCCTCCGCCGGGTCGTAGACGTAGCCGCAGGGGATGCACCTGTACTTTTCCATGATTATGCCTCCTTTTTAATGTTCAAATATTCGGCGCGGGCGCTTTGACGACGATCAGCTCCAGCGCGGTTTCGCCCGCATTTTGCACGTCCATACGGGTCCGGCTCGGTATTTTCAAAAGCGTTCCGGCCTCGTATTCGTGCGCTTCCTGCGTGCCCAGCGCGATGGAGAGTCTGCCCCGCACGACGGTCATATAAACATTGCCGTTCGTGTCGTGAACAGGCAGGCTTTCGCCCGCACCAAGCACCATATGCAGATAATGGAGGTTTTCGTCCAGCAGCACCTTTTCGATGAGTTTCTCATCGCTCTGCGCAAGCCGATACGTCTTTTCTATCATAACCTTACCCTCCTTGTCAATCGAGTATCGCGCCGTCGGTCGAGATGGTCACGACCTGCCAGGGTATAAACTCGCCGCTCGCCATGAGCGCCTCCTTGACCGCGTGCTCAATGCCGCCGCAGCAGGGCACTTCCATGCGCGCGACCGTCACGCTCTTGATGTCGTTGCGGGTGAGTATGGCAGTGAGCTTTTCGCTGTAATCGACGCCGTCGAGCTTGGGGCAGCCTATTAGCGTCACCTTGTTGCGCATGAAGCGTTCGTGGAAGTCCGCGCGCGCATAGGCTGTGCAGTCCGCCGCGATCAGGAGATTCGCATCCTTGAAGTACGGCGCGTTGACGGGCGCGAGGCGTATCTGCACCGGCCACTGTGTGAGGCGGCTCTTGCAGTCCCCTTCCGCGTGGCAGGCGCATTCCGCCTGCGCTTCCGGCTCCCTGCGCAGCGTGCGGCTGTGCGTGCCCGGGCAGCCGCAGGGCAGCGGCTCCGCGCTCTTTCCGGCTTTGCTCCGAGCGACCGCGCCCGCGTCGTATTCCGGCGCCTCGCGCATTTCAAAGGAAATCGCGCCCGTCGGGCAGGCGGGCAGGCAGTCCCCAAGCCCGTCGCAGTAATCCTCGCGCGCGAGTTTGGCTTTGCCGTTTTCCATGACGATGGCGCCCTCGTGGCATGCATCCGCGCAAAGGCCGCAGCCCGTGCACTTTTGCTCGTCTATCTTAATGATTTTTCGAAGCATGGTATCCTCCTTGTTCCGCGCTCGCGCGCAGCATTGACTTTTCGACTTTATTCTATTATGATAATGCCGATTGGTATGTTGAAAATTCAACGAAACGGAGTTTTTATGGAAGTATATATGCCTGTGCTTAAAACCTCGCCGCTTTTCGCGGGCTTGGACGACGCGGATATCCGCGCAGCGCTCGCCTGCCTTGGCGCCAAGCGCATTGCGCGAAAGAAAAAGCAGCACCTTTTCCGCAGCGGCGACAGGCTCACGTCGCTCGGCGTCGTGCTCTCCGGCGCAGTGCAAATCTATCAGGAGGATTATTACGGCAACCGGAACGTGTTCGGCAACATCGGCCCGGGCGGTCTGTTCGGCGAAAGCTTCGCCTGCGCCGCGATTGACTCCGTGCCCGTGAGCGCCGTCGCCAGCGAGGCGGGGGAAATGCTTTTTCTCGATTGCCGAAGGCTCGCGACGCCCTGCGAAAACGCGTGCGGCTTCCACGCGCGGCTCATACGCAATCTGATGGATGTGCTTGCCAGGAAGAACGTCGCGCTCACGCAGCGGCTTGAGTTCACGGGCAGGCGCACCACGCGCGAGAAAGCGCTCGCCTATCTCTTCGAGCAGGCGCGCCTCGCGGGAAGCTCTCGCTTCAGCATTCCGTTCGACCGGCAGGAGCTGGCGGATTACCTGTGCGTAGAGCGAAGCGGCCTTTCTTCGGAGCTCGCCAAGCTGCGGGATGAAGGGGTCATCCAATTCCACAAGAATGAGTTTGAGTTGTTGGATCGTTGAAAGGGAAAGTGATTCCTCGGGGACGGTTCGCGTGAAAACGGTCATTTTATAACGGGTGACAGCGCTGTTTGTTCGGCGTTTGCCGGCAGCGGGTGCGTGCTGACGAATACAACGCCGCTGCGCATCGCGAACAAACAGGGCCGTCCCCTGTGTTTAACCGCGAACCGGGGACGGCCCTGCCTGTTCGCTGAAATCGGGATACTTTTGTCTGCCATGAAGTCAATGGAAAAGAGCAGGCCTGCGAACAGGCAGCGCTGTCACCGCTGAAAAGCGTTTTATCCTGTATCCGTGCCCGAAAGCATGGTTGTTCCCGGCGGCATTCCTTTTGATTCCTCGGGGACGGTTCTCTGTGGCGTCCGTTTGGTCATCTTCCGCAGAACGGCGGCGGTTGCGATAGCAACATCACCCTCCCTCGTCGAAAACCGTCCCCGACGCCTGAAAGAAACAAAAACTTCCCCGCCGCGGCGGGCAGGCAGACAAAAACGCCCATCGCCGTTAAAGCGAAGGGCATTTTTTATTCCTTTGATTGTCACTTGTCAATTTTCAACTGTCAATTGCTCTGTCTGCGCCTCGCGCAGCTTCTTTTTCTGCTCGTACATGAGCCTGTCGATTTGGCGGATAAACTCCGAGGGTTCGCCGCCCTCGGCAGGATAGAAGTCGTAGCCGATGCTCAGGCTCAGCTCGTAGGGCACGAGTTTTTTTTCGTTGAACTGCGCGAGTTTGGCCCTGAGGCGTACGAGTGCGGGGTCAAGGCCGTTCTTTTCGTTCATCTCGAGGATCGCCACGAATTCATCCCCGCCGAAGCGCGCTACGAAATCGCTTTCGCGGAAGGTGCTCTTGAGGATGTCCGCAACGTGGGCGAGCGCCCTGTCTCCCTCGTCGTGGCCGTAGTTGTCGTTGATGTGCTTGAAGTGGTTGACGTCGATCATAATGCCCGCGACGGCCTTCGTGCCCGCCGATTGGCTCTTGGCGTGCAGGTAGCTGTCGAGCTGCCGCCTGTTGTAGAGGCCGGTCAGATGGTCCGTGTCGAGCTCGACGTTCTGGAAGTTGATGAATATGATCAGCGTCGAGAGCGTCGAGAGGATCCAAATCAGCGATATGCCGAAGTGGAGCACCTGCACAACCGCGCCGGAGAGCGGCAGCAGAGGCAGGAGCAGCAGCATGAGGAAATCCCTGGCGGGGATCTTCTTGCGGTGCGCGAGGGTGAAGAGCGTCGCAAATATCAGGTAGCCGAAGGAAATCGCCACTACGATGAAGAAATACGACCCGCGATGGTAAACGTTCCGCGCGTCGATGAAGAAGAGCGCGCCCGTGAGGTTGCTCGCGACCGCGAACGCGAGGTTGACGAGCGCGGGAATCATCACCGGGAACATACGCTTGTTGAGACGCGCGTAGCTGCGGAACACATAGAAATCCGTGTAAAGGTACCACATCGCGCAGATGAAGGGATTGAGCATATAGTAGGCTGTGGTGAATATCGAGAAGGCAACGCGCGGCACGAGGCCAAGTACGCCGTCGAGCAGCCACATGCCTGTATCCAGCGCCAGAATCAGCGCGTTGACGTAGATCAGTATGAGGAAGATCTTCTGGTCGAGCAGATATTTATTGACGTAACGGCGGATGTTGAGGTAAATGGCCAAAAGAACCGCTATGGCGAAGCAGTTCAGTTCGACGTACAGAAAATTCTGCATAATTGCCGCCTTCCACGCATGGACTCGCGCGCGCGGCGCGCTCGTTACGGTTACATTGTTAACGGATTTAGTGTATTATAACGTAGCATTCGCAACAAAACAAGCCCGGTTTCACAGGAAGAAGCTTGACAGGCCACACGAAATGGAGTAGCATTTGACAAAAGGGAGTAGCTTCAATTGCGGAATGCAACATCATGGCGTACGGCGCCTGGTTCCGCAGCCCTGCCAAGGGTTAGCCAGACTTTTAGCTGCGGCTGTATGCCGCGCTAAAAGCCTTTTTTATTAAGCGAGTATTTGGAGGAACCTATGTTCGAAAAAACGACGGCCGCCGAAACGGCGCGCGCGCTGGATACCGATCCGGCGCAGGGTCTGTCGCGGGCGGATGCGGAGCGCCGCCTTTTGGAAAACGGCAAAAACGCGCTCACGCAAAAGAAGCCGAAAACCGTGCTGCAAATGTTCCTTGAGCAGCTCAACGAGCCCATGATCTACATCCTGCTCGCGGCGGCCGTCATATCGCTTTTTCTGAAGGAATACGGGGATGCCGTCATCGTGCTCGTGGTCATCGTGCTGAACGCGGTCATCGGCGTCGTGCAGGAGGGCAAGGCGCAGCAGGCGCTCGCCGCTCTCAAAAAGCTTTCGAGTCCCACGGCGCTCGTCCGGCGCGAGGGCGAGGTGTGCGAGATACCGGCTGAAGAACTGGTGCTCGGCGACCTCGTCGTACTTGAGGCGGGCAGGCAGGTGCCGGCCGACCTTCGCCTGACATTTTCAACCAACCTCAAAATAGAGGAATCCGCGCTCACGGGCGAATCCGTGCCCGTCGAGAAAGACGCCTCCTTCACGGCCGCGGAGGACCTTCCCCTCGGGGATCGTCTCAACATGGCCTATATGACCACCTCCGTCACCTACGGCAGGGGCGAGGGCATGGTGGCCGCCGCGGGCATGGATACGGAGATCGGCCGCATCGCGCGCATGATCGACGCCGCGCCTGAGGAGCAGACGCCCCTGCAAAAGCGCCTCGCCGACCTCGGCAAGCTCCTGGGCATCATCGCAATCGCGCTGTGCGTGCTGCTCTTCGTCATTGCCGTCATACAGCGGCGGGATGTTGTGGAAATGCTCATCACGGCCATTTCGCTCGCCGTGGCGGCAGTGCCAGAGGGGTTGCCGGCTGTTGTGACCATCGTGCTCGCGCTGGGCGTGCAGAGGCTCGTCAAGGTCAACACCATCGTGCGCCGCCTGCCCTCGGTGGAAACGTTGGGCGCGGTGAGCGTTGTGTGCTCCGACAAGACCGGCACGCTCACGCAGAACAAGATGACGGTCGTGCGCTGTTACTTAAACGGCGTCTCCCTCGATGTGAAGGAGCTCGACCCCGCGGCGCATGCGGACTTCCTCAACGGTTTCATGCTCTGCAACGACGCGCTCGTCGAAGGCGGGCGCAGCCTCGGAGACCCGACGGAGATCGCCCTGATCGAAATGGGACGCCTGCACGGACTCGACAAGCGTGCGCTTGAGCGGGATATGCCCCGCGTGGACGAACTGCCCTTCGACTCGGGCAGGAAGATGATGACCACGCAGCATGCCCGCGGAGGAAGCCGCATCGCCTTCACCAAGGGCGCGGCCGACCAGCTCCTGCGCCGCTGCGAGAGCATTTCCGTCAACGGCGAGGCCCGCCCCATCACGCCGGAGGACGTCGAGGCCGTCAACGCCGCCGCGCACGAAATGTCCGGCAGCGCCCTTCGCGTGCTCGCGCTGGCCAGCCGTGGGGGGGAGGGCAAGCCCGCCGAGGAGAAGCTGACCTTCCTAGGCCTCGTGGGCATGATCGACCCGCCGCGCCCGGAGGCCGCCGAGGCCGTGCGCATCTTTAAAGAAGCCAAGGTTCGCACCGTCATGATCACGGGCGATCATAGGGACACCGCCTTCGCCATCGCAAAGGAGCTCGGCATTGCGCAGAGCCTTGAGCAGTGCGTCACCGGCGAGGAGCTCGACCGCATGACCATCGACGAGCTTTCCGGCCGTGCGGACGACCTTTGCGTCTACGCGCGCGTGTCGCCCGAGCACAAGGTGATGATCGTCAACGCCCTGCGTGCGCGGGGCTACATCGTCTCCATGACCGGCGACGGCGTCAACGACGCGCCCTCGCTTAAAACTGCGGATATTGGCGTGGCTATGGGCATCACGGGCACGGACGTCGCCAAGAGTGCTGCGGATATGGTTTTGGCGGATGACAACTTCGCCACCATAGAGAAGGCCATCGAGGAGGGGCGCGGCATTTACGCGAACATCAGGAAGTCCGTGCTGTTCCTGCTCTCCTCGAACTTCGGCGAGATCATCACCATGTTCTTCTCGATCCTCGCGGGTCTGGCCGCGCCGCTGCGCGCAATCCACATCCTCTGGGTCAACCTCATTACCGACTCGCTGCCGGGCCTTGCGCTGGGCGTAGACCCCAACGACCGGCGCTACATCATGAAGCTGCCGCCGCGCGACCCCAAGGAGAGTTTGTTCGCAAACGGCGGCTTCGCGCTGACGTTCTTCTACGGCGCGCTCATCGGCCTCATTACGCTCGGTGCGTTCCTCTATGTGCCGCTCGCGTCTCTTGCAGGGCAGGCCGTCACCCTCGCCGCGATCAAGAACGCGCTCTCAAACGAAGCGCTGCTCCGTCACGCGCAGACCTTCGCCTTCACGGTGCTGGGCGTGTCGCAGCTCTTCCACGCCGTGGGCATGCGAAACGTGGATGTGTCGGTGTTCCGCATGAACCATCTCGCCAACAAGACGATGCTGCTCGCCTTCGTGCTCGGCCTTGTGCTGCAGGTCGCGGTGACGGAGCTGCCCTTCCTCGTCAAGGTCTTCGACACGACGCAGCTTGAGCTTTCCGAATGGCTTTCGCTCATTGCGGTTTCCACCGTTCCGCTCTGGGCACATGAGATAAGCTGTTTGTTCCGCCGGGGAAAGAAGGGCAATTGACAATGGATAATTGACAATCAAAAAACGAACGGGCTTCCGCTTTATGGAGGCCCGTTTGGTTTTATTCCGGGTGACAGCGCTGTTTGTTCGGAGTTCATCGGCAGCGCTCGCTTGCGGACGGATGGAGCGTCACCGCTCATCGCAAACAAACAGAGCCGTCCCCCTGCGTTTAATTGCGAACCGGGGACGGCCCTGCCTGTTCGCTGAAACCGGAATACTCTTGCACGGGCTGGAATCGAGGGAAAAAGGCATACCCGCGAACAGGCAGCGCTGTCACCGTTGAAAACCGTCCCCGCTTGCTCCCGTTCCCCGTCCCCCGATTGTCAATTGTCAATTGTCCATTGTCAATTCCCCAAAAACCGTATAAACGCTTCCGCCTGCCTCTCGAGGTACTTCCTGCTCGAGGTCAAAACGAGCCTGTCGTTTTCGTCGAGCTGCTGTCCCGCATTGGGAATGACGAGGCGCGGCACGTTCATGACCTTCATGTTGAGCAGGGAAAGCAGCATCACCAGATGGTCCTGCGCGCAGACGGTGCCGCCCATGCCGGGCGAAATGCCGCTGACGGCGGCGGGCTTGCCGAAAAGCACCTGCCGCTCGGCATCGCTGACGGGGCGCGAGAGCCAGTCGATGAGATTTTTCAGTGCGCCGGGGAAAAAGTGGTTGTACTCGGGCGTGAAAAACCAGATGCCGTCCGCGCTTTTGACGGCCTCGCGGATGCGGACGATTGATTCGGGCGCGGGGAACTCGATATCCTCGTTCATATAGGGGATGTCCGCGTATTCGAGCAGCTCGAATGCGGCGCGGCCGCCGACGATCTCTTTGGCGAGCAGCGCGAGCTGGCGGTTGTAGGATTCCTTGCGCAAGCTTCCGACGATGGCGAGTATTTTCATAAAAAAGAACCTCCTTTGTTCCGGAATATGCCCGTCTTTTCCAAAGTATAGCAAAAGATGGGGGAAACATTCAACGGCAATTGCTCATGTGCAGGGAAAATGCTATGATATTCCCACCGCAAAAAAGGAGCGAAGCTATGCTTTTTATAGGCCCCCACATGTCCATTGCGGGCGGATACGCCAAGGCCGCGCGGGATGCCGTTGCGATAGGCGCCACCGCGTTCCAGTTCTTTTCGCGCAATCCGCGCGGCTCGCGCTTCCGAAAGGACGACAGGAAGGACGAGGCGGCGTTCCAAAGCCTCCGACGCGAATGCGGCCTCGGCCCGCTTCAGGCGCACGCGCCGTATACGCTCAACCTCGCCGCGTCGGACGAGCGCGTGTACGACTTCGCAAAGACCGTCATACTCGAGGATGTCCGCCGCATGGACGCGCTCAAAATAGAATACCTCGTGCTGCATCCGGGCAGCCACATGGGCGCGGGGGCAGAGGCGGCCATCGCGCGCGTCGCTTCGGCGCTCGCCCCGGCGCTTGCAAAAAGCGGCGGGATCACGGTGCTGCTTGAAACCATGCCGGGCAGCGGCACGGGAATAGGCGCGACCTTCGCGCAGCTTCGCGAAATGATGGATTTGACCGGCCGCGCGGACAGGCTTGGCGTCTGCATGGATTTCTGCCATGTCTTCGCCGCGGGCTACGATGTTAAAAACGACCTTGACGGCGTGCTCGCGGCATTCGACCGCGAAATCGGCCTTGCCCGGCTCAAAGCCATCCACCTCAACGACAGCCTCGGCGCGCTCGGCTCGAAAATGGACAGGCACATGCCTCTGGGCGAGGGCGAAATAGGCATCGCAGCCATTCTGAACGCGCTCGAGCATCCCGCGCTCAAAAACCTTCCCTTCTATACGGAAACGCCCCTGGATGACGAGGGGCATGCAAAGGAGCTCGCGATGGTGCGCTCAAAGCTCGCAGCGCGCGCAATGGTGCGGGAGCATCAGTCCTCCCCGTAATCCTTGCCCTCATCGCGGCGGCGTTCCCCTGCTTTTTCAGCGTTGGGAACGGTTCTCGGCGGCCTCCGGCAGGCCGGCTTCCGCAAAACCGCGGCGATTGCCTTTACACACATTACCCTCTTGCACCGAAAACCGTCCCCTGAGAGGCACGATGCAGGGGCGGATATGATCCGCCCGCGTATCTCCACGGGGGACGGTTTTGCGCGTATGAGGGTGATGGGGAACGGAAAAAACAAGGGTTTCGCCGGAATAGGAGCGCTGGAAAAAGGGCAGAACCGTCCCCGACGATTCAAAGAAAGACCCGGCCCCAAAAGCCAACGAAAAACGCCCTCCGCCGTTGAAGCGAAGGGCGTTTGAAATTCATTTGATTGTCAATTGCCCATTGTCAATTATTCCGGTTAAAAAGCGCATATCGCTTCCATTCCCGAGGGAAAATACCTGAAAACGGAATGGGGGGAATCTTTCGGTGAAAGGCGGCGTGAACAATCGCCAAATGGGTTACATCCTCCTGCTGACACTGGCGGCGGTCACCGTCGTCGGCCAGCCGGGAATCATGGCGAGGACGGCGGGCTACGGCAGCTGGGCGACGATGATACTCACCTCCATTCCGTTCGGGCTTTCGGCGATGATGATCGTTTCGCTCAACAGGATGTTTCAGGGAGAGGTGCTCTTCGATTACAGCAGAAAGCTCGTGGGCAAGGTCGGCTCATACCTGCTGGGCGTGTTTTTCCTGCTGTATTTCCTTTACATTTCCTCTTACCTGTGCGCGGCCATGACCAACATACTCGTGAGCAATTTCTTCGTGCATACGCCGCAGTGGTTCATCGTTCTCATCAGCATTCCGTTCTACGGCTATTCCGCCTATAAGGGCATCACGAGCGTGGCCCGCCTGTTTGAGGTGTACGGCAGCGTATTTTTAATTGTCACCATAACCTCCTACATCATCATGTTCCTGCAGGGCGATGTGCACCACATACTGCCGCTGTATATCCCCGGGGATACGGGAAAATACCTCGCAGCGGTGAAAAACGCCGTCCCCTCCTTTTTGGGCGTGGAGGTCATGACGCTGATCCCCATCTGCGAAAAGAGCAGGAAGCGCGCGCCGTGGCTGGCCTTCCTCGCGGTGCTGGGCATCGGGGTTTATTATGCGTGCAACGTGGAGAGCAGTATCATGATGAACGGCATGAACGAAATCCAGCACGAAAACAACTCCCTGATTTCCGCCATCCGGCAGATCCAGGTACCGGCGCTGAGCTTTTTCGAGCGGCTGGATCTAATGTATCTCACGATCGGCTTCTCGGGGCTGTTTGCGGCAAAAACCGTCGTCATGCTCGCGGTGATGGAGTACGGCTGCAAGCTCCTGCCCAAGGTGAAGCGTCTGTACATCGCGCTGGCGGTCATGCTGCTGGTGTTCATGGGCGATATGTTTCTGTTCAGCCTGGGGCATTTCGGGGACTTTTTTGAAGTGTTCTGCCGCACGGCGGGCGTCGCCGCGGCGTTCGGCATACCGCTGATGCTGCTGATTATTGCAAAGGTGAAGGGTTATGGCAAAAAAGCGCGCTAAACTGATTCTGTTCTCACTCCTTCTGTCCGCGCTGTTCTTGTGCGGCTGCTGGGATGCGATGGACATCGAGGAGTGCGGCATCGCGACCCTGGTCATGCTCGACAAGACCGAGTATGGCTACCGCTTCTTCGGCGAGTTCGCCGAGGCTGCCACGAGCGGGACGGAAGGCTCCGGCGGCAGTAAATACACATACCATTCGGGCGAGGGCAAGACCTTGGCCGAGGCGCGCGCGTCGCTCGACAGCAAGACAAAAGACCCCATTTACCTCGGCGCGGTGAACGCGGTCGTGCTCACGGAGCGCATGGCCTATTATGGCATCAGGGAATACATGTATCGCCTGCGCGACATCAACGACTACCGCAAGGTCGTGGACATCTTCGTCACCGACTGCGAGCCCGAACAGTTCGCTGCCCTCGGCAAGGGGGAGACGGACATGGGCGCGACCATCGAGGACACGATGCAAACGCTCATCAAATCCGGCCAGATGTGCGACCGCTCCAACCTCGGCTTCATACTCGAAGCCCTCGCGTGCCCGTGCAAAAGTTTTCTGCTGCCGCAGGTGAGCATAAAGGAGGGCAGCGTCGTCGTCGCAGGCTTTTATGTGTTCAAAGACGGGGTCTGCATAGGCACCATCGCCCCCGAAGACAGCTGGGGAATGCAGTTCCTCAACCAGGAAAAGGCCGAGCTGTACTATACGGTTCCGGTCGGCAGCGCACAGGCGACGGCGCGCCTGACAATGAAAAAGAAAAAGGTCGAGCCGTCGTATGAAAACGGGCGGATCAGCTTCCTGCTCAGCGTGGAGTTCGACGCGATACTCGCCTACGTCAGCGAGGATATCAAATTCGACGACGCGCTCACCGAAGAATTCAAGCGCAACCTCGAGCGGGATGTCGCCAATCTCATCGCGCACGCCGTCTACGATTCGCAGAAGGTATTCGAGGCGGATTACATGAGCTTCTTCATGCCGTTTCGGATCAAGTATCCCGTGGAATTTCGCGAGATGGATTGGCCGAGCGCGTTTCCCGATGCGGATATCACCATAGAGGTCGCGGTGCAGCTTGATGTGAGGGGCGAGCCGGACTTCGTTCCCCAGTACGAGTTTTAGGGAGGGGATGCAAGTTGCCCAACAGGCACAGATACGATGAATTGATCGACCACCTGCGCGCGAAAACCCAGTCCGTGGCCATACGAAAAATCGCCTTGGCGGGCTCGGACATGTGGCTGGTTTTCATCAGGCAGCTCGTGGATGTAAAATCCCTTTCGCAGTTTGTCATCAAGCCCGCCATGGAGTATTGCGAAACGGCGCTCGCCCGCCCCAGGGCGCGCAAGGTCGCCGAAAGCATTATCTCCGTGGCGGACTGCAACGTCGAGTCGGACCCGACCAAAATACAGGGGCACATACTCAAGGGCATGGCTGTATTGCTTTTGAGCAATGACGATGAATACGTCGTCGTCAACCTCAAGCAGGTCGAGCATCGCGCGGTGGACGCGCAGGAAATCGCCTATTCGGTCCACGGCCCCAAGGACAGCTTCGTGGAAAACCTCGACATCAATCTCTCGCTGGTCCGCAGCCGTCTTCAGGATCCCAATCTCAAAATAGACATGTTCGAGCTGGGCAGGAGAACCAGAACGAGCGTCGCTGCAATCTACATCGAGGATATTGCGGATCCCGATACGGTCAACCGGATTGAAGCTAAACTGCGCGCCATCGACACCGACGCCATACTCGGCTCCGGAGAGGTGGAGGGCTTCCTGTGCGATACGAAGCACGACCTGTTCTCCCGGGTCAGGACGAGCGAGAGCCCGGCGTGGGCGTGCGAGGCGATCCTCGAGGGGAAGGTTGGCATATTGGTCGACGGGGGCCACATTGCGCTGATCGCGCCCACGACCTTCGGGGAGTCGTTCCACGCCAACGACGACAAGTACAACAACAAGTTTTTCGGCCTGTTTTCAAAGCTCATCCGCTACCTTGCCGTGTTAGTCACGCTGTGCAGCACCTCGATTTACATTGCGCTCGTGTCCTACCATACCGACGCGCTGCCAAGCGGCTACGCCATCCTGCTTGCCCAAATGAGAAAAAGCGTGCTTTTTCCGGCGCCGCTCGAGGTGATCATCGTCGAGCTCATACTCGAGCTCGTGCGCGAGGCGCTGCTGCGCGTGCCTTCCAAAATAGGTACGGCCATCGGTATCGTGGGCGCGATCATCATCGGCAGCGCATCCATATCAGCGGGCCTCTTCGACGCGCTCGTGCTGATATTGGTCTGCGCGTCGCTTCTTTCGTCCTTCGCGCTGCCGGACTATTTCGCCATGAACCCGATCCGCATACTCAAGTTCTTCATGATCTTCATGACCGGCATCATGGGCTTCTACGGCTTCGTGCTCGCCATGAGTATGATATTGACCAACCTCGTGTCCATCGACAGCTTCGGTGTGCCCTACTTCGCGCCCTTCGCGCCTTACAACCGGTATGACTTCAAGCGCGCGTTCATCTTCAGCAGGGACACCTCCGCGCTTCGCATGCAATATATGCGAACCAAAGACGATACGCGCAGCTCCTACGCGCACACGCATCTCGACAAGGTGCGCGAGAAGGCAGGCGGGCAGGAACAGGAGCAGCAGGGACAGGAACAACAGGGGCAAGGTCAGCAGGGACAACAGGGGCAGCAGGATAAGGGCGAGTGAGGGCGGCAGCGTCCGGCGTTCAAAACGGCTTGCTGCCCGTGAGCCAGCCCTGCGTCTCCCAGTGGCCGCGGTCGGTCGGGTTCCAATCGTTTCCGCGCTGCATGGACGCCATCAGCGAGAAAAAGAAGCTGCGGTAAAACGGGTTCGGCTTGTGGCTCATCCACATGAAGCACAGATGGTCGAGCGGCGCCTTCATCCGGCCCGATACGTCGAAGCCGTATACCTGCATGAATCTCCGCTGCCATTGAGCTTGTGAACTCTTCGCGCATGCAAAGCGATAGGATAGTCGAAAATAGGCATTTTTCACGAAGGAGCGCCCGGAATCAGAACGATTGCGCACGCTGCTGTTGACAATGCGTCACCGTATCGTTATACTTTTTTTACAGGAGTGCTGGAAAAAAGGAGTCGCGCATGGAAGAGGGCGACGGCGGCGACGAAAGCGCGCCGGCCATCCCGTATATAATTTGATGAAATACATAATCTGTATTCGCCCGCGCGGATGACAGGTTATGCATTTTTATTTTCCGCGCGGCTTTTGATCGAACGAAGGAGCATGAAATGAACGACGACCCATTGATATGGCAGCTCGTGCTGCAGTTTGCCCTGATTGCATGCAACGCAGTTTTCGCCTGCGCTGAAATCGCGGTCATCACCATGAACGATGTCAGGCTCGCCCGCATGGCGCAGGATGGCGACAAGCGCGCCAAGCGCCTCTCGAAGCTTACCAGCAAGCCCGCGCGCTTCCTTGCGACCATACAGGTGGCCATCACGCTTTCGGGCTTTCTGGGCAGCGCGTTCGCGGCGGATAATTTTTCCGAGCGCATCGCGGAATCGCTGCACAAAACGTGGGCCTCCATACCGTATAAAACCATCGACTCCGTCGCGGTCATCGTCATCACGCTGCTGCTTTCCTACCTCACGTTGGTGTTCGGCGAGCTCGTGCCCAAGCGCCTTGCCATGAAAAACGCCGAAAAGCTCGCGCTGGGCATGTCCGGGCTTATCGGCTTCATTTCCGCGGTGTTCGCGCCCCTCGTGGGTCTGCTTACGGTTTCCACCAACGGCGTGCTGCGCCTACTCGGTGTCGATCCGAATCAGGAGGAGGAGGAGGTCACCGAGGAGGAAATCCGCATGATGGTGGATGTGGGCAGCGAGAAGGGTACCATTGAGGCAAGCGAAAAGGAAATGATCCAGAACGTGTTCGAGTTCGATGACGTTTCCGCGGACGAGATCCTCACGCACCGCAAGCAGGTGGACCTGCTGTGGTCGGACGAGAGCGACGAAGCCTGGGCGAAGATCATCCACGACACGCGCCACAGCTATTACCCCATCCTCGGCGAAAATGCGGACGATGTCATCGGCATCCTCGACGCGAAGACGTATTTCCGCCTCGACGACCGCTCGCGAAAGACCGTCATGCAAGAGGCGGTGCAGCCGCCCTATTTCGTGCCGGAAACCATCAAGGCGGATGATCTGTTCCGCGAGATGAAGCGCACGCGCAGGCATTTCGTCGTGGTTATGGATGAATACGGCGGCATGTGCGGCATCGTCACGATGAACGACCTCATCGAGGAGATCGTGGGCGACCTTCCCGAGGCGGACGGGGTGGAAGCTCCTGTCATGGAGTCCCTTGCGGACGGTCGCTGGTTCATGCAGGGCAGCGTGCCGCTCGACGCAATTACGGATGAACTGGGCGTGGAATTGCCCAACGACGATTTCGACACGCTCAACGGCCTCGTGTTCAACGCCCTCGGCGCCATACCGGAGGACGGCACAACCTTCGAGGTGAGCACCCACGGCCTCGTTATCCGCGTATTGGAGGTGCGGGACCGCCTCGTGGAAAAGGCCGAGGTTTGGCGCTGTGCCGTCGCGGCGGAGGAGAAGAAGGAAAAAGAGGACTGAAAATATCGAGCATCCTAAATTGGCCCGCAGGCGTTCGCCTGCGGGCTTTGTCGATGCTGCGGCTGCGCCTTGCAGCTTCCTTAGCGGTAAACGGAAACTCCGCCGGAGCGGGTGCGTTCTGTTCAAATATACATGCTTGCGCAATATATCGCGTTTTTATGTGGATTTTAACAGAAATTTATCCAGACGAAAGCCGATTGACACCTATGCGCATTGCGCTCATACTGTTACAGGTATGAACGGAGGTTGCGCATGAAAAAGGCTTCGCACCACGCTTTGGGACATCTGTTGTATCAGACGCTTGCCGCCGAGGGCATTTGCCTCGATGGCGAGCTGTTTGTGCTGGGCAATCTTCTGCCGGACTATATGCCTGAACTCATTTTGTTCCCGCATTTCACCGCGCGCTGCCAGAGGGAGATCGGGCTTTTTTCCGACGTGCTTGCCTCGCAGAGCCTCGACGACGCGAGAGAGATCCCCGCGGAATACGCGCTGCGCCTAGGCATACTCTGCCATTACATCGCGGATTATTATTGCTTCGCGCACAGCCGCGCGTTCGGCAAGAACATGCGAAAGCACGGTGCGTATGAGCGCGGGCTCAATGAGCATTTCCGCATGCATTATTCCGCAAAGGAATGCGCGCTCCCGCCGCGTACGCCGGTGCGCTGCGCGAGCGGGCGGGATGTCGCGCGCAGCGTCGCGCGCCTCAGGCACGGCTACCTTGCCGCGCCGCGCTCGTATGAAACCGACCTTCGCTATGCTTTCACGGCCTGCCTGGATGCCATTCGGGCGCTCGTCGCGCTTTCCGCCGCGCGGGAGGAAACGCGCGGGGTGCGCTTTCGCTTCGTGCCCTTCGCCGCCGAGCGCTATGCCTACGGCAGCGGCGTCTGCCGCCGCCGGATCGTGCCGCGCAAGGCCTGGTGTGTAGACTGCCCGACGTAAGCAAACGGACATTTCTTTTGCGCCGGACTCGGATTGCGCGGGCTTCTGCCCGCGCTTCTTTATGATATGTCCATGACGGCGCTCTTGCATCATGCGCTGCGTTCTGCCATAATACACATAATCCCGCGGGAGATTCCGGTAAATATTCCGCGCTTGGGCGGGAGCTTATCCGGCGCGGACGCGAACCATTGACCAATTCCGGGAAGGGCGCATATATGCTGCGAAGGATCACGGCGGCCGCGTGCTGCGACAAGGGGCGCGTGCGGCTCAACAACGAGGACAGCTTCTATCTCGACGGACTGTTTATGCCCAAACAAAAAATGAACGGAGGCGGACTTTTCGCGGCGGAAGGCTCCGGCGCGCGGCAGCTTTACGCGGTGTGCGACGGCATGGGCGGCCATGAGCTGGGCGAGGAAGCGTCCTTTATTGCGGTTTCGATGCTCGAGGCTCTGCGCGGCGCGCTAGTGGCCGGGGAGGATTTTCAAACTGCAGTCGGGGATTACATCGCGCGCGCGAACGAGGCTGTGCTCTCGCTCGGCGGCAGGCGCGGCGCGGGGACGACGCTCGCGCTGTTGTATCTGTACGGCAGCGCGGCATACATCGCTCACATGGGGGACAGCCGCGCATATCATTTGCGCAACGGTGCGCTCACGCGGCTCACCGAGGATCACAGCGAGGTGCAGAGGCTAATCAATTTGGGCATACTGGCGCCCGACGAGGCGAGGCTTCATCCCGGGAGGCACGCGCTGACGCTCTTTCTGGGCTATCCCGCAGGGGCGGAATACAGCTTTCGCGCCCCGGCCGCGAAGCAGACGCTCAAGCAGGGCGATACGCTGCTGCTCTGCAGCGACGGGCTGACGGATATGCTCGAGGATGACACCATCGCTTCCCTGCTCTGCGGCGCTCCCGCGCATGCCGCGCGTGCGCTTGTGGACGCGGCGCTCGCCGCGGGCGGGCGGGATAATGTCACAGCGCTGGTCGTGCGCGTGGAGCATCCGGGTCTGCCCGACTGGCTGACGCGGCCGCACAGGCTGGCGAAGGAATCAGGCGGAAGCCCTCGCGGGCCGCTGTCGGAATGAACGCGCCCATGCGCGCTTTCCTCGGAATGAACGATTGGAGCCTGCGGGCGCTACCCGCAAAGGAAGGAAAGAAAACGACATGATCTACGATCTCATCGTGCTGGGCGGGGGTCCGGCGGGCTATCGCGCGGCGGAGCGCGCGGGGGAGTGCGGGCTTGCCACGCTGCTCATCGAGGAACGCAGCGTCGGCGGCGTGTGCCTTAACGAGGGCTGCATCCCGACAAAGACGCTTCTTTATTCGGCCAAGCTTTACGATGGCGTCGCGCGCGGCGAAAAGTACGGCGTCACGGCCGAAGGACTCAAGCTCGACCATGCGAAGGTCGTCGCAAGGAAGGACAAGGTCGTCAAGACCCTCGTTGCGGGCGTGAACGCTTCGCTCAGGGCCGCCGGCGTCGTGCAGCTCAACGCGCGCGGAAAAATCGCGGGCAGAAGCGCAGAGGGCTATCTCGTCGAGGCGGGCGGCGAAACCCACATCGGCAAGCGACTGCTCGTCGCCACGGGTTCCCTGTCCGCCGTGCCGCCCATTGAGGGCTTGAAGGAAGGCATGGAGCGCAGCTTCGTGCTGACCAACCGCGAGCTGCTCGCGCTTCGGGAGATTCCCCGCAAGCTCGCCGTAGTCGGCGGCGGGGTCATCGGGCTCGAGCTCGCGAGCTACTTTTGCAGCGCGGGCAACGAGGTGACGGTCGTTGAGATGCTCGACCATATCGCGGGCGAGAACGATCAGGACCTCGTCAAGCTCCTGCAAAAGGGTTATGAGAAGCGCGGGGTGAAGTTCCTGCTCAGCGCAAAGGTCACGCAGATAACCGAAACCTCGGTTCGCTATGAAAAGGACGGCGTGTCAGGCGAGGTTGCGGCGGATAAAGTGCTGCTCTCCATCGGCAGGCGGCCAAACACGCGGGACATCGGGCTAGAATCCATCGATATCCTCACCGAGCGCGGAGCGATCGTGACCGACGCCCGCATGAAGACCAACCGGCCCGAGGTCTACGCGGCGGGCGACGTCAACGGCAAATCCATGCTTGCGCATACGGCCTACCGCGAGGCGGAGGTGGCCGTAAACAACATGCTCGGCAAAAAGGACGTTATGCGCTACGAGGCCATCCCGGCCGTCCTTTACACAAACCCGGAGCTTGCCTCGGTGGGCTTGAGCGAGGCCGCAGCGAGGGAAAAGAGCCTCGATGTGGATGTCGTGTCTGTGCCCATGCGCTTTTCGGGAAGATACCTCGCGGAGAACGAGGGCGGCGACGGCATCATGAAGCTGATCGCGGATAAACAAACCGGCGCGGTGCTCGGCGTGCAGGCGCTCGCCAACTACGCGAGCGAGTTCATCGTCGCGTGCGCGGCCTTTGTCGAAATGGGGCTGGGCGTCAAAGAAATTCAAAAAATCGTGTTCCCGCATCCCACGGTATCGGAGATCGTGCGCGAGGCGGCTTTCCATTTGAAGTGAGGCGCGGAATATGGATGCTTCAAAACCCCGCGGGGAGGATGGTGCGGTGCGCGAGGGCGAAGCCCGCGGTATGATGGAGATCATCGACTACGGCATCGAGGCGCACAGAGCGTATGCGCTCGACCTCGCCGATAAAAAGCGGCTCAAAGCGCTGGCGAAAATACCGGGAAGCACCGTGCGCTGGATGAACGTGGACGGCGGCTGCTCCGAGGCGGCGCTCGCGGCGCTGGGGGAAGCCTTCAATATCCATCCTCTGGTCATTGAGAACATCGCAAACGTCAACCAGCGCGCCAAGGTCGAGGAATACCCGGGCTGCCTGCACATCGTGGCCAAGATGCTCTATCTCTCCAACCCGGATGAGGATGAGCTCGTCACTGAGCACATGAACTTCGTGCTCGGCCCCAATTATGTGATGACCTTCGGCCAAACCGAGGGGGATGTGTTCGGCGAGATCCGCTGCCGCCTTGCCATAGAGGGCACACAGGTGCGCGGCAACGGCGCGGATTATCTTTTATATCAGATGCTCGACGCGCTGGTCGAGGGTTATTTCGATGTGCTCGAGGCCTATAAGGAAAAGATCGACGCGCTCGAGGACAGTGTCATGGACAAGATCGAGCAGGAGCACCTGCAGGAGATCCGCTTTTTGAAGCGCGAGATCATCCGCGTGAGCAGGTGCATCTGGCCGCTTCGGGATGTCGCCTCCCTGCTCAACCGGGAGGCCGTGCCGCTGATTCGCCCCTCGACCGAGCCGTACCTTCGGGATGTGTACAACCACATCGTGCAGGCCATCGACACGACCGAAACCTGCCGCGACCTGCTCTCCGGCCTCGCTGACCTCCACATCTCCAACACGAGCTACAAGCTCAACGAAATCATGAAGGTGCTCACGATTATCTCCACGATATTCATACCCCTGACCTTCATCGCGGGCGTGTACGGCATGAACTTCCATTATATGCCGGAGCTTACCTACCGCTGGGGCTATGCGATCATATGGGGCGTCATGCTCGTCGTCGCGGCCTGCATGGTCTATTATTTCAAGAAAAAGAAATGGTTTTGAGCGCCGTGCTGAACGCTTGACCGATAAAAGGAGAAACAAACATGTTCAACGACGCGGGAATGCTCAATTTTCTCAGGCGCGCAATTCAAACAAAAAGCTTTTCGGATGAGGAGGGCGCGCTCGCGGCGCTCGTCGTGGCGGAGATGCAAAAGCTCGGCTACGACGATGCCTTCATCGATTCGACAGGCAACGCGGTGGGCAGAATTGGCAACGGCCCGACCGGCATCCACTTCGATTCCCACATCGACACGGTGCGGGTCAACGACGCGGCCGAGTGGCAGGTGCCGCCCTTCTCGGGCGAAATCCGGGATGGATATATCTGGGGCAGGGGCAGCGTGGATATGAAGGCCGCGCTGTGCGCTTCCGTTTACGCTGCGGCGCGCGCCAAAGCGCAAGGATATCTCGAGGGCAAAACCGTATATGTCACGGGCACCGTCTGCGAGGAATACTGCGACGGCGTCAGTTTGAAGCTCCTGTATGAAGAGCTTTCGCTCAGGCCCGACTACTGCGTCATCTGCGAGCCGAGCGACAATGTAATCACCCTCGGTCACAAGGGCAAGGCGCAGATCAGCGTCACGACCCACGGCGTATCCGCGCACGGCTCGGCTCCGGAAAAAGGCGTCAATGCCGTATATGAAATGGCCGAGATCATCTCTCGCGTCGATGCGCTCAACAAGGCCCTCTACCGGGAAAACGGGTCGCACGGCACGGCGGTCCTCTCGGACATCAGCTGCGAGAGCGCCTCGCTCAACGCGGTGCCGAGCGCGTGCTCCATTTATCTGGACAGGCGTTTGGCGCTCGGCGAGACGCTCGCTCAGGTGCAAAAGGAAATGGACGGACTCGTCGCGGGCAAGCGCGCCTCATGGCAGGTAGGCACGCTGCGCCGCACATCGTGGAAGGGCAAGGCGCTCGAATATGAGCCTATGCACGACCCTTGGCGCATCGACGAAAAACACGCGCTTTCGCGCGCGCTGATTCGCGCGTACGCCGGCGTGTACGGCCATGAGCCGGATAAATTCGATTTCTGGGATTTTGGCACCAATGCGGTGACGCCCGTCGCCATGGGCGTAGCGACCATCGGCTTCGGCCCGGGCGCATACAAGCTCGCGCACATGCGCGACGAGCGCTGCAGCATCGCGCAGGTCAGCGAGGCCGCGCGGGTCTACTGCGCGCTCATCAGGGAGCTGTAGTCGGCGCGGACTCTTCGCTCCGTCCGTCCCGCAGACGCAAAAGCTCATCCGCCTCGCCCGCGAAAGAAAGGCCGTGCGTCACGCCGATGGCGCTGCGGTTGTCCTCGCGCGTGAGGCTCTTTCATATGGCGGCGATGTATTTTCCATTCTCCGTGCCGAGAGCGCGCCTGAGCTGAGCATAAAGGAGAGCACCATGAAATTCATCCACCTGTCGGACCTGCACCTGGGCAAGCGCGTCAACGAATTTTCCATGCTCGAGGATCAGGAATACATACTGTTAAAAATCATTGAAATCGTCGAGGCCGAAAAGCCCGACGGCGCGCTCATTGCGGGGGATGTCTACGACAAATCCGTCCCGTCGGCAGAGGCGGTGAAGCTGTTCGACGATTTTCTCGTGCGCCTTGCGCGGCGCGGCGTCAAAACCTTCGTCATCAGCGGCAACCATGATTCGCCCGAGCGCATCGCCTTCGGCGGGCGGATCATGGATGCGAGCGGGGTCTACCTGTCGCCCGCCTATGACGGAAAGGTCGGGCCCGTGCGCATGCGGGATGCGTACGGCGCTCTCGATGTATACCTTTTACCTTTCATCCGGCCCGCCTGGGTGCGGGAGCTTTTCCCCGGGGAGGAAACCGCGACCTACGCGGACGTCGTGCGGCTTGCCATCCGGCACATGGAGATCGACCCTCAAAACCGCAACGTGCTGGTCACGCACCAATTCGTCGCAGGCGCGTCGCGCTGCGATTCTGAGGACGTCTGCGTAGGCGGGACGGAGAGCATCGACGCCGAGGCCTTCGCGGCCTTCGATTATACGGCGCTTGGACACCTGCACGGGCCGCAGTTCGTCCAAAGCCCGTCCATCCGCTACTGCGGCTCGCCGCTCAAGTATTCTTTTTCCGAGGTCGGTCATGAGAAGTCCGTCACCATCGTGGAATTCTTTGAAAAAGGGCGGCTTGAGGTGCGCACCGTGCCCCTGATCCCCCGGGTGGATATGGCGGAAATCCGCGGAACCTTCGCTGAAATCGACGACCCGGGCTTCCGCTCCCGCGTGGACGCCTCGGCATATCTTCGCGTCACGCTCACGGACGAGCAGGATGTGCCGGATGCCTTGGGCAAGCTGCGCCTCAACTACCCGAACATCATGAAGCTCGACTACGATAACGTGCGCACGCGCTGCAACGCCGTAATCGCAGGCGCAGACGGCGCGCGGGACAGCTCGCCCGCCGCGCTGTTCGCCGAGTTCTACGAAAAGCAGAACAACAGTCCGATGAGCGAAGAACAGCAAACTTTCGTACAGGGGCTGATCGAAAAAATCTGGGGGGAAGCGCAATGAGGCCGTTGAAGCTGACTGTTTCGGCGTTCGGGCCGTATGCGGGCAAGATCGAGCTGGATATGGCAAGGCTCGGGGAGCGCGGACTCTATCTGATCACGGGCGACACGGGCGCAGGCAAGACCACCATATTCGATGCCATCGCCTTTGCGCTCTACGGCGAGGCGAGCGGCGAGAGCCGCAAGCCTGCCATGATGCGCAGCAAATATGCCGCGGCTGGCGTTCCCACCTATGTGGAGCTCGTCTTCTCCTGCGGCGGCAAGGAGTACAGAGTCCGGCGCAACCCCGAATATGAACGCCCGGCAAAGCGCGGCGATAAGATGACGCTCGAAAATTCGAACGCGGAGCTCATCTTTCCCGATGGCAGGGTCGTGACGGGTATTCAGTCGGTGACGAACGCCGTTAAGGACATCATCGGCATCGATTACGCGCAGTTCTCCAGAATTACCATGATTGCGCAGGGGGAGTTCCTTAAGCTTCTCTACGCCGATATGAAAGCAAAGACAGACCTTTTTCGCAAGCTGTTTCGGACGGAGTTGTACGAAGCTCTGCAAGAGTCTTTGAAGAACGCGTCCGCGCAGCTCGGCCGGGAGTGCCAGGAATTGAAGCTGAGCCTCGCGCAGTATACAGGCGGCGTTTCCTGCAAGGAGGACGACCCTCTCGGCCCCGAACTTGTCCGGGCGAAGAAGGGCGAGCTGCCCGCGGCGGACGCCGCCGCGCTCATCGAAACGCTTATTGAAGCGGATGACCGGGACTGCGGCACGCTGGGCGCGCGGCTCGGGGAGACGGACAAGCTCCTCGAGCAAGCGAACACGCGCCTTGGCCGCGCGGAGGAAAAGGCGCGTACCGAGCAAAGCCTGATTGCGGCGCAGCAGGAACTGAGTATACTTGCGCAGCGCCTCGAGGAGCTCGCCGGGGCGTATGAGGCGCACAGGCTCAGGCAGCCGGAGATAGATGCGCTCTCGGACGCCATTGCGGCCGGGCGGGGGAACCTGCCCAAATATGACGAGCTCGAGGAAAAACGCGCGTCCCTCGAGGCGAAGAGCGCGGCGCGGAAGCGTCGGCAAGGCGAGCGCAGCGAAGCCCGTGCAGGGCGCGAGACAGCGCGGACACGGCTTGAGGCTGCGCAGCGGGAGCTTTCGTCCCTCAGGGGCGCGGACGCGCAGCGCGAAAAACTCGCGGGGCAGAACCGCGAGCTTCAGCTCAGACGGGCGGAGCTAGACAAACTTGGAAAAGATTCTGAGGCGTGTGTTCGGCTCATGGGTGAGCGCGACGCGGCACAGGGGAAATACCGCGTATCGGCGCAGCACGCGGAATATTGCCGCGCGCTGCATGAGGCCAAGAACAGAGCCTTCCTCGACGGGCAGGCGGGCATCCTCGCGATGAGCCTCGCGGCGGGCGAGAAGTGCCCGGTCTGCGGCTCGAGTGCGCATCCGGAGCCTGCGAAGCTTTCGGAAAACGCGCCGAGCGAAGCGGAACTCAACGAGGTTAAGGCGGAGGCGGCACAAGCGCAGGACAATGCCGCGCTCCTGAGCGTTGAGGCAGGCAGGCTCAAGGGCGAAACGGAAGCGCGGCGGGCGGAACTCCTTTCCCGCGCGGCGGAGCTTATAGGTGAAACTGCGTTCGAAGAGCTTGCGGAGGCGCTGAAAAAGGCGGTCGCGGAGCTTGCCGCGCGGGCAAAGGCGCTCGCTGAGCAGATTGACGCGGAGGGCGCCAGAATCGCCCGCGCCGCGGAGCTGGAAGCCGCCGCGCCTCTTTTGGATGAAAGCATACGCCGCCATGAGGCAGCCTTCGCCGCGGCTGAAACCGACATCGCGGCGCTTGAAAGCGACGAGACGAATCTGAACGACGCTTTGACGCGGCTCGCGGGCGCGCTCGAGCACCCGAGCAGGGCGGAGGCTGAAAAGGCCGTCACCGTACTCGAGCAAAAGAGGGAGGCGCTCAGGCAGGCGCTCGAAAACGCGCGGCAGGAGTATGACGCGCACAAATCGAAGGCTGACGGGCTTGCGGGCACCGTTGGCACGCTCTCGTCGCGCCTGAAGGAAATAGAGCAGATAGACGCGGGTGCGCAAAGAAAGCTTCTCGATGAGCTGGCAACAAAAAAGAACGCGCTGACGGGTGAGTTGCTGCAGGTCTCATCCCGGCTGAGCGCGAACCGCACCGCGCTCGCGGGCATCCGCGTGCAAAGCGCAAGCCTCGCTGCGCTCGAGCGCAAATGGGCATGGGTCGGGGCTATGGCCGACACGGCCAACGGCAGCATCAAGGGCAAGGAGAGAATAAAGCTCGAAACCTACATACAAATGGCGTACTTCGAGCGCATCCTCGCGCGGGCGAATGCGCGGCTCCATGTGATGTTCGGCGGGCAGTACGAGCTCAAGCGCCGTGCCGAGGCGGACAATCTCATGAGCCAGAGCGGGCTTGAGCTGGATATCGTGGACCACAACAATGGCAGCGAGCGCGATGTGAAGACGCTTTCCGGCGGCGAGTCGTTCATCGCCTCGCTCGCGCTTGCGCTCGGGCTTTCGGATGAGATACAATCCTCGGCGGGCGGCGTGCGGCTCGATGCCATGTTTGTGGACGAGGGCTTCGGCTCGCTCGACGAGGAAACGCTTCAGCAGGTCATGCGCGCGCTCAACAGCCTGACGGAGGGAAACAGGATCGTTGGCATCATCTCGCATGTGCCCGCACTCAAGTCGCAGGTAGACAGGCAAATCGTCGTCAAAAAGCAGAAATCCGCCGGAAGCGGAGCGCAGATCGTGTGCTGAGCGGGATCTATGAACCCATAACTGAAAAGGCCGCGGAGCTTCGCGTTTCGCTCCGGGCCTTTTTGCCTGTTTCTGTTCGGTGAATTGTTCCGCTTGCGGGTAACATATCCAATTCCTCGCCGACGCCCGGCTTTTCGCTCAGGCGGATGAACGGGGGCGCGAAGCCGAAGGCGGGCATTAAGAGCGACGTGTCCGAGAACTCGAGGAAGCCGTCGAGGTCGGCGTAGATGGAGTTGGGACGCGGGGCGACGAGCGCCAGGCCTTCCGGCGTGCCCGTGACCGCGGGCGCGGAGTTTTGCGGGTCGAACCGGGCGTTTCCTCTCTTTTGTCGCGCAATATCCTATCGGACTAAAGCACGATAAATCGTACTATTTTGTTTATTGACTTAACAAAACCATTATGCTATTCTGATTGTGGAAAAAATATGATCAAATCATGTACCCGATGACACATTTCAAGCATTTGCTGTCGGCATTATCAACATAAACAAAAGGAGATCAGCAGATGGATTTCGAACGGATTCTTGTCTGTGCAAACAATTATCAAAAGGAGATGTATGCGTTCCTGCGCGATATCGTCGCGATCGAAAGCTTCGACGGCAACGAAGGCGCGGTGATTCAGCGCATTCGGCAGGAGATGGAGACGGTCGGGTTTGACCGCATTGAGATCGACCCGATGGGCAACCTATTGGGCTACATTGGGCATGGAAAGCATCTGATCGCTATGGATGCGCACGTCGATACGGTAACCTACGGCAACAAAGCAAACTGGAACTTCGATCCCTTCGATGGGATGGAGGACGATCAGGTGATCGGGGGCCTTGGCAGCACAGATCAAAAGGGCGGCATGGCGGCCATGGTATACGCGGGCAAGATCATCAAGGAATTGAAGCTCGAGGACGATTATACGCTGCTCGTCACCGGAAGCGTCATGGAAGAAAGCGGAGACGGCGTGTGCTGGCGGTATATTATCGAGCAGGACGGGGTGGTTCCGGATTTTGCCGTATTGACCGAACCCAGCGACGGGATGATACGTCAGGGCCAGCGCGGACGCATGGAAATCATGATCAAAACGCACGGCGTCAGCTGTCATGGGTCGACGCCCGAGCTTGGGGTCAACGCCGTTTATAAAATGGCGCCTATCATCGCGGCAATCGAACGACTGCACGGCGAAATGACGGACGACGGCGTCTTGGGAAAAGGCAGCATAACCATTTCGGAAGTTTACTCCACCTCGCCATCCCGCTGTGCCGTTGCGGATACCTGCACAATTTCTGTTGACCGCAGGCTGAATTCCAGAGAAGCGCCGGAGTTTGCGCTGAGGCAGCTGCGCGAGCTGCCCGAGGTAAAAAAGGCAGGAGCCGAGGTCGGGCTTTATATGTTCGAAGACCCCACGTATACCGGGCTGGTGTATGCGTCCGAGCAGAGCTACCCGCCGTGGATCATCGATGAAAAGGAACCCGCCTGTCAAAGCGTGATCAAAGCATATCGCGGGCTGTTCGGCGACGAGCCTGCCGTGACGCCGTGGATGTTCTCGACCAACGGCGTTGCCATCATGGGCACGCACAACATCCCCTGCGTCGGCTTCGGCCCCGGCCGCGTTAAAATGGCGCACTATCCGAATGAATTTACTTATAAAAATGAGCTTGTGCGCTGCTGCGCAATGTATGCCGCCATTCCCTTGGTATATCTTCAAAAGTAGAACGCGGGGAAAGGCGCGGGCGGGTCGGCGGGCAGTTCCGCCCGGCACATTACGCAAAAGGGCATCGGCTCATATAAAATGAAAGGGGATAAGCATGGAACAGAAAACAGAACAAAAAAGGAAGTTCAAAGTACCGCATACGTTCATCATTCTTTTGGGCCTGATTTTAGTCATCGCAGTCTTAACGTATGTGGTCCCCGCCGGCACGTATGACCGCTATTATGACGAAGCGACCGGCCGTCAGCTCGTGGATCCCGAGTCCTTCCACGAGGTTGAGAAAAAACCTACTTCCATCATCAAGTTCTTCTCCTCGTCCGTTGACGGCATGGTCGACGCAGGCTATGTTGTCGTTTTGACGTTCGCCGTCGGCGGCGGCTTCTTCGTCCTCGAGAAAGCGGGCATTATTACCGCTTCGATTCAGGCGCTCGCAAGGAAGTTGAAAAAAAGAGGAATCATCATGATCCCGATCCTGATGATCGTCTTTGCGGTTCTGGATAACTTTATCGGCATGTGCGAGCTGACCATGGTCTATGTGCCGATCATATTGCCCCTGATGCTCGCAATGGGGTTCGATTCCATGACCGCCTGCGCCACGGCTTTGATCGGTTCTCAAGTCGGGTTTACGCTGGCGATGGCCAATCCGTTCACCACCATCATCGGCCAGAAAATTTCCGGCCTGCCCCTTATGTCGGGTTGGGAATACCGCCTGATATTGCTGGTCGTTTACCTTGCCGTCGCAATTTGGTTCGTTTGCCGCTACGCGAACCGCGTCAAGGCAAACCCGCTGTCCAGCAGCATGTATGAGATCGATCTTAAGACGCGGGAGGAATTGGGCAGCAGCGCTACCGAAGAAGCCAAACCGCTCAACACCCGCCAGAAGATCGCGGGCTTTGTGTCCATCGCAATTTTCGTCATCATGGTCTACGGCGTCATCTCCTGGGGCTGGGATATGCCTGAAATCGGCGGCGCGTTCGTCGCGATCGGCATCATTGCCGGCCTTATTGCCGGCATGTCCGGAGACGCGATTTGCAGCGCGTTTGTTGAGGGATGCGGGAGGGTGCTCGAAGGCGCGCTGATCATCGGCGTATCCCGCGGCATCGCGGTGGTTATGGCGAACGCTCAGATCACCGACACCATCATCCATTTCTTCGGCACGATTCTCGTCGGCATTCCCGGTTACCTTTCCGCCGTCGGCATGATGGTGACCCAGACCATCATTGAGTTCTTCATCTCTTCCGGCAGCGGCCAGGCTGTGGCGACGATGCCCATCATGGCTCCGCTTGCGGATCTCATCGGCGTTACCCGCCAGACGGCGGTTCTGGCTCTCCAGCTTGGCGATGGTCTCACCAACATCTTCTACCCTGTGTCCGGATACTTTATCGCCACCATCGGCCTTGCCAAAGTTCCGTATCAAAAATGGGTCAGGTTTATCATTCCTCTGCTGCTGATTGAGTGGGCGCTGTCCATCGCGGCGATGATTATCGCGCAGGCGATCCAGTGGGGGCCGTTCTAAGCCGTCAGCACAAATGTAAATGCCCGCAGTAATGTAAATCGCGTTGATTCGCAACAGAGGGGCTGCCTCGGGATTCAATCCGGGACAGCCCCTTCGTGACAAGATTACGGTAAAACGCAACGCTTTACGATATGCTTACCCTACAAACGAATGGAAGTAGGGGTGACGAGTATGTTGCAATATGTTATCGGAGCCGTGGCGGGCGGTGCGTTCGGCTTTTTTGTGCTGTATAAATTGATCGGCTGTTCATCCGGAAGCTGCCCCATTACCGCGAACCCATATGTATCGACGATATTGGGGGCGATACTGGGCGCACTCCTTGCCGGAACGATCGCATTTCCGGCGGCGGGCGGCGGTTCGCCGCAAACGGCGGCGCCGACACAAACAAATACGGCAGGCGAAGCGAGTCCGAGCCCCGTTGCCGAGTATAAGAAGATAACGGCAAAAGAGGCCAAGGATAGGATCGACAGCGGCGCGGAGATCATCATCCTCGATGTGCGCACGCAGGAGGAATACGATGCGGAGCATATCGAGGGCGCAATACTGATACCGAATGAAACAATAACGGATAAGAAACCCGAGCTTCTGCCCGATCTCGACGTTGAAATCCTAATCTACTGCCGTTCGGGCAACCGCAGTGCGCAGGCCGCGAATAAGCTGATCGCCATCGGCTACACCAATGTCTATGACTTCGGCGGCATCATCGACTGGCCATATGGCACCGTCGTCGGACCGTAAATCGAGGAGCCGCGCCGCCATTATACGTCGGGTCGGGGAGAAAGTCTGCGATTTATATCGGTGTTTGGCCTACGGTTCGGACTCGGCCTCCCGCTGCTGCCATGCGGCGGGAGGCTGCGTCCTGAGCTTTCTTGCCGCCGCGACGATGAGCGTCAGCAGGGGGAAAAACACGGTGCACGGAAAGGAAAACACCGGCGCGTACTGCGCGCCCCAAATGGCGTGCATGACCGCCGAATCTACCTTGACGTACGCGAACACAACGGCGATGCTGCCAAGAGGCAATATAAGCGCATGATAACGCTCCAAGCCTAGCAGCTGCGATATGCCCTTGAGCGTGGCATAGTAGAGCACGCTGATTTTAATGAAGAAAAAAGCCGTGTAATTGATCGCGATGAGCAATTCGATGCGCGTGAGGAACTCCCCGATATTGATCATCCGGGTCGCCTCAAATGAATTGTCCCCAAGAACATGAGAAGCGCCGCCCAGAACGAGCGTGTTGCGCAGCACGACCGCGAGCATCAGCAGCGCCGCGAGGGAGGCTCCCGCTACCCATGAGCGCGTCAGCTTCCGGCTGTCCCGGATCAGCGGCACGACCATCAGGAGCGAAACGATCTCCAGAAACGGGAGCTCCACGGTGATTTGCGTCGCCTGCACATACCGCATCAGGGGCTTTTCGAAAGGCGGGAGCAGATTGGAAAAGTCCATGTTCCCGATTAGCAGCAACGTCGTCAAAGCGACTACGGCTATTGCGAGTATGGTTGTGAGCAGGCTCACCTTTGCGATCGCGGCTATCCCTTTGTGCACCGCGAACGCGCAGACCAAAGTGAACACGATCAGGAACGTCATGCCGGGTGTATCCAGCATCACGGAGCCGGTGTAAAAAACCGCCGCGTCGTTGATGTTGAAGGTGAGAAGCAGAAAAAAATACGTCACATAGATGACCGATACGGCTTTGCCGACCACCTTTCCGAATACGATATCGTTTATATCGATGAGGCTCTTGCCGGGGAAACGCTTGGCCAGACCCGCGTAGATCAGCACGAAAGGCAGGCATATGACGAACCCCGCGATCACGACCATCCATGTGTCGTGCGCGGTGAGGTCGTCGATCATGGTGATCAGCAGCGCCGAGCCCAGAATAAAGCTGACCGTCAGAGGCGTAAGCTGGGATGTTTTTATTTCATCGTTCATCGTCTGCTCCCTTTCAGGCGGGATAGTGCAGCCCGAGCTTATCGAGCAATCCCATGACAAGCTTGATGGGCCCGGGTATTTTTACATTTGCCAGCAGCAGCATGAAAAGCGCGAGACCGATAGCGGAAAAAATGCAGAACCAGACGAGCTCCCTCGTTCTTTTTTCCCGCGCCAGCCTCGGGATCTCAAATAATGCGCTCAGGCCGAAAAAAGCGATGGTCAGCAGCACCATACCCTTGTCTGCGTCCTTTCCAAACCTTTGTTACTCCTCATTTTGCTTATCCCATACCGGCCTTTCCAGAGAGCCTACCGATTTGACCGTTACTTCGGCGCCGACGTCCAGCATGATCCCGGGGAACAGCTTGTCCCAATCCGCCTCCATTTTGCGCCAGCTCGCCTTGTCATGCCGGTGGATCATCTCGCCGAAGCCGAACACATCCGCCTTGAGCGAAGCGGCTTTTTCGTAGGCCAGCAGAATTTCGCCGCGGATCGCTTCGCCCGCGAGTGCCTGAAGTTCTTCGATACGCTCCGGCGTTGCGAGATTTTCTTTGCAGGTCTGCTCCGCAAGCTTAACCGATGCGGAAACCTCTATTTTTATCGTGACCCTGCCATCGGAAACGCTCGGGGATACGCGGCTTTTTGCGCTGAGCACATCGAAGGAGGCGACGCCGCCCGCGATCTCCACGTTGATCACCGTGCTTTGAATCTCTTCGATGACCCACAGCACGCCGCGCGTTTCGCTCTCGCTGAGTTCACCCACCATTTTGTCCTCTTTGAACACTGCCATACCGCTTATCGAGAGCATCTGCTTGCCTTCTTTCACCTCGATGCGCAGCATGGGCACGATCAGCGAAGAGCTTTTGCTCTGCATGGCCTTCTCATAATCCAGAAGCATTGTTTGCTTGGATTTTGAGTTGACCGTCTGCCCTTCCACAAGGTGGGCGATGTGAATAGCCGGGAGCATCTCATCTTGCGGCTTCACGCCGAGCACCTCGCTCGCGGTCGTTTCCGATATCACGATTTTCGTGGTGGGGCGCGTTTCCTTGGCGCGCGTGAAAAAGTCGAGATGCTTTGCGATGCCTCCCTCGGCCATCTCGCGGCCTATGACAAAAACCTGCGCATGCGCGATATACAGCTTGCCCGCCACCATGTGCGTATACCCGCGCACGGCCTCGAATGTGTTCTTCTCGGAGCTGTCCAGATTATGAAAAGGGCCTTGGGAATCGGGAGAAGACCCCCCGCCGCCCTGTGATGAGGAAATCTTTTCGGGCAGCACGATCTGCGCGGTGAGCATGATGTTGCCGGGGCTTTCCCGGTCGCTGTCCATACCTATGCCCATCACGATGACCAAATCGCCCAATTCGCGCGCGCTCTGGCAGCCCGTCCCCTGCAGCATGAATGCCGCGAGGGCCGCACAGGCAACGACTTTCAGCCTCTTATGCAAACCGCATCAGCCTCCTTCCCGTTCCGAAAAAGTTTCGCGCGGCCTTCGGCGCACGTCGTTCCGGGATGCCGGCGTAAACGGGCGCTTCACCATATTCCAGAGCGGCACGCGCACGAAGCTGTCCTTCATGCCCTGCTTGTTGAGCGGCGTGATAGGCGCAAGGTAGAACACGCCGAAGGACTTGAGCGAAACAAGATAGGTAAGCGCGAACAGCAGACCCATGATGACCCCGAAGCCGCCGAGGAATCCCGCGAGCACCAAATAGATATAACGCAGCAGCGCGAGGGCATCCGACTGTGCGGGGACCACGAAGCTGGTTATGGCGGTGATGGAGATCACGATGATCATAAACGGCCCGATCAGTCCCGCCGAAACCGCGGATTGGCCGATGACGAGCGCGCCGACGATGCTGATGGCGCTGCCGACCGGCTTGGGCAGCCGGATGCCCGCTTCCTTGAGGATATCGAACATGACCATCATGATCAGCGCTTCCACCAGCGCGGGGAAAGGCACGCCCGAAAGCCCCGCGGTCATGGTAAAGAGCAGCTTTGTCGGAATGAGCTCCTGATGGAAGGTCGTGACGGCGACGTACAGCGCGGGCGCGAGTATCGTGATGAAGAAGCTGCACACGCGGATGAAGCGGAGTGCGGATGCATAATACGTCCGAACATAATAGTCCTCGGGCGACTGGAAATATTCGATGTATACCGCGGGCACTGTCAGCACGAAGGGCGACCCGTCCACGATAATCGCCGCGCGGCCCTCCAATAGCCTGCTTGCGACGGTATCCGGCCGCTCGCTGTTGCCCACAGTCGGAAATATAGAGTACGGCGCATCCTCGATATATGCCTCGACATAGCCCGAATCGAGCACGGAGTCGGTATTGATCGCGTTGAGCCTTTTTTTGAGCTCGTCGATTAAGCCGGGCCTGACGATGCCTTCGATGTATGCGATGCAGATATCCGTGTTTGTCTGCCGCCCTATTTTCATGGCTTCCAGGCGAAGGTTCGCGTTTTTTATTTTGCGGCGCAGCAGCGACGTATTGACGCGCAGCGTCTCGGTGAAGCCTTCCCTCGGGCCGCGCACCACCGTTTCGGTCTGCGGCTCGTCGACGCCGCGCTGCGCCCACTTTCTCAGGCTGATGGAGAGCGCTTCTTCCGCCTTGTCGATGAGCAGTATGGTCTGGCCGGAAAACAGGTCGCCTAAAGCCTCGTCCAACGTGCTAAGGCGCTTCACTTCCCCCACGGACAGGAACTCTCGGCTCAGTTCGGCGATGTTGGGGCGGCCGTCGCAGTCCGCCTTCATTTTCGGTCCCGCCTCATACATCATGGGCTTGAGTATGCTTAAATTGACATTCTCCTGATCGACCAAGCCGTCTATCAGGATAAGCGCGCAGCGCGGTCCCCTGATCCCGTCGATCTGGAACTCCTTGATGACGATATCCGAGCTGTTCCCCAGCCGCTGTCTGAAAAGTGCGAGGGTTTGATCCAGCGAAGCGTCAAAACCGCAGGGAGCGGGCGCCGCCTGAGCTTGTTCCTGCTGCTCCGCTTCCTTTTTGATCTTCAGTTGCCTGAGTATTTTTTTAAAATAGTCCAACATGGCGCTTTTCCTTTTCAGTAGTGCGCTTGCGCTGGCCTTAGTTTATCAAAAACAAAAAATGAATATGCAGACCGCCTTCGCAAAGACGGCAAAGCCAGCCGCAAAAACACCCGTCAACCGGTCCGGCGCGTATATCGGCGGGGTTATAGCCGATAAAAGCGCGCAATAAAGAAAACGCCGTGAAGCGCGCCACGGGCGCGCGCTGCTCGCCGTATTTTCAAGGTAATAGTTGCGCAACTTGCAGAATTTTTACGTTTTTTCGGTTTTTGAAGTATGAAGGCAATATATCGCGTTTAATATATTGCTCATTTTGGCGGAGAAATGTTTCACACTCTGTTTACATTTCATGCTTTGTTTGATAGACTGATAACAACTCTTCATAACCTAATAATCTTCAGAAATTTGACTCATTTTCCCCCACGGGAAAAACATAAGGCGAGAGTCCCTCGTCACAAAAAACAGGAGGCATCGTATGAAACAACTATCCTTCAAGAGGAAAGCGCTTGTTTTCGTGCTTGTCCTCGCAGCCGTCCTCGTTGCCGCTACGGCTTTTGCCGCGCAGGAAGGAGAGGATGGCAACGTATTCGTCAACAGCTTCTGGTCGCTGGTGCCGCCCATCGTTGCCATCGCGCTTGCTCTCATTACCAAGGAGGTCTATTCCTCCCTGTTCGCGGGCGTGGTCGTCGGCGGCCTCTTCGCCGCCAACTTCAACCTGGAGGGTACCGTGCACGCCGTGGTCGACAACAGCGTCGTCGCCGTGCTCAGCGACAGCTGGAACGCGGGCATCCTGATCTTCCTCGTTCTGCTCGGTATGATCAGCGCGCTTGCCTTCAAGTC